>JBCBAV010000138.1:0-9417 GCA_038532285.1 Pseudomonadota bacterium | reverse complement strand
GTTTTTGCGCGTGCTGCGCCATTACGGGACCGAACCGGTGTCGGACACCACGCGCGTGCTGACCGGGACCGAGGCGCTTGTCGCGCAGGATCAGGAGGCCAGCGAATGAGCGAGCCTTCCCCGTCCCGCTTGTGGGTCATGCGCGCGGCATTTGCAGCGCTCGTGATGGCGTTGATCTTTTTCCACCTGCTGCCGCTGCAGACGGCGACGGGCGGGTGGATCTGGCCGGATTTCATCCTCGCCTTTGCGCTGGCGTGGTCGGTGCGGCGACCCGACTATGTGCCAGCCGCGCTGCTGGCGGCGGTGTTCCTGATGGCGGACCTGCTGTTGCAACGCCCGCCGGGGTTGTGGGCGGCGCTGGCGTTGGTGGCCTGCACGCAAATGCAGATGCGCGCCCGGTCGCTGCGGGATGCCACCCTGTCGACGGAACTGGTGTCGGCGGCGGCGTGGATTGTGGGTGTGGGCATCGCCTACCGGATTGCGCTGGCCATTTTCCTGATCGACGCGCCCGCGTTGATCCCATCGGTGATCCAGATCACAGTCACTGTACTGGCCTATCCGCTGGTAGTGGCCGTAACCCACGCATTGATGGGCGTGCGCAAACTGGCACCCGGTGATTTCGACAGCACGGGGGCACGGGTATGAGACGGCCGCGCGTGGATGTCGAGGCGGGGCACCGCCTGCTCGGTCGCCGGGCGGCAATCCTGGGTGGGTTGCAGCTGGCCTTTGTCGCCGGTTTGGGCGTGCGGATGCAGTACCTGCAGGTCGATCAGGCCGACCAGTTCCGCCTGCTCGCCGAAGAAAATCGGATCAACATCCGCCTGATCCCACCTGCCCGCGGCGAGGTATTCGACCGCAACGGCGTGCCGCTGGCGCGCAATGTGCCGAGCTATCGGATCGTGATCGTGCGTGAAGATGCAGGCGACGTAGACGCGGTGCTGGCACAGTTGGGCGATGTCGTATCGCTCGAGCCCGAAGCGCTGGAACGTGCGCGTGCCGAGATCCAACGCTCGCCCCCCTTCCTGCCCGTCACCGTCACCGACGAGGTCAGCTGGGAAGACCTGTCGCGCGTGTCCGTCAACGCCCCTGCCCTGCCCGGCATCACGCCCGAAGTCGGCCTCAGCCGGGTCTATCCGCGCGGATCGGATTTTGCCCATGTGCTGGGCTATGTCGGGCCGGTCAGCGACTTTGATCTGGAACGGATCGAGGATCCGGATCAGCTCTTGCGCATCCCGCGGTTCCAGATCGGCAAGGTCGGGGTCGAGACCAAGCTGGAGGACAACCTGCGCGGCAAAGCCGGGGCACGGCGGGTCGAGGTCAACGCCGCAGGCCGCGTCATGCGCGAACTGGACCGGCGCGAGGGCATCCCCGGCACCGACCTGCAGCTGACCATCGACGCCAAGCTGCAAAGCTATGTGCAGGCGCGGCTGGGCGAGGAAAGCGCCAGCGCGGTGATCATGGACGTGCAGACCGGTGATCTGGTGTCCATCGCGTCCTCGCCCACCTATGACCCGAACCTGTTTGTGCGCGGTATCTCGACCCGCGATTACGCCACGCTGACCGAAAACAAGTACCGCCCGCTGGCATCGAAATCGGTACAGGGCACCTATCCGCCCGGATCGACCTTCAAGATGATCACCGCCATGGCCGCCCTCGAAGAAGGGCTCATTGGCCCGGACGAGACGGTGTACTGCCCCGGCCATCTCGAGGTGTCGGGCCGCAAGTTCCACTGCTGGAAGCGCGCGGGCCACGGCTGGGTCGATCTGCAGAACTCGCTGAAGCAGTCCTGCGATGTCTACTACTATGACCTCGCGCTCAAGGTCGGGATCGAAAAGATCAGCGCCATGGCGCGCCGCTTTGGCCTCGGTGTGCGGCACGACGTGCCGATGTCTGCGGTGGCACAGGGGCTGATGCCCACCAAGAAGTGGAAGCTGGAAACCCGCAGCGCCGACTGGGTGGTGGGCGATACGGTGAACGCCTCTATCGGTCAGGGCTTCCTGCTCGCCTCGCCCCTTCAGCTGGCGGTGATGACCGCGCGGCTGGCCACCGGGCGCAGCGTCAGCCCACGTCTGGTCAAGTCGGTGGACGGGGTCGAACAACCCTCGCGCGGCGGGGTCGACATGGGTCTGAACGCGGGCAACCTCGGCAAGATGCGGCGCGCGATGTACGACGTTGTCAATGACCGGCGCGGCACGGCCTATGGCAGCCGGGTCATCGACGATCAGAACCGCATCGCGGGCAAGACCGGCACCAGCCAGGTCCGCAACATCACCGCCGCCGAACGTGCGCGCGGCGTGATCCGCAACAGCGATCTGCCTTGGGAACGGCGCGATCATGCGCTGTTCGTGAACTACGCGCCTTATGACAACCCGCGCTATGCGGTGGCCGTGATCGTGGAACATGGCGGCGGCGGATCGACCGCCGCGGCCCCCATCGCGCGCGACATCACGCTGCAGGCGCTTTATGGCGACGCACCCCCAGTGGACGCCTATCCGCCCAAGGACCGCGCCCGCATCCGCGAACAACAGCGCGTGCTGCGCGACGTGCAGCCCGTGGCCGACATCGACGGGAGCGATCAGGCGTGAGCTATCTTGAGTACACCGTCAAATATGTCCCCACCGGGCCGCGCAAGATCCTGTACCTGAACTGGCCGCTGGCGATCCTGCTGGCCGCCGTCGCTGGCGTCGGGTTCCTGATGCTCTATTCCGTGGCCGGTGGGTCGATGAGCCCGTGGGCCGAGCCGCAGATGAAACGCTTTGCCGTCGGCTTCTTGCTGATGCTGATCGTGGCGGTGGTGCCGATCTGGTTCTGGCGCAACATGGCGGGTGTGGCCTATGCGGGCACGCTTTTGCTGCTCGTGGGGGTCGAGTTCTTTGGCTCGGTCGGCATGGGCGCGCAGCGCTGGATCGACCTTGGGTTCATGCGCCTGCAACCGTCAGAGCTGATGAAGGTAAGCCTCGTCGCGATCCTTGCCGCCTACTATGACTGGCTGCCCAGTCACAAAAAATCCAAGCCGCTGTGGGTGCTGATCCCCGTCCTGCTGATCATTCTGCCGGTGTTTCTGGTGCTGCGACAGCCGGACCTGGGCACCTCGATCCTGCTGCTGGCCGCCGGGGGCGGGCTGATGTTTCTGGCAGGCGTGCACTGGGCCTATTTCGCCGCAGTCATTGCGTCGGGCGTGGGCCTGATCACGGCGGTGTTTCAATCGCGCGGCACGGAATGGCAACTGCTCAAGGACTATCAGTACCGGCGCATCGACACGTTCCTTGATCCCTCCAGCGACCCGCTGGGCGCAGGGTACCACATCACGCAATCCAAGATCGCGCTGGGGTCTGGCGGCTGGACCGGGCGCGGGTTCATGCAGGGCACGCAATCGCGGCTGAACTTCCTGCCCGAGAAGCACACCGATTTCATCTTTACCACCCTGGCCGAAGAATTCGGGTTCATCGGCGCGTTTTCGCTCCTGGTGCTTTATGCGTTGATCATCATCTTTTGCGTGGCTTCGGCGCTGGCCAACAAGGATCGGTTCTCGTCGCTCCTGACCCTTGGGATCGCGCTGAACTTTTTCCTGTTCTTTGCCGTCAACATGTCGATGGTCATGGGCCTCGCGCCCGTTGTGGGCGTGCCGCTGCCGCTCGTCAGCTATGGTGGCTCGGCGATGCTGGTGCTGATGCTGGCCTTTGGCCTCACGCAAAGCGCCCATGTGCACCGCCCGCGCTGACCGGGCCGAGGACATCTGCGCATGACATCTGACGCCCCGAAATCCCATGGCCGCAAGGCGATCCGCCCGACGCTGAAACCGACATCGCTGATGGACGAGGCACCGGATCTGGTGGGCGTGTTTCAGGCGCGGGTGATCACGCTGTTTCCCGAGGCTTTTCCCGGTGTTCTGGGCGCGTCACTCACCGGCAAAGCATTACAGGACGGGCGCTGGCAGCTGCACACCCATGACCTGCGTGGGCATGGGGTGGGCAAGCATCGCAACGTCGATGACACGCCCGCCGGTGGCGGTGCGGGCATGGTCCTGCGCGCCGACGTGGTCAGCGCTGCGATCGCCGAGGCGCAGGGCCATGCGCGGGGGCGCTGGCCGATCCTGTACATGTCGCCGCGGGGGCGGCGGTTTGACCAGTCCATGGCGCGGGATCTGGCGCGGTGCGACGGGGTGACGATGCTGTGCGGGCGGTTCGAAGGGGTCGACGAGCGGGTGCTGGAACACTGGGGCGTGACCGAAGTGTCGCTGGGCGATTTCGTCATGACCGGGGGCGAGATTGCTGCGCAGGCGATGCTGGATGCCACCGTGCGGCTGCTGCCGGGGGTGCTGGGCAATGCCGAAAGTGCGGTCGAGGAGAGCCATTCCGCAGGGCTGCTCGAGCACCCGCAATACACCCGGCCTGCCGTTTGGGAGGGGCGCGAGATACCGGCGGTGCTGACATCCGGCGACCATGGCAAGGTCGCGGATTGGCGGCGCGCGCAGTCGGAGGCGCTGACCCGCGCACGCCGCCCGGACCTGTGGGCACGCCACACGGGCGAGGAGAGTTGACCGCACAGCGCCGCGGGCCTATAAGCCCCCTGTTCGCTTCCATTTGGATTCGGGCCGCTTGGGACGTGCCGATGTCTTCTTCGACATGGATGTGCCGCCCCGGGCGTTACGCAGAAACAGTGACCTGAACTCTGGCGGGCGCGACAGCGGACCCGGTGAAGACCAAGAGCTCTGAGGCGCGGACACATCTTCACGGGAAAAACCGTGAGCAAAATGAGGAGCTTAGGTCAATGGACCTGATCGCACAGCTTGAGGCGGAACAGATTGCCGCCCTGGGGAAAGACATCCCCGACTTCAAGGCCGGGGACACCATTCGCGTGGGGTTCCGGGTGACGGAAGGCACGCGCACGCGGGTGCAGAACTACGAAGGCGTCTGCATCGCGCGCAACAACGGCGGCGGCATCGCCGGGTCGTTCACCGTCCGCAAAATCTCTTTCGGCGAAGGCGTGGAGCGGGTGTTCCCGCTATATTCCACCAACATCGACAGCATCACCGTGGTCCGCCGCGGGCGCGTGCGTCGCGCCAAGCTTTACTATCTGCGCAGCCGCCGCGGCAAGTCGGCGCGGATCGCGGAAGTCACGAATTACAAACCCAAAAAGTCCGAAGGAGCCAAGGCATGAAGGCCGATACGCATCCCGACTATCACATCATCGAAGTGAAGATGACCGACGGCACCGTGGTCCAGATGAAGTCCACGTGGGGCGCCGAAGGCGACCAGCTGGCGCTGGACATCGACCCGTCGGTGCACCCGGCATGGACCGGGGGCGGCGCGCGTCTGATGGACACCGGCGGCCGCGTTTCGAAGTTCAAGAACAAGTACGCCGGCCTCGGGTTCTGAACCCGACTGCCACGCGATGTGCAAGGCCGCCCTTCGGGGCGGCTTTTTTCGTTAAGGGGGCGTACGCTGCCCCGACAGCGCGGTTTTGTTCAAAACGGGGGGTGTTTTGTACAAAACGCGCGCGCCTCATCGCCCCCTTTTCGGGGCCTCTTCGGGGTTTTGTTCAAAATGGCCCGCGTTTTGTACAAAACGGCCCCGCAACACCCGTTAAGACACCATTAGGATCTGGCCCGCGTTAACGTTTGCGCGCGCGCGATAACTGTTGGTTAAGGATTGCGGCCAGCGACAGCGCCCCCGGTTCCCGACCCGCCCGGCTGCCGCGGCGCTGTCGGCTGTGGACAGCCTGCGGCTTCTTGATTAGCGTGCCCGGTAACCGCATTGAGACATTGGTTTTTATGGTATGAACGCGCCTTTTACACAGCTTGACCGTCGCACCCGGCTTTCGACCGTTTTGGGCACCGACGTGCTGTTTTTCGAGAAGATGCACGGCACCGAGGAACAATCGGGGGATTTCACCTGGCGGGTGCAGGCGATCTCGGACAAACCGGACCTTGATCTGAACGATTTGCTGGGCACCCATGCCACGGTGACCGCCGAATGCGCCAAGGGCGAGGCGCGGTATTTCGACGGGGTGGTGAGCGAGGCGCAGAGCCTTGGCAATCTGGAAAACGGCAACCGCTATGCGTTGGTCCTGCGGCCATGGTTCCACCTGGCCGGGTTGCGGCGCAATCAGCGCATCTTTCACAACCTGACGGCCCCCGACATCCTGAGCGAGGTGTTTTCCGACTATGGCCATCTGGGTGCGCCGCTGTTCGAGATAGAATTGTACGACAGCTATCCGGAGCTGGAATACACCGTGCAATACGGCGAGAGCGATGCAGATTTCTGCCGACGGATCATGGAACGGTTCGGCATCTCGTGGCACTGGCGCCATGAGGCGGGCAATCACACCCTGATCCTGACGGATTTTGCCGGGGCGCATCATGACGTCGGCACGCGGCCGTTTTACGGTGCCGCGGGCAACCATGCCGCCGACGAAGAGCATTTCCGCAAGTGGACCGTGGGCGCGCGGGTCACCACCGGTGTGGTGCGGCTGACCGAATACAATTTCAAGACACCCACCGCGTCGCAAGAGGTCGATCAGGACAGCGGTGCCGGTTATGAGAACGGCAATGTCGAAAGCTTTGACTGGCCCGGCGATTATCTGGAGGCGGGCGAAGGCGGCAGGATGGTGGACCGGCGCGTGCAGCAGGAGGCGGGCCAATCGCTGCGCACGCAGGCCGAAGGCAACACGCTGAGCCTTGGGGCCGGGATGGTCGTGACGCTGGGCGGCGACAAGATCCCCGGTGCCACGGGCGAAAAGTTCGTCTGCCTGAAGGCGCAGCACACGCTGCGGGCGCAAAGCTATGGGTCCAAGGCCAACGCCAAGGCCGACGACGAGGAGGATTACGCGGGCACCTACGTGCTGTTGCCGTTCGAGGCGCCGTTCCGGCCCGAACGCACAACCCGCGTGCCACGCATTTACGGCCCGCAGACCGCCACAGTTGTCGGCGATGGCGAGATCGATTGCGACGCATATGGCCGCATCCTTGTCCGGTTTCACTGGGACCTGAACAGCGCCATTTCGATGCGCTGCCGGGTGAGCCAGAACTGGGCGTCCAAGGGGTGGGGCGGCATGGTGATCCCGCGCATCGGGATGGAGGTGATCGTCGAGTTTCTCGAAGGCGATCCGGACAAGCCGATCGTGACCGGCTGTGTCTATAACGGCAAGAACGACGTCCCCTATCCGTTGCCCCAGCACAAGACGCGGTCAACTTTCAGGACCGACACGCACCAGGGCGAGGGGTTCAACGAGTTGCGGTTCGAGGACAAGGCGGGCGAGGAAGAGATTTTCGTGCACGCCCAGAAGGACCGCAACACCAAGATCGAGAACAACCAGTCCGAGCGGGTGAATGTGAACAAGGTCGAATCCGTGGGCCATGACAAGGCGGTGGAGATCGGCAACAACCTGACCGAAGTTGTCGACGGTGACATGGCCCTGCGCGTGGGGCCCGGCAATGCGGGATCTTATACGCCGAGCGGCGCGACAGCGGACCCCGAGGGCCTGAAAACGACGCCCTACATGCTGGGGCCTGCGGGCAGCAGTCCCGGCACCGGCAACCTGAGCATCACGGTCGAGCAGGTCAAAACGCAGGTGATCGGCACGCATCACTACGAGACGGTGACCGAGAACAAGGAAACCGAGGTGGGCACCAACTATACCGCCCGTGTCGGCAGCACCATTCGCATGGAGGCCGGGGACAAGATCGATCTGGTCTGTGGCAACGCGCGGATCACGATGACGTCGGACGGGACCATTCAGATCAAGGGCAAGACCATCCTTGAGACCGCCGACAAGCTGATCGTGCTGAAGGCGGACAAGGTCAAGATCAACTGACATGCGGGCGCTGGTTCGGATTTTCCTGTGTCTGGGTGTGGTCGCGATGGTGGCGGCGGCCTGCCTGCCATCCGGCAAGACCTGCCGGCAAGAGCCGCACACGCGATCCTATTTCAAACTGCCGGTCGAGGAACAGGTGATGGATGAGATCCTGGAAAACATGGTGCGCTGTTTGTCCGAGGACACTGCAATCGACCGGGCCAGCCGGATGGGCGTCAGTGCGGCGATGCAGGCGCAGCTGGTGGCGCTGTACACCGGCGAAGAACCGGATGTAGAGGCGTTGCGCGCGCTGGGGGCCGAGCTGGATACGGTGATGGTGCCGCAAGGTGTGCGCCCGCCCCGCACCACGTTCCTGAACGAAGCGGTGGATAAGCATAACCACGCGTGGCTGGCGGCGCTTTTGGAGGCGGGGGCCGATCCCAACGCGTCGGGCAGCATCATGGCCTACACGGCGGCGAAGTCCATTTACCACCCCAAGCCCACCGGCATCCAACGGTGGAAAGACGGATCGCCTGCAGTACCGTTTTTGCAGACCTACCTCGACTATGGCGGTTTGCTGAATACCACGGGGGGTGGCGGATACGGCAATTCGCCGTTGATCAATGCGCCGTTCAAAAACCTGCATGCGCGCGTGTTTTTGCTGGAACAGGGCGCCGACCCATGGCTGACCGCGCGTCCAATCAATGATTTGGCATATTCCGTCACCATGGCGGGCGGACTGATCAGTGGAGCCCGTGCCATAGACAATGCTGAAGAGCTTTACATCCTGGCCAAGCGCGGGTTGATCCCCCCTCCAAGCGCAGAGGTCTTTCATCAGGAGGCTCTTGAGTCTCTGATTAATCACTATTCCTATTTTGAGAATGCCAGTGGACCCAAGGCTTTGCACGACCTTTGGAGGCTGCAAAAGGTGGTTGGGGCGCTCGTCGAGGCGGGCGTTGTACGGCCGAATGACACGCTGCAGGACCTGATGGCCTGGCCCCCTGTTGCAGATGAACATGGCGGTTGGTTGCTGAAAGAGGGCCAGTTGAACCAGGCGCATGACGATGGTCGGCGCGGCACCGATATGGGCACTGAGATCTGGTAACGCGCGTATGACAACAATCGTTCTGGGAGAAGCGGACAACGAGGTGTGCCAGGATCACGCGACGTTTATGATCCTGCACAATTACCATCGGCACCTGCAAAACCCCGCCAGCCTGCAATCTGAGACCCGCGAGGCCTTGGCGGATGTGGAGCGGCATTGGGATATCGTGACCACGGGAAATATCGGCGTGGAAAAACCGTCAGGGTTTTACGCCAGCCTGTACCTGCCCAAGAACGGCAATGGTTGCCCGCCGACGCTGGCATTGCGCGGCACCGTGTTCGAGGATTTTCGCGGGATTGCGGTCGGACTAAAGGTCAGGGCCTATCCGGCCTTTGCGCCGGATCGGGCGTCGGAGTTTTCTTTTGGGTTTGCGCCCGGTTACACCCCGCCCGAACGCTATACCACCCCCACCCCCGATGCCCCGTCCGGCATCACAAGCAAAAATCGGGAAAGCACACCGAGGAACAACCCTGACCTCCGGAAAAGGCGTGTGGCGGGGGGAGGGTGGGAAGGGGGGG
>JBCBAV010000137.1:0-9455 GCA_038532285.1 Pseudomonadota bacterium | reverse complement strand
GGTCGCAGATCCCCCGGTGAGCGTGGCGACGCGGTAGACGAAGCCGACCACACCCATCAGCCCCAGAAAGAAGAACAGGGCCAGAAACGCGGTGAACGGCAGGATCAAAAGGCACATCGCGGCAATCAGGATCGTGTCGATGATCCACGCAAAAAGCCGCTTGGGCGCGACCTCGGCATAGAATTGCGGTTGGGTGACGGGATCGGCGAGGGACATGGTGCACGCTTTCACGGAAAAGCGCCGCGCGCCCGAGGGAGACGCGCAGCGACAGGGGGGGAGGATCAGTCTTCGGACTTGGCGGCTGCGGCGCGCTCGTCCATGAACTGGTCGAACTCGGCCTTGTCCTTGGCCTCGCGCAGCCGCTCGAGGAAGGCTTCGAAATTGTGCTGCTCTTCTTCCAGGCGGCGCAGGGTGTCGGCCTTGTAGGCGTCAAATGCAGAATTTCCGCTGGTCCGCATTGTGGTCATGGTGCGGCTCATGCCGCGGGATGTGCAGGATTTCGAAAACATGCGTTTGCTCCAGATCATGTAGGCCAGAAGCGCCAGACCAACCGGCCAGAAGAAGATGAATCCAAGGACCATGGCAGCGATCCAGGCGCCTTTGCCCCGCTCGTCGAGCCAACGCTCGCTCCGGGTCAACCAACTGCCCTGCATCTGGGTGCCGGTCGCGGAGGTGGACATGGTCGTCATTTCATTCCCTTTCAAAAGAGGGGCCATTGATACGCGCAGGCCCGGGTTGCGGATGTGAATGCCTTTCACATCACCAAGATGGGCACAGATCCGCGACCGCGCAAGGGTGAATGTGAAAGATTTTTACATATTCTTGTATTACACAGTAAAGTCAGATGGTTGCGCGCCGGAAATTCGCACCAGATCGGCTGGGGACGCGCGAAAAACATGGTGCGGCGTGCCCGCAGCAGCCCAGATCACATCGAATGTGGACAGGTGTGGATCGGCAAAGGCGCGGATCGGATTGAGATGTCCCACCGGCGAAACGCCCCCGATGGCAAAGCCGGTCTGCGCACGGATCAGGGCCGCGTCGGCCTTGCCCAGCGGCTCACCGGCCACGGCAGAGGCCTTGTTCCCATCGACCCGGTTGCCGCCTGCGGTGATGAACAGGATGGCCTGTCCGCTGGTCTCACCGCGAAACACAATGGACTTGGCAATCTGATCCACGTCACACCCGAGGGCTGCGGCGGCATCGGCCGCCGTGCGCGCAAGAGGCGTTTCAACGATCTCGGTGTCAATGCCCGCGGCCTCCAGTGCGGCGCGGACACGTTTCAGGCTTTTGCTCATGGCGCGGGACAGTAGCCGCATCACGCGCATGCACAAGGACCATTGACGCGCGCGGCGTGGCAATCAAAACAGGGGCATGTCGCTGCTGTCGGACCTCAAGACCATGCCACGCGCGTTCCAGCCCGAGATCGGGCGGGACAGTGTCGCACAGGTCGATGTCGACAACGGACCGACGCGCGCATTCCTGCAGGCGGTCGCGGGGTGTTCTCCTTACCTTGCCGGGTTGATCGGCAAAGAGGCGGCCTGGCTGCCCGGTGCGCTGGACAACCCGGATGCCGCACTCAGGGACGCCGTGACCGCCCCCGAAACCGGCGACGTGGCGGCAGCCCTGCGGCAGGCGAAACGGCGCGTGGCACTGCTGTCCGCGCTGGCCGATCTGGGCGGGGTCTGGACGCTGGAACAGGTGACAGCCGCGCTGACAAGACTGGCGGACATGGCCTGCCAGGTCGCACTCACCGCTGGCATCGACGCACAGCGCAAGCGCGGCAAGCTGCCCGAGTTTGATCCCGGTGTCTTTGTGATCGCCATGGGCAAGATGGGCGCAGACGAGTTGAACTACTCCTCCGACATCGACCTGATCTGCCTGTTCGACGAAACACGCCACGATCCGGGCGACTATCCGGCGATCCGTTCGGCGCTGGTGCGCGCCGTCAAACACATGTGTGCAACGCTCAGCGAAAATACGGCGGACGGCTACGTGTTCCGCACCGATCTGCGGTTGCGGCCTGATCCGTCGGTCACGCCCGTTGTGATGGCGGCAGGCGCGGCAGAGCGCTACTACGAAAGCCTTGGCCGGACATGGGAACGCGCGGCCTATATCAAGGCCCGCGTGGCGGCAGGTGACATCGCCGCGGGCGAGGCTTTCCTCGCTGAACTCAAACCCTTTGTCTGGCGCAAGCATCTGGACTTTGCCGCAGTCCAGGACGCGCATGACATGCGCCTGGCCATTCGCGCGCACAAGGGAACGGGCGGGCCCATCACCCTGCCCGGGCACAACATGAAACTGGGCCGCGGCGGGATCCGCGAGATCGAATTCTTTACCCAGACACGGCAGTTGATCGCAGGCGGGCGGGATCGCAGCCTGCGCGTCCGGGGCACCGTCGATGGGCTTGCCGCGCTGGCAGCACGGGACTGGATCACGCCCACTCTGGCCGACCGGCTGACTGACCACTACCGTTTTGCCCGCACCATCGAACACCGTCTGCAAATGGTGCAGGACGCGCAGACCCACACCCTGCCCACCAGCGACGAAGGCTTTGCGCGCCTTGCCGCGATGATGGACACCGACGTCGACGCGCTGCAATCGACCCTGCGCTCGCGCCTGTCCGAGGTGCACACCGAAACCGAAGGCTTCTTTGCCCCCGCCCGGGCCGCGGCGCCGCCCGCGCAGATAGATGCCGCGATGCAGGCGCGCTGGCGCAGCTATCCGGCCCTGCGTTCGGCGCGCGGTGCCGCACTCTTTGACCGGATCGAACCGATGCTCATGGAGCGCCTCAGCGCCGCCGCGCGCCCGGCCGAGGCGCTGGCCGCCTTTGACGGGTTCCTCGCGGGGCTGCCCGCGGGCGTCCAGCTGTTCTCCCTGTTCGAGGCGAACCCCGCGCTGGTCGACCTGCTGGTCGACATCGTCACAACATCGCCTGCGCTGGCGGCCTACCTGTCGCGCAACGCCCAAGTGCTCGACGCGGTTCTGGGCGGGCAGTTCTTTGCACCGCTGCCGCCCGCGGATGAATTGCAGGCCGAAGCGCGCGCCGCCATGCACGGGCTCGATTACGAGGCCAGCCTCGATGCCATCCGCGTCTGGGCCAAGGAACAGCACTTTCGCATCGGCGTGCACCTGCTGCGCAACCTGACCGACGCACCGCAAGGCGCTGAACAATACGCAGCGCTGGCCGGGGCCTGCGTGGCCGCCCTCGTGCCCGTGGTCACCGCCCAGTTCGCACACCGCCACGGTCCGCCGCCGGGCCAAGGTCCGGCGGTCCTCGGGATGGGTTCGCTCGGGGCCGCGCGCCTGACCGCCAGTTCCGATCTGGACCTGATCGTGGTCTACGATGCCGCGGGCGTCGAGATGTCCGATGGCGCCAAACCGCTGGCCAGCCGCACCTACTATGCCCGTTGGACCCAGGCGCTCGTCACCGCCCTGACCGCGCCCACCGCGCAGGGGCGCCTCTACGAAACAGACATGCGCCTGCGCCCCTCGGGCAATCAGGGGCCGGTGGCCACGTCCTGGCAATCGTTCCAAAGCTATCAGCGAAACGTGGCATGGCTCTGGGAACATCTGGCCCTGACCCGCGCGCGCCCCATTGCCGGGTCCGATGCGCTCTGCCGCACGATCGACGGCCTGCGCGCGGAAATCATCGCCAAACCCCGCGACACCGGCGCGGTGATCGAAGAACTGGCACAGATGCGCGCCCGCATCGCCGCGGCCAAGGCCCCCGCAGGCCCGTGGGATGCCAAGGTCGGGCCGGGCCGGATGCAGGATATCGAACTGCTGGCACAGGCCGGCGCGCTCTTGGCGGGCAAGCCCGTGCGCGATGTGGACAGCGGCCTCGACGCAGGCGCACAGGCGGGGCTGGTCACGCCCGGGGCCGCCAAAACGCTGCGCGCCGTCTATGGCCGTGCCTTCGCCGTCCAGATGGCCTCGCGTCTGCTCAGCACCGGTCCCATCGACATCGACACCGTCGGCAAGGGCGGCCACGCCATCCTGTCGCGCGCCGCGGGCACGGATACGGTCGAGGCAGGTCAAAAACAGCTTGAAACCGACTATGCCAAGGCGGCACAGATTATCGACGCGGCCGTAAAGCCCGAAACAGACCAGGCCGCAAACGGACTGGGCCCCAAACAGACCGGGCCCCAAACAAAAGGTGTGCGGGATGCGCAAGACAAGCCACGCTGAAGACCCCAAGGGCCTCATCTACGAGGCATACCGGATCGACGGGATCACCAAACCCGATTGCCGCACGATCTTTCTGGACTGGGCGCTGAGCCTGCCTTCGGACCTGACCCAAGAGGCCGCACTCATGGCCCTTTTGCAGCGCTTCGCCGGGGTGCATCCCGAGCATCCGATGACCCAGGTATTGCGCGAAGGCGCCGCCACGGCCGACACCCCGAAACGCCGCGGTGGATGGCGCGGGCGGCGATCAGAAACAGATGCTGCCGACTAGGCCCGACACAAAACGATCCCGCGATCTGCGCAAATTTGTCTCAAATCCGCCTCAATTGCAGGCGATTTTGCCCGCATGACGTGAGGCGGCACAGACCGCAGGCGAGCTGATTGGAGACAGGATATGACACGCGTGAAGATCGCATTCCTTTTGCTGCTGGGCGGGCTGGTCTCGGCCTGTGGCACGACAAATGTCGCAACGCGCAACACCCCGTTCGAACCCGCACCGCTCAGCGCTGCGGTCGAGGTTCCGGACGGATATGAAACCTTCGCTGCCGCGGACACAGGCGATGCCATTCCGCAGGTGCGCGTGGGCGAGATCAAGGTCGTCGTCCCCAAAGCGCTCACGGTGTCCGAAGCCAACAGCTATCTGCCCAAGGGCGACATTGTCTGGCGCGGCGATCCGATCGGCGACCGCTATGCACAGGTCACCGCGATCTTTGAAAACGCGATGACGCGTGGCACCCGGTCGCTCGAAGGCGATCAGGCCGTGACGCTCGACATCGTGGTCAAGCGGTTCCACGCGCTCAGCGAAAAGGCCCGGTACAGCATCGGCGGTGTCCACAACATCACATTCGATCTGACCGTGCGCGACGCCGCCACCGGCGCTGCGATCATGCCCAGCCGCGAGGTGCGCGCCGACCTTGACGCCCTCGGCGGCAGCGTCGCCATTCACGCCGACAGCATCGGTCAGACCCAAAAGGTCCGGATCACCGACCACCTCGCCGAAGTGATCCGCCAGGAACTGACGCAGGCGGATGGTTTCCAGAACCCGCGCCTCGGACTGCTGCAAAGCATCAACGAAGCAAGTTGACCTTTCGCATCGCGCCGTGACGGCGTAGAGGAGGGCGCTATGACAGCGCCCTTTTCTCCATTGCCCCAGGTGCGCCTGCGCCCCAAGGCCGACGCCCGCCGCCTGCGCCACGGCCATCCGTGGGCCTACGCCACCGACGTGGTCACCGACCGACGCACGCGCGCGCTGGCGCCCGGATCGCTTGCGGTCCTGGTCGATGACAGCCGCGCCCCGCTGGCCCTCGTGGCCGTCAACCCGGCGTCACGCATCCTCGCCCGCGTTCTTGACCGCGATGTCCACGCGCACATTGACCAGGACTGGTTCGCGACCGCCCTGCGCCGCGCGCTTGGCCTGCGTGAGGCGCTCTATGACGCCCCGTTCTACCGCCTGATCCACGCCGAAGCCGACGGTCTGCCCGGCGTGGTCATCGACCGCTTTGGCGACGTGCTGGTGATTCAGCCCAACGCCGCGTGGGCAGACCTGCGGATGGATCAGCTGGTCGCGGCCGCGCTGGACGTGACCGGCGCGCAGGTCGTGATCAAAAGCGCGTCCGGCCGGGCGCGCAGCCTCGAAGGTCTCGATGACGTGTCGGCCGTGGTGCACGGCACCGCACCCGCAGGGCCAATCGCCGTCCCGATGAATGGCGCGACATACATGGCCGACGTGACGGGCGGGCAAAAGACCGGGCTGTTTTTCGACCAGCGCCCCAATCACGCCTTTGCGCAACGCTTTGCACAGGGTGCTGCCGTGCTGGACGTGTTTTCGCACGTGGGCGGGTTCGGTCTCGCCGCTCTGGCCGGGGGGGCGTCGCAGGTGACGGCCGTTGACGGCTCTGCGGCAGCACTTGCGCTGGCCGAAACGGGGGCGGCCCGCATGGGGGCCGCCGATCGATTGACCACCCGCAAGGGCGATGCCTTTGACATGCTGGCGACACTCGCCAGCGAACAGGCGATGTTCGACATGGTGATCTGCGACCCGCCCGCCTTTGCGCCGGCAAAACCCGCGCTCGAGGCAGGATTGCGGGCCTATGAACGGATCGCACGGCTGGCCGCACCGCTGGTGGCGCCCGGGGGGATCCTGGGGCTGTGCAGTTGCTCACACGCCGCCGAGCTTGCCAAATTCCGGGCCGCATCGGTGCGCGGGATCGGCAAGGCCGGCAGGTCGCCTGTGCTGCTGCACACAGGATTTGCCGGGCCGGACCATCCGCAACTGCCACAACTCGCCGAAAGCGGATACCTCAAGGCACTGTTTTTCCGCCTATGAAGGTGCTGATCGACGCCAACGTGCTTTATCCCACAGTCATGCGCGAAATGGTGCTGGGCGTGGCGCGCGCAGGCCTGTTTCAACCACTCTGGAGCGCGCGGATCCTCGAGGAATGGGCCCGGGCCGCGGCCCGGCTGGGTCCCGCGGACGCCACCTATGCCCGCGGCGAGATCGCGCAGCTCGGCGTGCAATGGCCCCGGGCCACGGTCAGCTATCCGCCCGAACTGGAAACGCGCCTGTGGCTGCCCGATCCCGCGGATGTGCACGTGCTGGCAGCCGCAATCCAGGGATCGGCAGATGTGATCATGACGTCGAATGCGCGGGATTTTCCACAGCACATCCTCGCCGAAGAAGGGCTGTCGCGCGTCGATCCCGATGCCTACCTGACCCGCTGCGCCACAACGCAACCGGACACCGTCGCAGCCGTTGGTCAGGCTGTGCTGGCCGAAGCGAAACGGCTTTCGGGCGACGATTGGCAGATGCGCGCGCTGATGAAAAAGGCCCGGCTGCCGCGGCTGGGCAAGATCCTCGAGCGGGCAGGGGGCGTCAGCTGACCAACCCGTCCAACGCCTGATTGTATTGCTTGATCACGGACGTGTTCAGCTTGATCGCCTTTTGCAACGCGGTGGCGTCCACCGCGTCGCCCGCAAGGATCGCATGCAGCGTGGGGGCCACCTTGCCCCACATCAGCGTCGCCGTGCGATAATTGCGCGCAATGCGCGCATTGGCGGGGCCGGGCGTGGTGCTGTCGCCATGGGCAAGCCGGTCCGCCGTTGTTTCGATCTCCTGCAACGTGGCGCGTAACCGGTCGGCCAACCTGGCCCCGCCGAGGCCGAAGGACAGGAAACAGGCCTGCCGCAGGGCGCGTTGCGTCAGCATCTGCTGATGCCCGGCTATGCGAAAGGCGCGCAATCGGTCCGGCGCAATACCCGCCCCCGCATCGGATGACGCAAACTCCGATGCGATGGCCTCCGCGGCGGTGATCATCTCGTTGTTTCCGTATATGACCTGCCGGATCACCACGCTGTGCAGATCACCGGCGACGATCTGCTGCAGGGCAGGCGCATACCACAGCCAGACAGTCCGCGCCGACTGCAACGTCGCGGCGTGGCGATCATCCGCGAGCGGCTCAAGGCCCAGATATCTGTGACCGTCCTGAAAGGCGGTCAGGATCGTGTCAAAGCGATCGACAAGGTCGATGGCGTGCGCACCTTGTCGCGACCGGTCGACCCCACCCATGGCAAAGCACGCCGCGGCGGTCATCGTTTCGATCAACGCGGCCTGGCGCACGGCAAGCGACAGCCGCACAGGCCCGTCGCCCGCGGCCCCTGCCTGCGGGACAAGGATCAACATCGCGACGGCAAAGCGGAAAAAGGTGGAAAGGATCATCAATGGGCACGTCGGCTGGGTCAGTACGCAGCGGAATAGTGCCGGGGTGTTACCAGAGCTTTAAGATGGGGTCTCGAGCAGCCATTTGTCTTCGAGCTTGCGCAAGGCGGCAATGCGTTCGGCGGTCTTGGGATGGCTGAGCAGCCAGGCCGGTGCGGCACCCGCACGGTTCTGGGTCAGGTCCTCCAGCTTCTCGAACAGCGAAATCTGCGGCGTCACGCCGATCCCCGCCTTGGTCAGCAGCGCCGCGGCATAGGCGTCGGCCTCGTATTCGTCAGACCGCGACAGGCGTGCGGCCAGCAGGCTGGTCAGGATGTTGGCCACCCACACGCCCACGCCGGGGATGAACCGCGACAGCACCATCGCCAGCGCCGTGCGCAACGCATTCTGACCCGAGAAATCGATCATCCGCCGTCGGCTGTGGCCAAGGGCCACGTGCCCTAACTCATGCGCGATCACCGACGCCAGTTCCGCCGCCGACACCTCGCCCGCGCGGAACTTGTTGTAAAATCCACGCGTGATGAAAATCCGCCCGTCCGGGGCGGCCAGCCCGTTCACCGGCTCGATCTCGTAGATGTGCACGCGGATCCGCGGCAATTCCAGCGCCGCCGCCATCTGGTCGCACATCTGCCGCAGCATCGGATCGGCCAGTTCGGTGGACTTCTCGTCCAGCTCCTTGGCGGTGCGCCATGCCGAAAAACGATACATCACCAGCCCGTAAACCAGCGCCAGAAGAATGGGTGCGAATTTGATCATTCCTGAAATATGGGTTTCGCACCGGCACGAGGCAAGCGCCCGGGCCGCTTAATTCCGCCAGCGCACCGGCAGGCTCAGCGGCCCCCGGAACGCCCAGCCGGCAAAGGGCACGTCGCCGGCCCGTTCCAGCCCGTCAAACTGGTCGAAAAGCATTGGCAGCGCATAGCCTGCAATCAACGTTTTCGACGCCGCAGCACCTGCGCAAAAATGCGGACCTGCACCAAAGGCAATCGCGGCCCGCGTGTCGCGCGTCAGGTCGAACCGGTCAGGGTGCTCAAAATGCGCCGCGTCCCGGCAGCCGGATCCGAACATCAGAAACACAAGGTCATCCGGCGCAAACGCGACACCGCAGGCCACGTCGCTGCGGGCAACCCGCCGCGGCGACATGCCGATCGGTGCGATCCAGCGGACATATTCGCCAAACGCGTCGTCATAGCTGGCCTGACCGGTCCGGATCAGCGCATGTTGATCCGGATGCGTCAGCAGCGCCCACGCCGTGCCCGCGATGGCATCGCGCGGTTCGTTCTGGCCACCGCCGATGATCACGCGCACATTTCCCGCGATCTCGTCCACGCTCAGCCCCGCCTGATCAAAGACCGAGATGATCGACAAATCCGGCTTGGCCCGCAATTCGGGCAGGCGGTCCTCAATCAACGCCAACACCTGCGCCGCCGCCGCCATGCCATGTGCACGGATGGCGGGATCACGCTGATAATTGGCCGCCTCGTCCAGCATCGCCTGGCTCGCGGCATCCATGTCGGCGGCGTCCATGTTCAAAAGCCCGGTCATGTGCCGCAAC
>JBCBAV010000136.1:0-9586 GCA_038532285.1 Pseudomonadota bacterium | reverse complement strand
CGGGTTGGTTTGCCGTTGCTATCCAGAAGCGCAAGGTTCGACAGATTTATCGGCATCGCCTTGGGGATGCGGCCGCCCTGGCTTTGCTGGCTCTGGCGGGTGGCGCGGATGGCAATGTTAAGGCCGTCCACGACGGCCTTGTTCGCCTTGGGGTCAACCGAAGAGATTGTCCCTTCCTTGCCCTTGTCCTTGCCCGCCAGTACGACGACCTTGTCACCGGTTTTCAGTTTCGCAGCCATCTTACAGCACCTCCGGAGCAAGCGAGATGATCTTCATGAAGTTCTTCGCACGCAGCTCGCGCACCACCGGCCCGAAGATACGGGTGCCGACGGGCTCGTTGTTGTTGTTGAGGATGACAGCGGCGTTGCGGTCAAAGCGGATTGCGGTGCCGTCTTCGCGACGGACCTCCTTGGCGGTGCGCACGACGACGGCCTTGCGGACGTCACCCTTTTTCACGCGACCGCGCGGAATGGCTTCCTTGACCGAGACGACGATAATGTCGCCAACGGATGCGTATTTACGCTTGGAACCACCCAGCACCTTGATGCACTGAACACGGCGGGCGCCGGAGTTGTCAGCAACATCCAGGTTGGTTTGCATCTGGATCATTTTGTTTCTCCCGACCTTTGGGGGGCTGATGCGGTAGCCATGTCCCCAGGGTTTCGATTTCAGTCAGTGTGGTGCTCATCACGCGGCTGCGCCTGTTCTTCGCGAAGAGAGGCGCACGCCTCGATGAGCAGCGGCGCGTTACGCCTCCAGCACCTCCCAACGTTTTGTCTTCGAGCGCGGCGCGCATTCAATGATGCGAACACTGTCACCGACCTTGAAGGCATTCCTTTCATCGTGCGCCCGGTACTTCTTGGACTTACGAATGGTCTTTTTCAGAACCGGGTGGGTAAAGCGACGCTCGACCGACACGGTGATGGTTTGCGCGTTTGCGTCGGAGGTCACGACGCCTTGCAGGATACGCTTGGGCATTTCGTTGCTTCCTTATTCCGCTGCCGCTTGGGCTTTTTCGTTCAGGATCGTGTTGACCCGCGCCACGTCGCGGCGCACCTGGCGCATCCGCGCCGGGTTCTCAAGCGCGCCAGTGGCGGCCTGGAAACGAAGGTTAAAAGCCTCTTTCTTGAGGTTCGCCAGCTCGTCACGCAGCTGGTCCGGGGTCTTGTCCCGCAGCTCTTGGGCGTTCATGCGCCTGTTCCTTTCAACATCACGGGGGTGCCGTCACAGCGTCACACCGATTCCCGTGGAGTGGATGATGAGCGCGCCGTATAGGAGGGCAGCGGCGCAGTGACAACCCCCATTTTCCGCGGCTTACAGTGCCTGCGGCCCTATTGGCGCTGGGGTCCGGCGCACACACCATATATAGATCGTGCCATCAACCGCCCGCCAAAAAGACGCCAACCATGCCCATCACGACACTCTTTGCCACGAAACTCTACCACGCCCCCCTGTCAGCCCACGCGCCGGCTGTTTCCGCACAAGAGCTGGAAAGCCACTGCTACGCCATCGCCGAGGATGACGAGGCGGGCCATGACTGGTGCGAGCGCGAGGGGTATCCGGGCTATACCTCTTATGCCTCGCTCGACGATCTGCCGTGGCGTTTTCCGATCTTTGCCGATCTGGTGAAATCCCTCGACGCCCACGTCGCCGCCTTTGCCACCGATCTGGCGCTCGATCTGGGGGACAAGGCGCTCAAGCTCGACAGCCTCTGGATCAACATCCTGCCCGAGGGGGGCATTCACACCGGGCACATCCATCCGCATTCGGTCATTTCGGGCACCACCTACGTGGCGATGCCCGACGGCACCAGCGCGCTCAAACTCGAAGACCCGCGCCTGCCGATGATGATGGCCGCACCCGGCCGCACGGCGGACGCCCCCACCGACCTGCGGCAGTTCCACTATGCCAAACCGTCCGTGGGCGATGTGCTCTTGTGGGAAAGCTGGCTGCGCCACGAGGTGCCCATGAACATGGCCGAGGACGAGCGCGTGAGCATCAGCTTCAACTACGGTTGGGAGTAGCCCCGCCCAGCGCATGGCGACTGATCTGGTGAAACCGCCCCTGCGCGTCCTCGCCCAGCAATGTCAGGCCCGTCACCGTGTAGGGCGCCAAAGGCAAGTCCGATAGCAAGGGGTCCAACGCCTGCTCGACCTCTGCCCGCGCATCCGCATCCAGCCGTCCGGTCAGGGTCATGTGAAAGCGGAACTGTTCCATCACGTGCGGATAGCCCCAGCGGGTCAGCATCGCGTCTTGCGATGCCGTCAATCGCCCTTGCCTGCGCCGGGCGAAGTCTTCCTCGGTCAGCGGCGCCCGGAACTCGTCCAGATCGCGCACCACCCGAGCCGCTAGGGCGTTCAGTCCGGCCACGTCACCACTTGGCACCAGTGCGAGGAACCGCCCCAAGGCTGCACGCCTTAGCCCTGACAGCGTCAAGGGCGCCGCCTCGGCGCACAGGGCGGCCAAAGCAGCATCAAGCGCGGCAACCGTTTCTCCGGCAGCCAACCGAAACGGCGGCTTCATCGTGCCGTGAAACCCGTATTTGCGCGGTGTCTCGGTCACAGCGGCCACATCTGCGGGCACCGCGGGATGCGCGACCACCTGCCCGGTCGCACTGTCCCAGCCCAGCCACGCCGCCCCGAACGTGGCCAGTGCACTTTCCGGTGCGGGCGTGTAATACACCGCGTATCGCTGGAACATGGCGGTTCGGTCCGGTTCAAAGGTTCATCAGGCTCATGGCACAAACCCGCATCCTCGCCAATGCGCAGCTTGTCCTGCCGGACGAGGTTATCGCGGGCCACCTCGTGATACGAGACGGACACATCGCCGAGATCGGCACCGGCACGACGCCCCGTGACGCCGAGGATTGCAACGGCGATTACATCGCGCCGGGCCTGATCGAGATGCACACCGACAGCCTCGAACGTCACATCCAGCCGCGCCCCAATGTGGCTTGGCCACACGGCGCGGCCATCCTGGCCCATGATCGCGAATTGGCAGGGACCGGGATCACCACTGTGTTTGACGCCATGCGCGTGGGATCGGTCAGCACGGGAAAACGGTACAAACGCTATGCCCGCGCGCTGTCGCACGAATTGCTCGACCTGCGGGCGCGCGGGCTGCTCAAAATCAGCCACTTTCTGCACCTGCGCGCCGAAATCTGTTCCGAAACGCTGATCGAGGAACTGGCCGAGTTCACGCCCGACGACCGCGTCGGCATCCTCAGCCTGATGGATCACACGCCCGGTCAACGACAGTTCCGCGACATGGCCAAGATGAAGGCCTACGTGATGGGCAAGAACAACCTGACCGAGGCCGAGTTCACCGATCACATCGCCCGGCTCAAAGGGCTGCAAGACCGGCTTGGCGCGGCCCACGAGGCAGCAGCGGTGGCCGAGGCGCACCGGCTGGGCGCAGTATTGGCAAGCCACGATGATACGACGCCCGAACAGGTGGACACGTCGGCCCGGCATGGGGTTCAGGTGGCCGAGTTTCCCACGACACTCCAAGCCGCGCAGGCCTGCCGCAACAAGGGCATCGCCATCATCATGGGCGCGCCGAACCTGATCCGTGGCGGGTCGCACTCGGGCAATGTCGCCGCACAGGATCTGGCCAAGCGCGACCTGCTCGACATCATGTCATCGGATTACATACCGGCTGCGCTGCTGATGTCGGCGGTGCGCTTGGGTCAAATGTGGGGGAACATGGCGCGCGGGATCGCGACGGTGACGTCCAATCCCGCACGGCATGTGGGGCTGTCGGACCGTGGGCGCATCGCAGTCGGCGCGCGCGCCGATCTGGTGCGATTTGCGGTTATGCAAAACATGGCGGTGGCCCGCCAGGTCTGGAGCTTTGGCCAGCAAGTGGCCTGAGCGGGGCGCCGCAGCACCCCGCCCCGCACAATGCTGTCAGGGCAACAGAACCTTGTCGATCACGTGGATCACGCCGTTGGAAGCAAGGATGTCTGCCTGCACCACGTTCGAGCGGTTCACGCGCACGCCGTTGCGCCCGTCCACGTGCAGGCTCTTGCCATTCACGGTGGGCACCGAAAGGCGCTGACCGGCCAGATCGGTCGACAGGGTCTGGCCCGACACCACGTGATAGGTCAGCACGGCAACCAGCTGGTCCTTGTTCTCGGGCTTCAGGAGGTTTTCAACCGTACCCGCGGGCAGCGCGGCAAAAGCGTCGTCTGTCGGCGCGAACACTGTGAACGGCCCGGGGCTTTTCAGCGTGTCCACCAGATCGGCGGCCTGCACGGCGGCCACGAGGGTCGAGAACGAGCCTGCCGCAACAGCGGTATCGACGATGTCCGGCGTGCCCGACATCTCGGCGCAGGCGCCCAGCGCGGTCATGGTGGCGCCGACGGCGGTCAGCTTGAGAAAATTGCGGCGTTTCATGGTAAAATCTCCCGATTGGGTCGGCAAATGCCGAAGTGAAAGTGTCGTGGGACTTTTTCCCACGTTATCAACAATGGGCGATCTGTCGCACCAGCGATAAAAATCAAGTCAGGTGTGTGGAAAAATTTTCCACGGCGCTTATTGTGTCCGCCATGACCGACACCAACCAGTCTTCCGGCGCTGCAGGATTTCAACGCGTCCTGCGTGGATTGCTCCGCCCGCTTGTGCGCACGATGATCGCGCGCGGGCTGACGGCGCCGGTGGTCTATGCGCTGCTCAAGCGGGTCTATGTCGAGGTCGCCGAAAGCCACTTTGCGCTGGACGGTAAGCCATTGACAGACAGTCGGATTTCCATGCTCACCGGCGTGCATCGCAAGGACATCCGCACCATCCGCAGCACACCGGATGACGGCGCGGGCGACAGCCGTCGCAAAAGCGCGCTGCTGGCCACGGTGATCGGCCAGTGGATGACCCATCCCGCGTTCTCCGACAACGGCGCACCGCGCCCGCTGGAGCGCAACGAAAACGGATTCGACGCATTGGTCGAAACGGTCAGCAAGGACGTGCGCCCGCGCACTGTACTGGATGAACTGATGGGGTCGGGCCTTGTGGCCGAAGATGACGCGGGCCGGTTGATCCTGCAGGTCAGCGCGGCCCTAGGGGCGCCGAACTCGGCCGAGCGGGAGGCATTCTTTGCCGCCAATGTCGGTGACCATCTCGCGGCGGCCTCGGAGAACCTGCTGGCCGATCAGCCGCCCTTTTTCGAACGTGCCGTATTTTACAACCAGTTGACGCCAGACGCGCTAGACGCCATCGAGACACAGGCGCGTGCCGGGGCGCAGGGACTGCTGGAAGAGATCAGCCAGCAGTCCAGCCGCCTGCACCGCGATCACGCAGACACACCCGGACCGCGCGGGCGCTACCGGATGGGCATTTACTTTTACCGCGAAGACGCGGAGCGTGGCCCCGAGGACGGGCCCACCGAGAACGACACGAGACAGGGCACCAAGTGAAGACCACCACCCGCCGCCGCGCGCTTTCCCTTTTGACCGCAAGCAGCGCCCTGGCGCTGGTCCCCGCCCCGACCCTGTTGGCTGCCACCGAAGACCCATTCGAAGGTGGCATTGGCGGCACCGGTATCGTCGGCGTGATGACCGGGCGAGGTTCCTTGTTTATCAATGGCTTACGCGTAGAAATCCCGGACGGTGCAAACCTGACCCTGAACGGTATTCCGGTCAGCGAAGATGATCTGTTGCCGGGCGTGGCGATGACCGTGGTGGCCGAGGCACGGGAAGACCGGTTTGTCGCCGCGCGGGTGGATGCCGAGCATCCGCTGATCGGGATGGTCGCGGACACGGGCGGTGTGATCAAGATCAACGGCGCGCCCATCGTGATGGACCCGGGCGCACGCACCGCCCCCGTGGCAGGCCAGCGCATGGCGGCCAGCGGGGTCTGGCGCGCGGATGGCGCGTTGCAGACCAGCCTGATCCAACCGGTGTCGGGCACCACGGACCGGATCGCCGGAACCGTCACCGACGCGGGCCAGATCGGGATGGGCCGGATCGGGCTGACCGAGGTTGCAGCCAACGGCCTGAAATCCGGGGAATATGCAGCGATTCTGGGGCGTTACGAGAACGGAATCTTTGTGGCGCAGCGGGTGCAGAACGGGCGGTTCCGGGCCGGAACGGCGCTGGATCAGTTGAGTGTCGAGGGCTACCTTGAGCCGGTGTCCGATGCGCCTGGGTTCCGCATCGCGGGGCTGGGCCACAGCTTTGCCCGCAGCCTTGACCTGCGCCCGTACGCGGCGCGGCGCAGCGTGTTTTTCGGCCGCTACGCCGGCCTGTTTGTCGCCCGCCGCGCGGTGGCGGTGCCGGAGCGTCAGGGCGCGCGGCGGCGGCTTCTGACACCGGACAGCGATGCCGCGCGCGCCGCCGGGTTGGCCCGGGCGCGGCGGATTGATGACCGATAGGCACCTATCCAACCGGAGACACGCGGCACCGGGTTAACGGTGCGTGCGGTGCCGGGATGGGACCGTTTTGATGAAAACGGGGCGGCTTTTGTACAAAACAGGGGCGCCTCATCGCCCCCTTTTCGGGGCCTCTTCGGGGTTTTGTTCAAAACGGCCCGCGTTTTGTACAAAACCCGGCCCGCACCGGCATTCACGAACCGTTAGGATTTGGCCCGCGTTAACGTTTGCGCGGGCGCGGTAACTCTTGGGTAAGATTT
Source organism: Pseudomonadota bacterium (assembly GCA_038532285.1). GTDB lineage: Bacteria > Pseudomonadota > Alphaproteobacteria > Rhodobacterales > Rhodobacteraceae > Tateyamaria. Next base: position 2,963 of record JBCBAV010000136.1, on the reverse strand, counting down.
GGCGCGCGCGGTGGCAGGGGACGCGTGAGGCGCCGCAGCAGCATCAGCCCGCATCGATCTGCGCCAGAAATCGGTTCAGGGCCGCGACAAGCAGTGTCCAGACCCGATCAACCCGCGGGATGTGCCGGACGGTTTCGTGGGCGGTGAGCCAGATGGGCAGGGTCGGTAGTTCCATGTCCACGGGATGGATTTCAACCATGCCCGGATCTGCACGCCCGACATGCGCCTGCGTAAAGCCGATGCCTGCCCCGGCGCGCACCAGTTCCCAATAGGCGCTTTGATTGTCGCAGCGCACGGCAAAATCATCGGGGGTCACGTCGATCCCCAGCGCGCGCATCGTATCCACGATCAGCGACGAGCGGTCGTAGCCAACGAGGTCATGGGCAAGAAGTTCATCCGTCTTGTGCGGCAGAGGGTGACGGGCCGCATAGCTTTTGGACGCAAAGATACCCAGGCGAACATCACCGAGATACCGGGTCACCAGATCCTGCTGGCGTGGGCGAAACATCCGTACCGCGATATCGGCCTCGCGGAAGGTCAGGTTCTCGCTTTCGTCGCTGGGTTGCATGACCAGCGCTATGCCCGGTTCGGCGATCCGCACCTCTTCGAGGATGGCGGGCAGAACGTGGTGCGCCGCAAACACCGAGCACGCGATGCGCACCGTGCCGGCGAGTTGCTGTGACTGGGTGTCGGCCAGCGTGGACAGGCGATGCACGGCGTCACGCATCTGTTCGGCTGCGGGCCGAAGCTGCTGGCCTGCCGCCGTCAGCCGCAGGCCGCGCCGGTGGCGTTCGAACAGGTCGAGCCCCAGCGCGTCTTCGAGCGCGCGCATGTGGCGGCCGAGGGTGGGTTGGCTCTGGCCCAGCGCGGTGGCCGCACCCGACAGCGATCCGGTTTCCGCGACAGCCAGAAAGCTCTGGACCAGCGACCAGTTGAGGGGGTGCGGTTTAGGCATTCAATATTGAATGCACAATAAACGATAATATGCAATTTCATTTGGCAGCCGTGTCGGGCATGCCTGTATCACACCCTTTGGCAGTGGAGATGGCGATGACACAGACAGCATTGATCCTTGGCGCGCGCGGACGCATCGGGCGGAACGCGGCTGCGGCGTTTCAGGCAGCGGGATGGCAGGTGGCGGCGTTCAACCGTGCCACCGGCGATCTGGCCGCAGCGATGCACGGGGCCGAAGTCGTGGTCAACGCGTGGAACCCGCCCGACTATGCCACGTGGCACCGGGACCTGCCGCGCATTCACCGGTCGGTGATCGACGCGGCCCGGCGGCACGACACACCGGTGATTGTCCCGGGCAACGTGTACGTGTTCGGAGCCGATGTGCCCGCCCCGTGGTCCGAGGCGTCACCGCATGGTGCGACCAACCCGCTGGGGCGGTTGCGCATCGAGATGGAGGCGGCCTATCGCGCGTCGGGTGTTCGGACGATCCTGTTGAGGGGCGGTGATTTCCTCGACACGGCGGCGTCGGGCAACTGGTTCGATCGGGTCATCGCCAAACCGCTGCCCAAGGGGCGGATCAGCTATCCCGGGCCGGTCGACGTGCCCCATGCCTGGGCGTACCTGCCGGATATGGCGCGGGCCGTGGTCGCCCTGGCCGGGATGCGGGACGACCTGCCGCGCTACGTGGATATCCCGTTTCCGGGCTATACGCTGACCGGCAACGATATCGCCGAGGCCCTGTCGGACGTCCTGCACAGGCCGGTCCGGGCGGCGCGGATGCCGTGGTGGCCGCTGCGTGTGGCCGCGCCGGTCTGGCCGATGCTGCGCGGATTGCTGGAGATGCGGTACCTTTGGGACACGCCGCACGCTCTGGATGGGGCGCTGTTCGACAGCCTGTTGCCGGGGTTCCGGCACACGCCGGTCGAGGATGCGCTGGCCCGTGCCGCGGCGCATGTCGCGACCTTTGAACCGCGCGGGGCTACGGTGGCATCCTAGGCTCAGGACCCATTAATCCTGTAGCGTTGGCGCCAAAATCGGGAAATATCAGTGGTTTGGGCCGTGAAGGGAATAGTGGTTCTATTCTCAAGCGGTCCGAGCCACTGAGATGATGCGATTTTGGCGTCTTCGATGGGACGATTTTTCTGACTGGACGTTGTCGCAGGCCGTTGAAATAGAACCACTATTCCTGCCGCCCTACTCCTAGCCAGTCAGAAAACTTGTCCCACCAAAGCCACAGGATTAATGGGTCCTGAGCCTTGGGGCCGTTGCCGCCCGCGCCCGGGGTTGGGTCGGTGTGCCCCCGGTGGGCGGGCCCGGTCGGCGTCACGGTGCGCGGGCTGGCTGTCGTCGCGCGGGCGTCAGTCCACGGCAGAGGCGGTCGGGGGGAAAATCACGCGCGTCAGATCCACGTCAAAGGCGTGATTGAGGCGCAGGATCCCGTCGTCCCGGCGCAGCAGCGGCCGGTAGAAGAGCGCGCGGAAATCGTCGATCACGATGACCATGTTTTCGTTCAGCGGCGAGGACACGTGCAGGAATGCCAGCAGGTGGTGGGCCAGCCCGAATGGCAGGGCGTCAAAGGACAGGCTGACCTCGGGCACCAATTGCAGCGATCCCGACGACGCGCAGAGCCCGCCCGCGACATGGTAGTCGTAGTCGAATGCGATCCGGGTGGCGTCGGTGTCTGTGGCGGGGGCCGGCCAGTCAAGACGCGCGAGCGAGGCGCGCAGAAACTGCTCGAGCGTTTCGGTGTCGACGGTCAGCGACCAGTTGCGGTCGGGGCTGCCGAGGATCTGCAGCCGTGCGACCCGGTCCTTGAAGGGCATCGGGTCGGGTGCGGGCAGCGTGTCCGCGCCTTGTGATCCGCGTTGTGGGTTGCGTGTCATGGTGTGGACTTTGCCCGTGCCGTTGTCGTGGGCGGCGTCTGCGGACGCGGCCCGGGCATTTGAGCATGATTGGCGGGCGTTCGTACAGCTTAAAGTTGCGATACACGGGGATATGACGCAACCTGA
>JBCBAV010000135.1:0-9740 GCA_038532285.1 Pseudomonadota bacterium | reverse complement strand
CGGCCAGGTGTTCAGCGCCCTGCGCTGCGCAACTTTCTGCGCTGGATCCAACGCGCCGCGAAAGACGGACCGTAAGCGCGCGGAAATCAAAGAGATTTCCGACCGTTTTCCGATGCGGAAAACGCTACGACTTTGGACCGATGGTGAAACAGGTGACGTTGCGCGCGGCCAACCGGCGGCAGGCCAGGTCGGCGCGTTCTTGCGACAACCCCATGAAATTGGCATCGAACCCACGCGGGCTTTTGATCACCTTGCGCAATGACCCGTCGAGGGTGCTCATCTCCATCAGTGCTGTTTTCAAAAGCACCTTTTCCGCCTTGTACCTGCTGGTATAGCGGCCCACGTTCACGCCCCAGTGCCGTCCGCCGGATGTGGACAAACGCGTCACGACCTCGGGTGCGGCGCGGGCCAGGACGATGTCGCGCGGTCGGGCGGCAGGGCGTTTCATTGGAGTGACAGTAGGGGGCACGACAGGCGCGGGCGTTTCTGCTTGGGCCACTTGCAGCGCGCTGAGGATGTCGCCTGCATCCACGCCGGGCGCATCGGGCGCCGGTGACGCATCGGCCAGAAGGACCGGTTCGGTCGACGGGCGCAGTACCGGGCGCAAGGAGCGTTTGACAGCCCCGGTCACGCGGATCGTCTTGCCCGCTGCCGTTGACGTGCTGCCATTGCCCGCCACGACCACGGGACCGGTGTCAGGAGAGTAGCCGGGCTTTTGCGGTTTGCGCACCTTCACGCGGCTCGGCGCACGGCGAAATCCGAGGTCAAGCAGTTCAGCCACCTTGGCATTGCGCGACGCGGTGGATTTGCCGCCAAACACCGTGGCGATCACTCGTTCGCGTCCCCGCTCGGCCGAGGCAACAAGGTTGAAACCCGCCGCCCGCGTATAGCCCGTCTTGATCCCGTCCGCGCCTTTGTAATTGGCCAGAAGGCGGCGGTTGGTGTTTGCCACCTCGCGCACGCCCGCATGGGTCGATCGGCGCGAAAACAGGTTGTAATACTGCGGATAGTCATACAGCACATGGCGCCCGAGGATCGTCATGTCGCGCGCCGTGGACATGTGACCGCTTTCGGTCAGGCCGTGGGCGTTCTTGAACGTGGTACGCGTCATCCCCAACGCCTTGGCCGTGCGGTTCATGCGCCGGGCAAAGGCGGCTTCTGAACCCGAAATCGCCTCGCCGATCGCGGTGGCCGCATCATTTGCGGATTTTACCGCTGCCGCGCGAATGAGATATCGCAAGGCAATGCGCTGGCCGGGTTTCAGACCCAGTTTCGACGGAGGCTCGGACGCGGCAAAGCGCGAAATCTTGACCTTTGTGTCCAAGGATATTTCGCCCCGTTCCACCGCCTGAAACGCGATGTAAAGCGTCATCATCTTTGTCAGGGACGCCGGATGCAACCGCGTATCAGCGTTGCGCGCATGCAGCACTTCGCCTGTGCGTGCGTCCATGACCATCGCGGCATAAGGGGCCGCCATGACGGAAGCCGGCACCACCACCAGCATCCAGAAAATCGCAAAAAGAATGAGCCCAATACGAGCCGGCCCTTGCCGCCGAACCATTTAGAAACCTGCCATGTCTGCCTCTGGCCGCCGGTTTTTTTGTGGCTGGCCATATTGTTATGGCGCAAAGCTAACACAGGAACGATTTTCGATAAAGTGTTGATGCCGCGCGGGAAATCACTTTTCTGCACACGCAAATCGCAAGATGTTGTAGCTCGGCTGCGCGCACCCACTACATACGCAATTGTGGCAGCATTGTGGCAACGTCAGGTCAGGAGATCTGGCAGCGCACCGAGGTCGGGCAAGGCGTGGAAACGCGCGTGGCCCTCCGGGGCTTCGGCGGCTTCGAGATCCCATTGCAGGTCATGCGGGACGAATACGCCTATACCGCCCGCATCGATCATGGGGCGCACGTCGGATTTCATCGAATTGCCCACCATCATACCGCGCGTCGCCCCGCCAAAGGAGTCAAAGATGCGGGTGTAAACGCCGGGGGTCTTGTTCGACACGATCTCGACCCGGTCAAAGAGGTCGCCCAGCCCGGATTGCGCCAGCTTGCGTTCCTGATCCAGAAGATCGCCCTTGGTGATAAGCAAAACCGGCCCGCGGGCGCGCGCCGCCTCGACCGCCTCGGCAGCATGTGGAAGCAGGTCGATGGGATGTTGCAGCATGTCCTGCCCTGCGGCGATCAAGTCGGCAATCACGTCACCACCGACACGGTTTTCCGTCACTTCCAGCGCGGTTTCGATCATGGACAGCACGAACCCTTTGATCCCGTAGCCATAGTGCCCGATATTGCGACGCTCGGCAGCGAGCAAGCGGGCATCAAGGTCGATGTCGGGTGCAAACGGCGCCAGAGCCTCGGCGAACCGCTCCTGGGTCAAGCGAAAGAAACGTTCGTTGTGCCACAGCGTGTCGTCGGCATCGAAGGCCACACAGGCCAATTGACTCAAATCGAGGTGATCTGCACGCTGCATCTCATTCACTAACTCTTTTCTAACTTCGATCTCACGTTATATAGACGCCTCAAGGCAAACCAGCGGATTCCCGGAACGGCGATATGGCCTCTTTGGTATACATGATGGCGGACAAGCAGGACGAGGACGGTGACACCACCGTCATCACTGACGTCAAGCCCAAGACAAAGCGCCCGCCGCTCTACAAGGTGCTGCTGCTGAATGACGACTACACCCCGATGGAGTTCGTCGTGCACGTCCTCGAACGGTTCTTTGGTCTGAACCACGCGCAGGCATTCGAGATCATGTTGACCGTGCACAAGAAGGGGCTGGCCGTTGTCGGCGTGTTCAGCCACGAGATTGCCGAAACCAAGGTGGCGCAGGTGATGGACTTTGCGCGCCGCCATCAGCATCCGCTGCAGTGCACCATGGAGAAAGAAGAGTAAGGTGATCGGATCCCGATTGCCTTTGGCGCTGGAGGCATTGGCCGCCCCGGCGGGTCGGGTATGCGTGCTGCACCCCGCGGTTGGTGCCGATCTGTCGGCAGTGCCCGGTGCGGTTGTCGTGTCACCCCTTGTCACCGTCTGTGATCATTTTGCTGCCCTGGGCCACGCGGTGCATGCGGCCCTGCCGGACGAACGGTTCGACACGATCATCGTTTGCCTGACCCGCGCCCGGATCGAAGCGCAGGCGCTGATTGCCGACGCCATGGCGCAGGCTGACGGACAGGTCATCATCGACGGACAAAAGACCGACGGCGCGGATGCGATGCTCAAGGCGCTGCGCAAGCGCTGCGAGGTAAGCAGCCCGATCTCAAAGGCGCATGGCAAGATCTTCTGGACCTCACCCGGTGCTGATCTGAGCGCGTGGAAGGCCGGGCCTACGCTGCACTCTGCAGGGTTCTGGACCGCGCCTGGTGTGTTCTCCGCCGACGGGGTCGATCCGGCCTCCGAACTGTTGGCGCAGGCGCTTCCTGAGGTGATGGTGGGCACGGTCGCCGATCTGGGTGCGGGCTGGGGCTATCTGTCGGCGCACGTGCTGACCCGAGACGTCACCGCCGTGCATCTGGTCGAAGCCCACGACATGGCGCTGCAATGCGCGCGCCACAATGTTACCGACGCGCGGGCGCAGTTTCACTGGGCGGATGCCACCGCGTGGACGCCGCCGAAACCCGTGGATGCCGTTATCATGAACCCCCCCTTTCACATAGGGCGCGCTGCCGACCCTGGCCTTGGGCGCGCGTTTATCGCGTCAGCCGCGCGCATCCTCGCCCCGCATGGGGCGATGTGGATGGTGGCCAACCGGCACCTGCCCTACGAGGATGCGCTGGACCAGCACTTTGCAAAACGGGTTGATCTGGACGGGGATACGCGGTTCAAACTGGTGCGCGCAGAACGCCCCAAGACCACAGCGAGGCGGAGATAGATGTCTTTTTCCATCCAAGGCAAGACCGCCATCATCACGGGTGCCGCCAATGGCATCGGCCTTGCCATCGCGCGTCATTTTGCCGACCGCGGTGCCAATGTGATGTGCGCCGACATGGACGAAAAGAAGCTGGCCGACGAATTGGGTGACGTCGCCGAAGAGGGCAACATTCGCTATTTCGCGGGCGATTTGCGCCAGCGCCTGACCATTGCCAACCTGATCTCGGCCACTATCGACGCGTTCGATCAGGTCGATGTGCTGGTCAACGCCTCGCGCCAGGTGATGATGACCGACCCGCTGGAGCCGGAGGATACCAGCGTCGAGGTCATGCTGGAACAGAACCTGATGACGGCCATGCGGCTGAGCCAGCAAGTCGCCCGACGCATGATCAAGCAGGCCAAGGACAACGACGCCGCCTGTGTCGGGTCGATCATCAACCTCAGTTCCATCGCGGCACATCAGTCGCGTCCTGAATTGTTGGGGTATTCCATTGCCGCCGCGGGGCTGGAGCAGATGACCCGGTCAATGGCGCTGGCGCTGGCGGCAGAACGGATTCGCGTCAACGCCGTGGCGTTCGGGTCGGTGATGTCGGCATCACTGCAGATGTCATTGGGCGAGCATCCGGAATGGCGCGACGAGATCGAAAAACAAACCCCGCTCGCCCGCATCGCCAGCCCGACTGAGATTGTGGACGCGGTGCAATTTCTGGCCTCTGACGGATCCGGTTTTGTCACCGGGGAGGTGCTGACCGTTGACGGTGGGCGCAGCCTGCTGGATCCGGTGGCTGCACCCGCGCACTAGAATTGACGCTGGCACTGGGTTAAAAAGTGTCAACCTGAGAGGACAGTGCGCATGACCGAACAATTTGATACTCACAAGGCCCGCGCGGCGGCCTGGTTCCGCCAGTTGCGCGACGACATCGTCGCGGCGTTCGAGGGGCTCGAGGACAGCCACGACACCGGACCCTTGTCAGACATGGCGCCGGGCCGGTTCGAAGTGACCGAGACCGAGCGGACGTCAGACGATGGCAGCGATGCAGGCGGCGGTCTGATGAGCGTCATGCGCGGTGGCCGTGTGTTCGAAAAGGTGGGCGTGAACGTCTCGACCGTTTACGGAACCCTGGGTGAACGGGCACAGGCCGCGATGATGGCGCGCAAGGGATTGCCGGGCATGAAGGCCGATCCGCGGTTCTGGGCCTCGGGCATCAGCCTTGTGGCGCACATGCAGAACCCGCATTGCCCGGCGGTGCACATGAACACGCGCATGTTCTGGACCCCGCACGCCTGGTGGTTTGGCGGCGGCTCTGACCTGAATCCCTGCATCGAATACGATACCGATACGGCGCATTTCCACGCAACGCAGCAGGCGCATCTCGAACCGCATGGCGCTGACCTGTATCCACGGCTCAAGGACTGGGCCGACGAATATTTCTTTGTCCCGCATCGCGGGCGTGCGCGCGGGGTAGGTGGCATCTTTATGGATGATCACTGTACCGGCGACTGGGAAACCGATTTCGCCCTGACACAGGACATCGGCCGCGCTTTTTTGCCTGCTTATGTTCCCCTGGTGGAAAAACGCCGGGTGCAGGACTGGTCCGAGGCGGACAAGGACGCGCAGCTGGTGCACCGGGGGCTCTACGCCGAATACAATCTTGTCTACGACCGCGGGACGAAGTTTGGGCTTGAAACCGGGCATGACGCCAACGCCGTGCTGATGAGCCTGCCGCCGCTGGCCAAGTGGGTCTGAGCCTGACCTAAGCCTGCGGATCAAAGGCAGACAGGATCGCCGCGGTGTCCAGCCCATTGACCGCGCCCGCCACATGCCCGCGCGCCTGTTCCAGACGTGATCCCACATAACTGTCTGCAACAGCAGGCGCAGCTGTTCGGATCAGGACCGATGCCGTTAGCAAAAGGGCCGTGCGTTCGGCGTAGAACCGGGCTTCAGCTTCGTTGGGCAATCCGGGCCACAGTGCCAAATGATTGGCCAGCGCCGCGTCATAGCGACGGTCCGATCCGGTTGCAGTCTGCAATTCGGTCCGCAGCATCTCTGCCGCCAACGGTTCCCGCGCCAGCGTGCGCAGGATGTCGAGGCAGATCACGTTGCCCGATCCTTCCCAGATGCCGTTCAGTGGCGCCTCGCGATAATAAAGCGGCATCGCGGTGTCTTCGACATAACCCATGCCGCCCATCGCCTCCATCGCCTCGTAGGTGACGCGCAGACAAAGCTTGTTATTGAGGAACTTGGCCAGTGCCACACTGACACGGGCCAAGGCGCGATTCTCCATGCCCGAGCCGTCAAAGGCGCGGGCGACATGCAGCCCAAGGCGCGTGGCCCCCTCCCAATCCAGCATCAGATCAGCCAGCACCGCACGCATCAGCGGCTGATCGATCAGCTTTTTCTGGAACGCCCGGCGGTGCCGGACCCAGTGCATCGCCTCGACCAAGGCACCGCGCATCAGACCCGCGGGGGCGATGGCAGTATCAAGCCGGGTGTGGTGCACCATTTCGATAATGGTCTGCACGCCGCGCCCTTCATCGCCCAGTTGGTGCGCCAGCGCGTCGTGGTATTCAATCTCGGATGACGCGTTGGATTTATTGCCCAATTTGTCCTTTAGCCGCATCAGGTGGATCGCGTTGCGCGCGCCCTCGAGCCAGCGGGGGACAAGAAAACAGGTCAGACCACCCGGCGCTTGCGCAAGGGTCAGGAACCCGTCCGACATAGGCGCGGAGCAGAACCATTTGTGCCCGCACAAGCGCCAGTGATCGCCATCTCGCACGGCGGTCGTGGAATTGGCCCGTACGTCCGACCCGCCCTGTTTTTCCGTCATCGCCATGCCCAGCGTTGCCGATGCCTTTTGGGCCAGCGGCAGCGCGCGCGGGTCATAGGCACGAGCGGTCAGTTTGGGTGTCCATTCGGCGGCAAGCGCTGTGTCCGCCTGCAACGCCGGTACCGCGGCATAGGTCATCGTCATCGGGCAGCAGTGCCCCGGTTCCACCTGACTGGCCAAATAGACCATCGCGGCGTGCTCCAGATGCGACCCGTTTGTCCAGGCCGTGGCAGCATAGCCTGCCTCCTGGCTCAGGGTCATCATCTGGTGATAGGCCGGGTGAAACCGCACCTCATCCAGCCGCCGCCCGCCAGTGTCGAACAGGTGCAGTTCGGGCGCGTGACGGTTCGCCTCTCGCCCCGCCGCGCGGATGTCAGCGTGCCCGAGTGCTGCACCGTACTGCGCCACATCCGGTGCGTCCGGCACGCAGGATCGCAGCACCGGATCGCTGGCCCACAGGTCACGATCGCCCGGGGCTGCGGGTTGGTTGTCAACGCTGTGGGTGGGCAAGTGGGAACGCGGTTGTGACATGGTCCAAAACCTGCGCCCACGCCTGTTGCACGGTCAAGAGTGCCCGCGCGTCACGCGCGCTCTAGTGCCAGTCGAAGAATTTCGGTCCGGCCCGGTCCAGCAGCCCGCGCGCCAGCGCCTCGCCCATCTGTGCGCCGTCTTCGGCGGCACCTGACATGTCGTCCGACAGCGCCTCGGACCCGTCCGGGCGCAGCACTTCTCCGCGCAGGTGCAGCGTGCCACCGTCCAGCGTGGCCAGCCCCGCAATCGGCGTTTCGCAGGACCCGTCAAGCGTCAGAAGGAAGCGACGTTCGGCATTTAGCCGCTGGCCCGTGGACGCATCATGGATCGCTGACAGCATTTCGGCGGTGTTCGCATCATTGCTGCGCCGCTCGATGCCAATCGCCCCTTGCGCAATCGCGGGCAGCATGTCGTCGGGTGACACCGGCGTTGCGGGCACATCGGTCATGCCCAACCGGTTCAACCCGGCACAGGCCAGAAAGGTGCAATCGGCCACGCCGTCCCCCAGCTTTTTAAGCCGGGTCTGCACGTTGCCGCGAAACTCGACTACGTTCAGGTCGGGGCGCGTGTGCTGCAACTGTGCGCGTCGCCGCAGGGATGAGGTGCCCACCGTTGCCCCGCTGGGCAGGTCGGCAATGGCCCCGAAACGCGGCGACACAAAAGCATCGCGCACATCTTCGCGCGGCAGATAGGTGTCGAGGATCAGACCATCCGGCTGCAGCGTCGGCATGTCCTTCATCGAATGCACCGCGATGTCGATGCCGCCATCCAGCAGTGCGTCCTCAATCTCGCGGGTAAACAGCCCCTTGTTGCCGATCTCTTTCAGCGGTGTATCGCTCGCGACCATGAACCGGTCATCGCCCGACACCTTGATCACGCAGATCTCGAACGCTTCTTCCGGCAGATCAAACGCCGCCATCAGCCGCGCGCGCGTCTCGTGCGCCTGGGCAAGGGCCAGCGGCGATCCACGGGTGCCGATCTTGAGGGGGTTGTCGGGGTTTGGTAGGCGCGCAGTCATGACTTTACCTTTTAGGACTGTCAACTTAACCTGACAACCACCAAAGCGCATAGGTGGCCAGATGAAAGACGGTGTGATGACCAAAACGATATTGCGGGCCCTCGCGGGCGAGGCTCTGCCAACACCGCCGATCTGGATGATGCGGCAGGCGGGACGCTATCTGCCGGAATACCGGGCCACACGCGCGCAGGCCGGGGATTTCCTGTCGCTGTGCTACAATCCCGAACTCGCCGCCGAGGTCACGTTGCAACCGATCCGTCGCTACGGGTTCGACGCGGCGATCCTGTTTGCCGATATCCTGCTGGTGCCGCAGGCGCTTGGCGCTGATTTGTGGTTTGTCACCGGTGAAGGGCCGCGGCTGTCGACGATCACGGCGGAGGCCGATTTCGACGCCCTGAAACCGGCAGATGCGATTCACGACACGCTGAACCCGATTTACGAAACCGTGCGCATCCTGCGCCGCGAACTGCCCGAGGAAACGACGCTGATCGGCTTTGCCGGGGCGCCGTGGACCGTGGCGACTTACATGATCGCAGGGCGTGGGACGCCTGATCAGGGACCTGCGCATGCGCTGATGACCGGGAACACACTGCTGTTCGAGGCGCTTTTGGACCGCATCACCGAGGCAACCATCGACTACCTTGCCGCGCAGATCGACGCGGGCGCCGAAGTGGTCAAGATCTTTGACAGCTGGGCCGGATCGCTCAAGGGCGATGCGTTCGAGAAATATGCCGTCGCTCCCTGCGCCCGGATTACCGCAGCGCTCAAGGCGCGCTATCCCCACATCCCCGTCATCGGCTTCCCGCGTGAGGCGGGCGATGGTTACATCGGCTTTCACGCCAAAACTGGCGTGGATTGCGTCGCGCTCGACAACTCTGTGGCACCGGACTGGGCCGCGGCGCACGTGCAAAAGGACGGCTGCGTGCAGGGCAACCTCGCGTCGTCGCACATGGTGAACGGTGGTCAGGCCCTCGTCGACGAGACGCGCGCCATCGTCGATGCGTTCTCGGGCGGGCCACATATTTTCAACCTCGGGCACGGAATCACCCCCGACGCGGACCCTGAAAACGTCACGCTGATGATCGAAACCGTGCGGTCGGGATAATGCCCGCAATTGCGCTTGACGATTCTTTGGGGCTGGCATAGGTCACGCCTCCATGGCGCGGTAGCTCAGCTGGTTAGAGCGCTCGACTCATAATCGAGAGGTCGGGAGTTCAAGTCTCCCCCACGCCACCAAAATCCCACCCTGTAGATAATGTTGACCATTGGGCGTAGCAGCCCGCCCGACGGAGGCGCACCGCCTTTGGCGGCACGCTGTGTTGGGTGCGGACGGCCCCTCTCGCGCATCGTCTTCCGCCGATACTCTGCCGGGGCGGCGCGGGGCCCCCGTGGGGGGCGCGGGGTGAAAAGAGAGTAAAGCCCCCAGCGCCGGCGGAGGGCGAAACCACGAAATCCCCAACAACCAAACCCCGCCCGATAGAC
>JBCBAV010000134.1:0-9827 GCA_038532285.1 Pseudomonadota bacterium | reverse complement strand
CGTATTCACAGGGTCACACCGCCATATCGGCGCTCACGGCTGCCGTAGCGCGCGCACAATTCGGTAAACTCTTCACGTGAGAAATCCGGCCACAACGTGTCGACAAACTCGTATTCCGCATAGGCAGACTGCCACAGCAGAAAGTTCGAGATGCGCGCTTCGCCGCTGGTGCGGATGACCAGATCGGGATCAGGCAACACACAGGTGTCGAGAAATCGCACCAGCGTCGCCTCGTCCACGGTGTCAGGGTCCAGGTGCCCTGCCGCGACCTCTCGCGCCAATCGCTGGGTGGCCCGGGCCACTTCGTCCCGTCCGCCATAGTTCAGGGCAATTGTCAGGTGCACCCGGCTGTTGGTCTCGGTCATGGCTTCAAGATCGTTCATCAGCTTGATCAGCTTTTCATCCAGCCGCACCCGGTCGCCGATGAAGCGTACCCGCACGCCAAACTCGTCGAGGCTGCGCGCCTCGCGCGAGATATAGCGTCGAAACAGGCTCATCAGCCCGGCCACCTCGGCCTGCGTGCGCTTCCAGTTTTCGGTGGAAAACGCAAAAATCGTCAGGAACTCAACACCGATATCCGGGCACGCCTCGACCACCTCTCGGACCCGCCGCGCGCCAGCGTGGTGACCAAAAAGCCGTGGACGTCCGCGCTGCGTCGCCCAGCGTCCGTTGCCGTCCATGATGATGGCCACATGCCGCGGGCCAGAGAGATACGGGTCAGAAATATTTCACCTGCCAATCGCGTTTTGCTGCTGAGAACGCCGCAGCGTCCGGTCGAAAAGAACGAATGAAACTTGGCAAATCGGGGATCCGTGAACACGCGACCGGTCCGCAGGAGCTTTCCCCTGCTGCTGTCTCGGCACTGTTTCGCGTACGTCCATTCGGGGCTCCGCCCTTTCACACCCTGCAAGATCCAAAGGAATCTTTACCTGCGCCATTGGCACAGGTGCCAGGGTCAAACCTGCATGATTTCCGTCTGCTTGGTCTCCAGAGCGCTATCGACCGTCTTGATAAACTTGTCGGTCATCTCCTGCACCTCGTCTTCCCACATCTTCTGTTCATCTTCTGAAAGGCCGTCTGCCTTGGCTTTCTTAATCTGGTCCATCCCGTCGCGGCGCACGTTGCGAATGCTGACACGTGCGCTTTCGGCGTATTGGCCCGCGACCTTGCCCAACTCGCGGCGCCGCTCTTCGTTCAACTCAGGAATCGGCAGCATGATGATGGTGCCGTTGAGTTGGGGATTGATGCCCAGCCCGCTTTCGCGGATCGCTTTCTCGACCTTGCCGACCAGTCCCTTGTCCCAGACATTGACCGTGACCATCCGCGGCTCGGGCACGTTGACGGTGCCCACCTGGTTGATCGGGGTCATCGCACCGTAGGCGTCGACCATCACCGGCTCTAACATCGACGCTGACGCCCGACCGGTCCGCAACGACGCAAATTCGGTTTTGAGATTGGCCATTGCACCTTCCATCCGGCGCTCAAGGTCATCCGTGTCCAGCATAAAATCGTCCGACATGCCCACTCGCTTTTTTTGTTCCTGACACTGGGCGCCTTCTTAGCCCGCCAAACCCGAAGGGAGCAACCAAAAGGCTTTGTTTACTTTAGACCACTAGACCGCTCGCAAAACGAGCAGAACAGCAGGCATGGCGTCGGTCTTTTCCAACCTCATCTACATTGGCAACTTTGCGGAAATGGACACGGACGAGTCCAATAGAAGCAATGAGGCCGAATTCGTGGCCGGCACCTATGGTCCAAGTGACATGACCATTCACACGCTTGAATTTCAGGACAACAACGACGACGGTGTGACATGGGACGATGAAATGGGCCCGCCCGAAGAGTTCGTACGGTATGACGTCGGAAATGGCCCGCAGTCGCAACTGCTCGATTCGACCAGTGACTACACGGCGACGGTCAAGCTCGCAGACGGAACCACCTTCACCACGCATATCGCTGTCATTCAGCTTCAGAACGGTGACGTGTTTCTGGGCGAACCGCAAAGCTACAGCGGCAGGATGGACAATATCGACATTCGATCCATCACGCTCGAACCTTCGCCGAACACCGACTTTGCCGGGTTTTACTCCAGCAACTCGATGACGAACACATCCGTGGTCTGTTTCACCCGGCACACGATGGTGCAAACACCGGGTGGCCCGGTCAGCATCGCCCGCCTGCGCATTGGCGATTTGGTCGAAACGCTGGACAAGGGACCGCGCCCCGTGGCGTGGATCGGCGGGCAGTTTCACGCATTGCCCCGGGATCACGCTCCAATTCGAATTCCGGCAGGGGCCTTGGGGGCGGGGCAACCGACGCGCGCCCTGCTCGTGTCACCCCAGCACCGCATCCTGCTGCGCAACAAGGTGGCCGCCCGCATGTTTGGCTGCGCCGAGGTTTTGGTGGCGGCCAAGGCGCTGTTGCCGCTGCGCGGCGTAACGCAGATGGCACCGAACAAGAGCCTGACCTATTGGCATCTCGCCTTTGACGCGCACGAGGTGATCCACGCCAACGGTGCCTGGGCCGAAGCGCTCTATCCCGGTCCCATGGCCTGCCACGCCCTTCCCGAAGCCGCGTTGGAAGAGTTGCGCATTTTGATGCCCGGATTTGGTCTGAGCAGTGTCCAGACGCCCCTTGCACGCCCTAGCCCGCCGATGCGGCAGCAGGTCCGATTGCTCGAAAGAGTGATGAAAAACCGGCATCTGCCGGTTGCCCCACCTTAGCGCTGAATGCGCGTAAAGGTACCTTTGCCCTCGAGGATCTCCTTGAACCCGCCCTGGGTATCAAGCGGAAACACGATCAGCGGCAGGTTGTTGTCGCGCGCCAGCGCGATGGCGCTGGCGTCCATGACCTTGAGGTTCTTTTGCAGCACCTCGTCATAGGTCACCACGTCATAGCGCTTGGCATCGTCATGGGTCTTGGGGTCTTTGTCATAAACCCCGTCGACCCCGTTCTTGCCCATGAAAATCGCCTCGCACGACATCTCGTTGGCGCGCAGCGTGGCGGCGGTGTCGGTGGTGAAATACGGGTTGCCCGTGCCCGCGGCAAAGATGCAGACCCGCTTTTTCTCCAGGTGGCGCACGGCGCGGCGGCGGATATAGGGCTCTGCCACTTCGTTCATGGTGATGGCACTGATCACCCGCGTGAAAACGCCCAGCCCCTCCAGCGCGGACTGCATCGCCAGCGCGTTCATGACGGTGGCCAGCATCCCCATGTAGTCGGCGGTGGTCCGCTCCATGCCCTGCGCCGAGCCCTGCAGACCGCGAAACACGTTGCCGCCACCGATCACCATGCAGATCTCGACGCCCATGTCGTGCACGGCCTTGACCTCGCGGGCGACCCTCTCGACCGTGGGTGGATGCAGGCCGTATCCCTGATCCCCCATGAGCGCCTCACCGGAAATCTTCAACATGACGCGCTGAAACGCAGCCTGTCGGTCTGTCGGCTGATTCATGGGACACCCTCGCTCTTGGAATTTGGCGGCAACCTGTCCTAAAAGCGGGCGGTTTTCAATGTGCATTCGGGGATGCTCTTCGGTTATGAAACATAACCTCATCGCGACACTGCTGGCCGGGATTGACCCGTCGCGCCCCGTGCTGATCGCAGGCCCGACAGCGTCGGGTAAATCCGCGCTGGCACTGTCCATTGCCGAGGCGCAGGGCGGAACGATCGTCAACGCGGATGCCAGCCAGGTCTATGGCTGCTGGCGCGTGCTCACTGCCCGCCCCTCGGCGCAGGAAGAGGCGCGCGCGCCCCACGCGCTTTATGGCCACGTCGCCTATGATGCGCCATATTCCACCGGGCACTGGCTGCGCGAGGTGGCACCGCTTCTGACAACAACCCGCCCCATCATTGTGGGCGGCACGGGTCTCTATTTCAGCGCATTGACCGAAGGGCTGGCAGACATCCCCGCCACGCCGCCCGACATCCGGGCGCGGGCGGACGCACTGGACCTCGATGCATTACGCACCGCGCTCGACCCCGAAACCCTGGCGCGGATCGACACCGCCAACCGCGCACGCGTGCAGCGGGCGTGGGAAGTCCAAGAGACCACGGGCCGCCCGCTCGCCGCGTGGCAGGACGACACGCCACCGCCGCTTGTGTCGCCCGGCAGCTTTACCGGCATCGTCATGGACAGTCCAAAGGAGTGGCTCACCCCCCGCATCACCGCACGCTTTGACGCCATGCTGGGTGGCGGCGCGCTGGACGAAGCGCGCGCGATGGCGCACCGCTTCGACCCTGCGTTACCCTCCTGCCGCGCCATCGGCGTGACCGAAGCAATGGCTCTGGTCCACGGGAACATGACACATGGCGACGCCGTCGCCTCTGCCGCCATCGCAACCCGCCAGTACGCCAAGCGCCAGCGCACATGGTTCCGCGCGCGCTTGTCGGATTGGCGCTGGATCGCATCAGCGGATCTGGCCGCAACTTGACATTATCCGCTGGCCAGCGCGGCCTTTTGCGGGCAACATGAGCAAGACTTTCCTGAATCGGACAATTCATGGAACTCCCGCCCGTCAGGCTCTCCACGTTGACACAGCTGACCAACGGGCAGGACTGGCGCCTTTCGCTGCCCCACGACCGGCCCGAACACGTGATCATCTGGATCACCCGCGGTCAGGGCCGCGCGCTGCTCAACGGGACGCGACGCGGGATCGGCACGCACAACGCGCTGATCATCCCGGCGCGCACCCTGTTTGCCATCGACCTCGGACGTCAGGCAACGGGCCACGTTGCGCTGATCCCGGACGGCAGCGATATTCGCCTGCCCGAAAGCCCGCGCCAGTTGCGCTTGCGCGATGTCTCGGCGATCAACGAGATCACGAACCTGTTTGACGCGGCACAGCGTGAAGCGTCGCAAAGACGCCCACTAGTGCAAGAGGCGCTCGACGCACACGTGGTTCTGATCTCGATCTGGGTGCGCCGCCAGATCACTCTGCCGGAACATCTGCCACAAAAGCATGACGCGGCTGCGCGCCTGGCCGCGCATTTCTGCGAAGGGATCGTGCAGTCCTATGCAAGTCCCATGACCATGGCCGATCACGCCAAGGCCCTCGGGGTCACCGCTACCCACCTGTCACGCGCGTGCAAAGCGGCCACGGGACGGACTGCTGCGGAACTGCTGACCCAGCGTACGCTTTACGCCGCGCGCGTCGCACTGGCGGAAACCAAGGGGCCGATACAGGACATCGCGCGCCATCTCGGATTTGGCTCCGCTGCATATTTCACCCGCTTCATGCAGCAGCACACAGGTCAAACGCCCACCGCGCTGCGCCAGGCACGCACCTGAAACCTTCGCGCTCAGGTCGCAAACACACAAAGCCATGGCCTCTTTTGACACCTGTTTTTCCGATTGCCCCGTTGACGCGCGGCGGCAAACGGTGCCTCATGGGGCAAAGCAACAAGACCAAGAACCATCGCCGCAGGGGACCCACACGACATTTCGCGTCACGCGACCGGCCTGCGCGGCCACCCGAACCGCGAGGTGCAGCCAATGTACCCGCATGACCAAAGCCAATGGCCGAAAACGGCCGAAAGCCACCCAACAGGGGCACCTTCATGGGACTATTCATATTGCGACGTCTAGGCGTGATGCTGATCACAGCGCTCTGCCTGACGTTCATCGTCTTCTTTCTGACCAATCTCTACCCCAACCTCGAAAAACTGGCCAAAACCCAAGGTAATTTCCGCATGACGGACGAGGCTGTCGCCAGTTGGCTGGGGGACCGCGGGTACACCGATCCGATGTTTGTCAAATATGGCCGATGGCTCGGTATTGCCCCGGGCTGGGTGACGGAAAACGAAGACGGGTCTGTCACCGGCCAGTGCTTTGCCGTCGACGCCCCCGAAGATACGCGCCCCACATTTTGCGGGGTCCTCCAGGGCGATTGGGGTTTCAGCCTGGTCTTCAAGGACGAAGTCGGGTCGGTCGTGGCCACACGGCTCGGTGCCACTGCCAAGCTGATGGGATGGGTGCTGATCGTGATGGTGCCGCTGTCGCTGCTGGTCGGCGTGCTTGCCGGGATGCGCGAAGGATCCGGGCTTGACCGATCACTGTCCACATTCTCGATCGCAACCACGGCGACACCGGAATACGTCTCAGGCGTTATCTTCATCGTGGTGTTTACGTCATCCGCCGTGGGTCTCAAATGGTTCAAGGGCTCGGCGACCCAGGCGGTCGAGAATGCCACGTTCGAAAACTTCACGCTGCCGGTGATCACCATTGCGCTTTACGGGATGGGCTATATCGCGCGCATGACCCGCGCCAGCATGACAGAGGTGATGACGGCGCAATACATCCGAACGGCGCGGCTCAAGGGCGTCAGCTTTCGCAATATCGTGGTCAAACACGCGCTGCGCAACGCGCTGATCGCGCCCTTTACCGTGATCATGCTGCAGATCCCGTGGCTTTTGAACGGCGTGGTCATTGTCGAGACGCTGTTCAACTACAAGGGCTTTGGCTGGCTGCTGGTTCAGGCGGCGGGCAACAACGACATCGAACTGCTGCTCGCGGTGTCGGTGGTATCCGTGATCGTGGTGCTGATCACGCAGCTGGTGTCTGACATCGGCTACGTGTTCCTGAACCCACGCATCCGCATTTCTTAAGGGAGGCCGAGACATGGACCCTTTGACATGGACCGGGCCTCTTGGCCAATTCCTTGATCCGATCACAGCGCTGGTGGCCTCGCTGTTCGCCATCGCAGTCCTGGTGCAAATGGCGTTGGCCTTTTTCGGTCAACCAGCGCAATTGATCAACAACGCTGACGGCACCATCAGCATCTCTCGTGGACATTACGGCCTGTCCGCAACAGTGACCAAATGGATCGGGCTGGCGCTCTTGCTGGTGTTGCTCGGCTATCTGGTGATTGGTGCGTTTGGCGGTCCCGGAACAGCGGGTATTATTGGCGGGATGAGCCAGCAGTTGTTGCCGGTCTGGATTGCCCTGGTCGTGACCTTTGCTGTGTCCATTGCGTTCAAACCCCGTCTGGGCCTTTACGGCAAACTCTTTGATTCCACCGTCGGCATGATAGGCTTTGGTCTCGTGATGTTCTGGGTCTTTGCCGGCATCATGGCCGGTCTTTTCGACATGATCGTGACCCATGACAGCCTCGTGCAGGTCTCGGGGATGAAGAACAAGGCCCCCGGCACGCCGATGCGCAGTGCCGAAGAGGCTGACTATGCATGGTACCTGCTGGGTGGTGACAACCTGGCCCGCGACGTGTTTTCACGCCTGTTCAAGGGCGCTTGGGTCGTGGTTCAGATCGCGCCGCTGGCCACGCTCTTTGCCTTTATGGTCGGCATCACGTTGGGGCTGCCCGCGGGTTACTATGGCGGACGGCTCGACACGGTGTTGTCATTTCTGGCGAACCTGATCCTCGCCTTTCCGGTCATCCTGCTGTTTTACCTGCTCGTCACGCCCGAAATCGTTGCAACCGGCATTCCGAACTACATGGCCACAGTGCTGTTTGTGTTCCCGCTCATCTTTGTAGCGATCCTGCTGAACTCGCGGTACCACACGCAGCCAAGCATTCGCACGCCGTTGCTGGCTGTGGTGCTGGGCGTGATGGGCTGGATCTACCTGTCCCTGATCACCAGCAACGGGTCCATCGTGTCGACCGTGGATTACAGCATTCCCGGCCTGCCAAAGGCGGTCGACCTGTTCGAGATCGACCCGGCCATCCTCGTGGTGTTTGTGTCGGTCGTCTTTGTGAACGCCCCCACCGTGTTCCGGATCGTGCGTGGCCTTGCCATGGACATCAAAACGCGTGACTACGTCGCCGCCGCCAGCACGCGCGGCGAGGGACCGTGGTACATCATGCTGTGGGAAATCCTGCCGAACGCGCGCGGCCCGCTGATCGTCGATTTCTGCCTGCGCATCGGCTATACCACGATCCTTTTGGGCACTTTGGGCTTCTTCGGCCTTGGCCTGCAAAGCGAAAGCCCGGATTGGGGAACCACGATCAACTCAGGCAGACGCCTGATGGCAATCTATCCGCACGTGGCCATCGCACCTGCGCTGTCCTTGCTGACGCTGGTTCTGGGTCTCAACCTGCTGGCCGACGGCCTGCGCGAGGAAAGCCTGAAAGACTGACAGTGTGCACCCGGGCAACCGGGCGCCGCTTCACCCGGCGAGATATTCCGACGCGGTGGTGTAGTTCTCCATGAACTGCCAAAAGGCCGGGATCACGACCGTTTCGATCCAGTAGCGCAGATCGGTATAGTTGGCAGCAAGAACGCCGATGTTGTAGGCCGCTGCAAATTGGAATGCGCGCGGTTTGGACGCGCTGAAAATCAACGTCCACAGGAACGCCACCGGTGCCAGCGCGCAGACAGCCATGAAAGCGCCCAGCTTGAAATCGGCCAACACCAGCCCGTAGATCGTGATGTAATCGAGGGTGAGCAGAAACAGCCACCCGATGTTCATGGCAAAAAGCGTGCCCGCAATCCCACCGGCCAGACCGCCAGCGGCCAGCATTTCGAAATGGAACCGCGATTTTTTTGGCGCGGTCTGGATCAGGCGCGCGCCCTTTACGGTCACCTCGGGCGCGGTCTGCGTCTCGCCCTGGTGAATGCGGGCGAGACGCTCTTCGAATGTGGATTGACCCGGCTTCATTTTGCCCCCCAACGTTTGGAACAGGGGCAGGTTTAGGCAGCACTCATGGCACGTTTAAGGCGAAACTCGACCATTGTCGGGGCGGGTCAGCTGCCCCAGATGATCCGCACGTAATCCCGCGTCTCGCGGTAGGGTGGCACGCCGTTGTGCTTTTTCACCGCCCCGGGGCCCGCGTTGTAGGCCGCCAGCGCCAAGCGCCAGCTGCCAAACGCAGTGTACTGTTCCTTGAGATACCGCGCGCCCCCGTCGAGGTTTTCCGCGGGGTCCTTGCGATCCACCCCCAGATACCGTGCGGTCGCCGGCATCAGCTGGGCCAGACCGTACGCGCCCTTGATCGACCGCGCCTTCGGGTTCCAGCCGCTTTCCTGCTGAACAAGACGCAGGAACAGATCCTCGGGCACACCGTTGCGCCGGGCGGCATCGCGCGCCACCTGCAGGTACGGACCGTTATACCGGCCCCGGAACTTCGGGGAAACGCCATCGTCCCACTTGGTGGGCGTGACAACCTTGGGCGGTTGCAGACGCACGGAATTGGAATATTGGCTGGCAGCGCGGGTATCGAGGATCTTGGTCTGCGACTTGAACAGGCCCGAGCGATTGCGCTTGGAAAACAGTTCTGCCGACGCAGCCTGTCCTACCAGTGCAGCGATCACCGCCAACACACACACCGCCCGCATCGATACCCTACCCCATCGCATGTTCCAATCGCTGCGCAAGATAGGCGATTGGCGCGCTGCTGGCCAGAGTCATGATTAATGATGCTTTTACCTCGTGCGGTGCACGGTTAATCTGTGGCAGATTTTACAGGCCCTCGGGAATCGGGCGCGGGCCAGCACAGTGAGGGCAAAGACATGGCAGGTTCGGTCAACAAGGTTATCCTGATCGGCAATCTGGGGCGTGACCCCGAGGTGCGGACATTCCAGAACGGCGGCAAAGTATGCAACTTGCGCATTGCCACCTCCGAAAACTGGAAGGACCGCAACACGGGCGAACGCAAGGAAAAAACCGAATGGCATTCGGTGGCCATCTTTTCGGAACCGCTTGCCCGCGTGGCCGAACAGTACCTGCGCAAGGGCTCCAAAGTGTATCTCGAAGGCCAGCTGGAAACCCGCAAGTGGCAGGACCAGTCCGGCCAGGACCGGTATTCCACCGAGGTGGTGCTGCGCCCCTACCGCTCTGAACTGACCATGCTCGACGGTCGTGACGGCGGCGG
>JBCBAV010000133.1:0-9959 GCA_038532285.1 Pseudomonadota bacterium | reverse complement strand
TAGCAGTATCCACACCAAGAACATTGAGAAAGGTCTGCGTTGATACTGCGGCTGTAAGAATGCCGTGAGGGAGTTGTGAGGACGCGGACCACCCCGGTTTAACGTCCAAGACCACGCCGAGGCGCCGTGCAGCGGGCGCCAGAGGTTAGGCCAAGACCCGACCACGGGCAGCCCGCCGTGGGAGCTGCATGCACACAATAGCGCCGCTGGCGCGGAGGACGATTATGGCAAACAAACCAGTGCTGCTCGACTACCTTGGGCGTCCGGTGCGGCGCACAGAGCTGAAGAAGGAGGTGGCGGCGGCTACGGTCGGCGGCGTGCGCTCCCCGGTTTCGGGATATCCAGGCGACGGCCTCACGCCCGATCGCCTTGGCCATATCCTGCGGTCTGCAGACCAGGGGGACATGCTTCAATATCTCGAGCTGGCCGAAACGATCGAAGAGCGCGACCTACATTACCAGGGTATCATCGGCACGCGCCGGCGCGCCGTCAGCCAGATCGAGATCAGCGTAGAGGCCGGTTCAGACGATAAGATGCATGAGCGGCAGGCTGAGGAGCTGCGCAAGTGGCTCAAGCGCGCCGAGCTGACGGACGAGCTGTTCGACATCCTGGACGCCATACCCAAGGGTTTCAGCTTTACCGAGATCATCTGGGACACGTCGGAAGGGCAGTGGCAACCGGCACTGCTAGAGCGACGCGATCCTCGGTGGTTCAGGTTCAAGCGCGAGGATCTTCTGACCCCGATGATGCTGAGTAAGCAAGGTCAGGAGCTCCCCTTGCCCGCGTTCAAGTTCATCTATCCGCGGATCAACGCCAAATCCGGCCTGCCGATCAGGTCGGGCATCGCGCGCTCTGCAATGTGGGCGTATCTGTTCAAGGCGTACACAGCGCGGGATTGGGCGATTTTTACGCAGACCTATGGCCAACCCCTGCGCGTCGGCAAATGGGGCCCCGGCGCATCGGAGGCAGACAAAGACACGCTGTTTACCGCCGTCGCCAATATTGCCGGCGACTGTGCGGCCATCATTCCGGAGAGCATGTCGATCGATTTTGTCGAGGCCAGCAACGTAGGTGCTTCCACCGGCCTTTTCAAAGAGCGCGCAGACTGGCTGGACATGCAAATGTCGAAAGCCGTGCTCGGTCAGACGGCGACCACCGACAGCGTCACCGGCGGGCTCGGATCCGGCGATGAACACGGCGATGTCCGGGAAGACATCAAATGCGCAGATGCCAAATCCCTTGCGGCTGTCCTCACGCGCGATTTGGCTATCCCATTCGTGCAACTCAACCACGGGCCACAGCAGCACTATCCCCAAATCAAGATCGAGGATCCGGAACCGGAAGACCTTGCCGCACTGTCCAGCGCACTGCAAACGCTTGTACCGCTCGGCATGCGCGTGAAGGAGGAGGAGGTTCGCAACAAGTTCGGCTTATCAGAGCCGGGGCCGGATGATCGAATTCTGGGTGAAACGGACCCAAAAGCGCCGGCTGACCCCCAAAATCCCAATTTGCCGGGGGTCGAAACTGGCGGAACACGCCGCGAGAGCGAATTTAAACACCCATTTAATACCCTTCTCGCCAAATTAGGCCCCGGTGGTGCGCTTCAGTCCTCCGAGGCGCTCAGCGGGCCGCTCAGCGGCTCGGCGCCAGAGGATGATCTGGTCGACCTGGCGCTCGATGTCACCCAAGCCACCCGCGAAGAGCAGATCGAGACACTCGAAGCCATGATGGAGAGCGCGAATTCACTCGAAGAGTTCGGCCAGATGCTGCGCGCGGCATTCCCAAATCTGGAAAACGCGGCCGTCACAAGTGTCATCGGTGACGCGCTGCTCGCCGCGTTTGTCGGAGGCCAGCTCCTGACGGTGGACGAGAGTGGCTGATCCGGAGCTCCGCGCGTCCTTCAGGCGCCCTTTCGCTGAGCAGCTCGCCGCGTTTCGTATTCGACTTCAGCAACTGGAGCCCACGACAAACTGGGACGATCTACGAGGCCTTCAGCACGATCGTGCGTTCATGGTGGCCGGGGCACGTTCAGCAGACCTGCTCGCGGATCTCGCCGAAGCAGTCGATAAAGCGATCGAGACCGGCACCGGCCTTGAGGAGTTCCGCCGCGACTTTCGCCAGATCGTCGAGCAGCGCGGTTGGCACGGCTGGACCGGCGAAGGTTCAAAAGCGGGCGAAGCATGGCGGACGCGCGTGATCCTGCAAACCAACATGCTGACGACAATAGCGGCCGGGCGCCTGGCGCAATTGCGTGCGGGGAATTTCAAATTCTGGGTTTACCGCCACAGCGGCGCTGAAAACCCCCGGCTCCAGCACTTGGCCTGGGACGGGTTGATCCTGCCGGCAGACCATCCGTTCTGGGCGACACACTATCCGCCGAATGGTTGGGGTTGCGGATGTCGGGTGGTCGGCGCCAATACCTTGGCTGGCGCAATTCGCGTCGGAGGTAAGCCACAAGTGAAGCTGCCATCGAACTGGGCTTCACTGGATCCACGTACAGGGGCTCCGCTTGGCATTGGCAAAGGTTGGGATCACGCACCCGGAGCTTCGGTGTCCGAACTGATCGCCGCCCTGAAGCCGAAGCTCGAGCTACTCCCGCGTCAGCCCGCGGTCGATCTGATCCAGGACTGGCTGCTGTCAGGTGCGTTTCGGAGCTGGTTTCAGGCACCGGTGGGAAACTGGCCGGTTGCACGCATTGCGCAAACTGATGCGCGGCGCCTGGGCGCACAGACGCGGGTCACATATCTGTCGCCTGAAACTCTGGCAAAGCAACTGCGCCACCATCCCGAGATTAGTTTCGACGACTACCGTCAGGTTCAAGCGGTCATCGACGAGGCCACCGATGTTGTTCAGGACGGCGCGCGCAACCTGATCTACGTTCTCAACGCTCCAGACGGCAGGGTTCTGGTGGTGAAGGCCGTGCAGTCAGCCGATGAGCTGTTCGTTACCAGTTTCAGGCGTTTGTCGTCCAATGACGCAAAGCGCGATCGCGAACTGCAGCGTCTGCTATCGAAGGGCGGGTGATGCGAGCGGCGGGGCCTGCCATCCGGTTGCCCGGCAACCCCGCAAAGCGCTCCGGGCCTAAACCCGTGCTACGGCCGGCAGAGTATCACCGTGTCACGCTCGCAGAGGGGAGATAGCCATGATTGATGTGCAAATCAACGACGAGGAGGTCATTGCCCGGTTCCAGGCTTTGGTTGCTCGCTACGAGGATCTGTCTCGCCCGATGAACGAGATCGGCTTTGCATTGGTCGAAACGACCCGGGAACGCTTCTTCAAGGGGGTTTCACCTGAAGGGGTGCCTTGGGCCGCCAATGCGCCATCAACGCTGGCGCGCCCTGGCGTTGACTTCCGACCGCTATTCGGCACCAACCCGGCCGGCGTTGCCTTGCACACAAGCGCTGCGCACAGCTTCGGTCGAGACTATGTCGAGGTCAGCAGCAACAAGATACAGGCCGCTGTCATGCAGTTCGGAGCAAAGAAGGGTGCATTCGGCAACACGTCCCGCGGATCGCCGATCCCATGGGGCGACATTCCTGCACGGCCTTTCCTCGGGCTATCCGATAAGGACCGCTCCAACATTGCCGAAACCGTCGAGGAATGGCTCACCGGCGCGAGCGACGCTTGACCGAATTCAGCGCAGCACCGTAGGGTCGCACAACGGGCATAACGCCATCATCCGCAAACGCTTGTGGATGTAGCAGGCAACACGCGTCGGGCAGAAAGCTCGACATGACGATTGCCCACCTCACCCTTGAGCTGATGAACGCTGAGCCGTCGCCCAACCTTGGGTCGATCGGCCAGACGGTCGCGCTGATGAATGCCCAAAACTTGCCCGCCTCCGAAGACGATGCGGCGCCGGAGTGGATCCATCTACTGCCCAGTGGTGACAACGGGAAGATTTCGACTGACGACAGCCGAGGGCCTTACTATGTAACCGACCCCGACCAGATCATTCTGAACAGCTTCGCCGAAAGCCCGAAGCTGCCAATTGACGAGAACCACGCCATCGATCGCGCCGCTCCACGCGGCGAGCCGGCGCCGGCGCGCGGTTGGATCACCGAGATGCAGGCCCGCGACAGTGGGATCTGGGGCAAGGTCGAGTGGACGCCGCAGGGCGCTCGCCTGGTCAAATCCCGGGCATATCTCGGGATTAGCCCGGCCATCGGCGTCGGAGAGGGCAAGCGCATTGGAGCGATCTTGCGCGCCAGTCTCGTCAACACCCCAAACTTGAGCGGCATGGCCGCGCTTCACAACTCGGAAGGAGACGGGATGAATTTCCGTGAAATGCTGATCAAGAAGCTGGGCCTTGCGGCCGATGCCGATGACGCCGCCATCATGGCGAAGCTGGAGAAGATGATGAACAACGGCAACTCGCCGGAGCTTCAATCCAGCCTCGACCAAGTGTCGGTTGCGCTGGGTCTGCCCGAAGGCACAGGCGGCGACGCCGTTGTCGCCGCAGCAAAGGCCGCAAAGGCCGGCTCGGGCGACGCCAGCAAGGATGGCTTGATCGCCGAGCTGCAATCGTCCGTCACGGCGTTGACCGACCGGCTTGCCAAGATCGACGAGGGCAACGCCGCGGCGGCTTCGGAGGCCTTTTACGACAAGGCGCTGAACGAGAAGCGCGCCGGCGTCGGTCCCGCCTCCAAGGACTACCTGATTTCACTGCACCAGTCCGATCCGGACGCGGCGGTGAAGTTCGTCGAGGCCATGCCGAAGCTCGGCGATACGGCCACCACCCTGCAGCCGCCCGCGCCGGCCGACGGGGAGCTCCACCTCAACGACAGCCAGCGCGCGGTGGCTCAACAACTTGGCATGTCCGAGGAGGACTATGCCAAGCAACTGAAAGCTGAACAGGAGGCGGGCTGATGGTCGCTCTGACAAAGGGGCGCACGACCCCTGAACGTGTGGGCGACGTGCGCTCCGGCCTCGCGGCCGCCGCAGCCGCCATTTTCCAGGGCGCGATCGTCATGCGCAACATGACGGACGGGTTTCTGGCTCAAGGCGCTACAGCCACCGGCATGGTGGCGGTCGGCATGGCCAAGGAAAATGCCGACAACGCCACCGGCGCCGATGGCGAATTGACCGTCGTCTACAAGCAGGGCCGGTTTCATTTCGCCAACTCGGCCGGAGCTGACGAGATCACCGCCGCCAACATCGGCGACTTGGCGTGGGTCGTCGATGACCAGACGGTCGCGCTGACCAGCGCCACCAACACCCGGTCCCCGGCTGGCACAATCGAGGACGTCGACGCCCAAGGCGTTTGGGTCCTCCTGGACGAGGCCCTGACCCGGGCCGCGATGGCGTAAGGAGGCCAGTTCATGCTTATCACGACACCGAACCTACAGGCGCTGCGGACTGGTTTCAGCGCCTTGTATCAGAACGCTCTTGGCGAAGTTGAAAGCCAGTTCGCTCAGATCGCGACCGAAGTCCCCTCCACCACCAGCGAGAACACGTATGGCTGGCTGGGCAAGATCCCGAACATGCGTGAATGGATCGGGCCGCGTTCCATTCAGGCGATCATGGAGCACGACTACGCGATCAAGAACAAGGATTTCGAGCTGACTGTCGGCGTGGAGCGCAACCACATTCGCGACGACAATCTGGGGATCTACAATCCTTTGTTCGCTGAGATGGGCCGTTCGACCGGCGCGCATCCGGATCAGATGTGCTTTGGCGCTCTGGCCGCTGGCTTCGATGCGCCATGCTACGATGGTCAGAACTTCTTCGACACCGATCACCCGGTGATTGGCGAAGATGGCTCGACCACCACAATTTCGAACACGGGCGGTGGCACCGGCCCGGCGTGGTTCCTGATCGATGACAGTCGCGCCATCAAGCCGATCATCTACCAGAACCGCGAAGCGCCGCAGTTCGTTGCGATGGACAATCCGACCGATCCGAACGTGTTCATGAACAAGGAGTTCGTCTACGGCGTCGATGGTCGCAACAACACAGGCTACGGCTTCTGGCAGTTTGCCTACGGTTCCAAGCAGCCGCTGAACGCGACCAGCTATGAGGCAGCGCGCGTGGCCCTGGGCAACATGATCGGGGACCACGGACGCAAGCTTGGCATTCGCGGCCGCCTCCTGGTCGTGCCTCAGCAGCTTGAGGGCGCCGGCATGGACATCCTGAACGTCGAGCGCAATGCGTCGGGCGCCACCAACAAGTGGCAGAACACCGCGCGACTGATGGTGGCCGACTGGCTCTAAGCCGACCAGGTCGACTTCGATTAGCCGGGCGGGTTTTGCCCGCCCGGACTATCCAAGCCGATCCAAACGAGGTGCAACATGGCACGTAAGACAACCCGTTCAAAGGCGAAGACCTCAGAGGAGGTTGACGCGAAAGCCAAGCTGGGCCAGAAGCCGGGCGAGGCTGCAAAGGCCGGCGCTGACACAGCGCCGGCACCCGATGCAAAAGAGGATGCCAAGGCGAGCCAGGCTCAGTCGTCCGATGACAATAAGGATCCGGCGGCGGCGACGCCCACGGACGCAGGTGCGGACGTGGAAGACCAGGCAATCGCCGCGGCTGCACCTGCGCAGGATGCCAAGCGGGAGAGTGGCGTGGGTGGGGCGGTATCTGATGCCGTCTCACCCGAAGCGCCGGCCCCGGCAAGCGAGGATGCACCAGCAGAGCGCGACCCCGAAGAGGGCGCTGCGGGGGCATTGGTCGATCGCCCTGCCCCCAACAGCGAAACACCTGAGCTACCTGCCGAGATGGCACGTGCGCTCAACGAGGCTATTGCTGGTGTTCAAGAGCGCTTCTTCGATGCGCTCAAAGACAAGCTGTGCAGCCCATCTCTCGAGATTGTCGTGGTGGGCCCGCGGCGCGGCCGTTGGCGTGCCGGTCGGCAGTTCGGGCGTGAAGAAACCGTCATTCCCGCCGAGGATCTGAAATTTGCCGAGTTTCTGCAGATCCACCGCGACCCCCTTCTCCTGGTTGTCGTGAGGCCCAAGACCGCCATCGCCGCCTAACCCAGCGCCTACAAGGATTGCCGCACCCGTGTCCTACACCACCCTTCAAGCCCTCACAGACCGCTTCGGCGAACGGCTTCTTGTCGAGCTGACCGATCGGGCTGAGATTGCGACGGGCGCGGTGGGCACGGGTGTGGTGGACGCGGCGATCGCCGACACGGCTGCGCTGATCGACGGCTATGTGGCAGCACGCTACGCATTGCCGATGACGGTTGTCCCGCCGCTCGTCGCGAGCCTGGCGCTCGACATCGCGATCTACAAGCTGCACATCTACGAGCCCAGCGAAAAGATCGTGGCGGACTACAAGGCGGCCATGAAATCGCTGGAGGGTATATCCAGTGGGTCAATCCGCTTGCCTATTGCCGGTGCTGAAACACCAAGTACAGGCGGATCAGGCGCGCGGTCCACAGATCGTGACCGCCCGATGACGGCCGAAAACCTCAAGAGCTTTATCTGATGATCGACCAGGTCATCTCCCGCCTCGAAAGCGAGATCGCGGAGCTCGACAAGCGCGTCGAGGGAGCCTTCGAGTTTGCAGAGCTTGTTCGCACAGGCCAATTGCCCCAGGGCGGCGTTGCAGCACATGTGCTGCCGCTGGGCTTGCAGTCACGTGGTGTCGACAGCGCCGCAGGAGCTTTCACCCAGGAGTTCGAAGAAAGTGTCGGCGTCATCCTGACGTTGCGCAACGCTGGCCGGGACGCCGAGCGCATCCTGGCCGATCTGCGCGGCTTCGTGATGCAGGTCGTCAACGCTATCGCCGGTTGGGCGCCGGCTGGCGCGATGGGTGTTTTTCGCTTCTTGCGCGCCAGTCTGGTCAGCTCGGCCAAGGGCACTTTCGTCTACCAAATCGACTTTTCGATCACTGACCAGTTGAGGATCCTCAATGCCTGATCAGCCCAAACTTCCCGCAACGGGTGGCAGCTACAAGCGTTCCAACAGCGGCGCGCTCAAGAAAACCACCTCAACCAAGCCCGCACCGCCGAAGTCCACGGAAGACGCACCGGCAGACGCTTCCCAGGAGGATTGATCCATGGCTCTTTTCTGGCGCGACAAGATCCTCGCAGTGGACATCGAAACGACGTATGGCGTCGACGCCTCCCCGGGGGGCAACGACGCGGTGCTGGCGACCCAAGTCAGCCTGTCGCCGATGGAGGGCCAAGACCTCGATCGTGAGCTTGAGCTGCCATATTTCGGCAGCCAGGGCACAATCCCGGTCGAGCTTCATATGAAGCTGACCTTTGACGTGGAGATCGCGCCGTCGGGAACTGCCGGCACAGCGCCAGCGTGGGGCCGACTTCTGCGCGCATGCGGCTGCGCCGAAACGATCACGCCCGGCACGTCGGTGGTTTACAACCCGATCACCAACGATCCCGAAGCGGTCAGCATCCATTTTTGGAACGCGCAGACGCGCTATGTCATGCGTGGCACCCGCGGCACCGCGACCTTTGACCTGACCGCCAATCAGATCCCGAAGATCAAGTTCGAGTTCACGGGCCTGTTTGCGCTGCCCAGTGAACAAGCGCGTCCGGTTCCAAGCTTCGGTGACTGGATGCGTCCGCAGGAAGTCGGGCCCAGTTTTACAGCGCTGACCCTGGCTGGCCAAACCGGGCTTACGATGCGCAGCTTCATGCTGAACATGGCCAACCAGATCGAGCCGCGGTTCCTGGTTGGACCCGAAGAAATCCTGATCACCGACAAGGACGAGCTCATTGAGTGCACGATCCAGGCGGTAGATCTCGGAACGTACGATCCCTACGCGGCCGCGTTCAACCAAGACGAGGTAGCGATTTCCTTGCGCCACGGCGTCGGTGCCGGTCGGATTGCCACGCTCGCCGCAACGCGGGCCCAGATGCAACGGCCGCAAGGGCTGGAAACGCCCCAGAACATCACCGAATGGCCGCTGCGTCTGAAGCCCATCCCCGGCTCCTCTGGCAACGACCAGTGGACGCTGACGCTCACTTAACCACACCAAAAGGATTGCCTGATGTTCAAACTGGAGAAAGAGCCGAAGTTCTGGGCCTCGGTCACTGTTGTGACGCCAAGCGACAACGGCGGCGTTGAACAGGCCTTTAAGGCCCGGTTCAAAGTGCAGCCGGCAAGCGAAGTCGAAAAGGTCGACAACATGTTCGGCGGGGCGCCCCTGGTCACATTCCTGAAGGAGACCGTGATCGATCTTGCCGAAGTCACCGATGACGCAGGCGAGACAATCAGCTTTTCGGAAGCGCTATTGGATCAGGTGCTGGATCACTTCGGCGCGCGGCAAGCGTTGTGGAACACCTATATCCGCGAGGTCACGTCGGCCCGGGTGGGAAACTCAAGTGGATCGGCCGAGCCTTCGTTACCGGCGAGCTGATCGACCAGCCGGCTGCGACGCGAGATGATGCGCGCAGTGACGCAGAGGCTTGGGGCATTGAGTTGCCTCTTGGCCTTCTCGATCGGGACGAACAGGCCGGGGCGTGGCCCGACAATGTCCCAGCTCTGGAGGCTTACTGCGCAGTGTCCACGCAATGGCGAGTGATTGCCCTGGCCGATGGGGGCGAAAAGGCCATCGGTCTGGATTACTCCGGCGTCAAAGTCGGGTTGGATTTGGCAGGGATCGAAGTCGCGCCGGAACTTTGGTCTGACCTGCAGATGATTGAGATCGGTGCCCGCGCGGCCATGAACGGAGAAGCGACATGACCATAAGCTTGCGCATGCTGCTGACTGCGGATGGCAAGCAGGCGATTGCGGAAAACAAGAACGTCCAGAGATCCGTCAAAGCCACCGCGGCATCGGTGCAGTCCATGGGCAGCGCGGCGAAGATCTCAGCCACTGATCTCAACAAGTATCAAGGCCAGATTGATCTGGCTTCGGCGAAACTTACAAAGCTGAAGACAGCGCAACTGGGCGCTGCTTTGGCCTCTCGCGAAATAGCTGGCGCGAACCGGATGGCGGCCGGAAGCGTCTCCAACCTTGCTGCGCAATTCAATGACATCGGCGTTATGC
>JBCBAV010000132.1:0-10033 GCA_038532285.1 Pseudomonadota bacterium | reverse complement strand
CCGGTGCCACCACCGCCGTGCAAAAGCTGGAAAACGTCGTGCAACCGGACCAGGACATCCTGCTCTATGGCGACACCGCCGACGTGAATGCCGCGATGAGCGCGAACCAGATCGACGCGGCCCTGTTTGACCTGCCCACCGCCCTGTTCCTGAGTGCCGTGATGATCGAAGGCTCAAAGGTCATCGGCCAGTTCGCCGCCGACAGCAGCGACAACCCCGACCAGTTCGGCATGCTGATGGAAGACGGCAACCCGCTCAAGGAATGTGTCGACGCCGCGATTACCGCACTTGATGCCAGCGGCGCGCTCGCCGCGATCGAGGCCGAGTGGCTGCAAGACACCACCGGCGTGCCGCTGATCCAGTAATGCCCACCCCCACCCGTCGCGAACGGTACGAGGCCGCGCAGCGCCGCAGGTCGCTGATCATTGCGGGCACCAGCACGGTGCTGGTGCTGGCCGCGATCATCGTGCTCGTGCCCATGGCCCCGGGC
This sequence comes from Pseudomonadota bacterium, assembly GCA_038532285.1. GTDB lineage: Bacteria > Pseudomonadota > Alphaproteobacteria > Rhodobacterales > Rhodobacteraceae > Tateyamaria. Next base: position 9,543 of record JBCBAV010000132.1, on the reverse strand, counting down.
TGGGACAAGGTCAAAGCCAGCTTTTTCAACGGCGACGTGCTGGCGCAGGCGATGCCCCGCCTGCTCGACGCGTTCATGATCAACGTGATGATCTTTGCGTGGTCCGCGCCCGCCATCGCGGTGCTTGGCCTGCTCATTGCACTGGCGCGCGACGCCACCTCGCCCGCGCTCTTTCCGCTGCGGGTCTTCGGGGCCGCCTTCACCGACATCTTTCGCGGCGTGCCGGTGGTCCTGACGGTGTACCTGATCGGCTTCGGCATCCCCGGCCTCGGCCTGCCGCGCCCGTGGAATTCACCCTATATCTGGGGCTCGCTGGCGCTGATCCTGACCTATTCGGCATATGTCGCCGAAATCTTCCGCTCGGGCATCGACAGCGTGCACCACAGCCAGCGCGCCGCCGCGCGGTCGCTGGGCCTGAACGAACGCCAGGTCATGCGCGACGTGGTCCTGCCGCAGGCGGTGCGCAACGTGGTGCCAAGCCAGATGAACATGCTCATCGCCCTGCAAAAGGACGTCTCGCTGCTCAGCTTCATCGGCCCGGTCGAAGTCTTCCGCCAGGCCGGCGTTCTGAAATCGCTGACCGCCAATTTCACGCCTTACGTGGGCGCCGCCCTCATCTTCCTCGCCATCACGATACCGGCCACGCGCTACGCCGACTACCTGATGGCCCGCCAACGGAAGGAGCGCAGCTGATGCCCAAACTGGCCCTGCGCGGCGTCGTCAAACGCTTTGGCGACGCAGTCGTCTGTGACGGCATCGACCTTGACGTGGACGCGGGCCAGATGGTCTGCCTGATCGGCGCGTCGGGTGCGGGCAAATCCACGCTCTTGCGCTGCATCAACCTGCTCGAACCCATCGACGACGGCGCGATCCACCTCGACGGCACCGACATCTCCGAACCGGGGCTAGATCCGCAAGCGGTGCGCGCGCGCATCGGCATGGTGTTCCAAAGCTTCAACCTGTTCCCGCACATGACCGCGCTGGAAAACGCCCTGCTCGCCCCGCGCCGCGTCCTCGGCAAGTCGCGCGAGGCGGCCCGGCCCGAGGTCGCCGCCCTCTTTGACCGCTTCGGCCTTGGCCACCGCATGGACACCTACCCCGATCAGCTCTCGGGCGGTCAACAGCAACGCGTCGCCATCGTGCGCGCGCTGGCCATGCGGCCCGAGGTGATGCTCTTTGACGAAATCACCTCCGCCCTTGACCCGCAGCTGGTGGGCGAGGTGCTGGACGTGCTGCTCGCGCTCAAGGATGAGGGGATGACCATGGTGCTGGCCACCCACGAGATGGGCTTTGCCCGGCAGGCCGCGGACAAGGTGTGTTTTCTCAAGGACGGCAAGATCATCGAGGAAGGCCCGCCCGAAGCGCTCTTTGACGCGCCAGAGCACCCCGAAACCCAGGCCTTTCTGGCCAGAACACTGAAATAGACCCACCACGCCCCGGGCTTGACCCGGGGCCTCCACGTCAATCGCAGAGACCCCGCGAGGTCCCGGGTCAAGCCCGGGACAGGTGAAACCCGTGCTCCAGCATCCGGTCCTCGATCACATCCGCGGCAATGCGGTCCCGCAGGCCAATGCATACCAACCCGTGCCCGGCGCCTCCGAGCGTCACCGCCCAGCGCCGCCCGACCACCTGCACTTCGGCCAGACCATCCTCGGTGCGCACAAACCCCTTGGCCCGCACCAACCCCAGCGCCGCATCCGCCAGAACCGCCGCCACCGCCTGCGGATCCGCCGTGCCACTTTGTTCAAAAGACAGGCCCAGATACTGCGCCCCGTGATCCAGATCCGCCGTGCGTTCCGGCACGCCCGATGCCACAGCACCCAGCACCACGGCGTTGGGACAGTGGCCAAAGGCGGCCTGCACCACCTCGGCCCCGTCCGATACATCGCGCAGCCAATCCGCGACCCGGGCGGCATCCGCTACCAGATCGCCCTTGGTCAGCAGCACCAGATCGGCCCCTGTCAACTGGCGCAGGATCGTGTCGCCCATGTAGGTGTCGCGCGCACGGCGCTGAACCGTTTCCGCATCGGCCAGCACCACGGTCCCCGCCAGATGCACCCCCGCCACCAACGACAGCGTCGCCGCAATCGCCTGCGGAATCGCCACGCCGGACGCTTCGATCACGATGTGTTGCGGCGCGGGCACCATCGCCACCATGTCGCCGATGGCGCCAATGAGGTTGTCGCCAAAGGCGCAGCACACGCATCCCCCCGAGATCGAGATCACGTCGCCCTTTTGCGCCTCGATCAGGTCCTCGTCGATGGACAGCGCGCCAAACTCGTTGACCAGCACCGCGATGCGCAGCCCCTCGGCCTGCCGCAGCACCTGATTGATCAGCGTGGTCTTGCCCGCGCCGAGGTATCCACCGATGACCGTGACCGGAATGCTCATAGCGCGCTGGCGTCGAACACCTCGCCGCCCAGCACGGTGCCCCAGACGGGAATGTCCTTGAGCGCATCGGGCGACGCGTCGGTCGGATCACCGTCGAGTACAGCAAAATCCGCGCGCTTGCCCGCCTCGATCGACCCCACCTCGCCATCCATGTGCAACGTGTAGGCCGCGCCCAGCGTGATCGCATACAGCGCCTCGGCCACGCTGATCCGCTCATGCGCGCCCTGCACCCGGCCCGACGCGGTGATCCGCGTCACCGCCGCCCATGCCGTGAACAGCGGCGCCAGCGGCGTAACCGGCGCATCGGAATGGATCGCCATCGGCACGCCTGTGTCGAGTGCTGTGCGACATGCATTCATCCGCTCGGCCCGCTCCGGCCCCACGGTCAGCCGGTAATGCTCGTCCCCCCAGTAAAAATGGTGGTTGGCAAACAGGTTCACGCAGACCCCCAGCGCCTGCATCCGCCGAAACTGCGCCGCATCCGCCATCTGGCAGTGTTGCAGCGTGAACCTGTGGTCGCGGCGCGGCGTGTCGGTCAGCGCAGGCCCAAGTGTGTCCAGCACCAGCTCCGTCGCCTCATCCCCGTTTGTGTGGGTGTGCACCGGCACCCCCGCCGCAAGGGCCAGGCGATAGATCTGGTCCAGCTGCTCGGGCGCGATGTACCACAGCCCGTTGGGCGCACCGTTATAGTAGCCCGGCGCGCGCAGCCGCGCGGTGAAGCCCTGGATCGACCCGTCGGCGATGACCTTGATCCGTCCCAGCCGCAGCTTGTCGGTGCTCTGGTCCCGCAATCCCACTGCAATATCCACCAGATCCTGCGGCGTATGCCCCATGAAGAACTTCAGCGGCACCACCCGCGCCGGAAACCGCCGCGCGCCAGTGACGCGCAGCATCATGTCGACCGCCTCCGGTTCTAGCCTTGAGGCAAGATCGGTCACCGTCGTCGTGCCCGTGCGCACGCACAGCTTGGCAAAGGCGCGCAAGCCGTCCTCATCCGCATCCGTGGCCGACCGGTTGAACCCCACATGGGGGGCGACAGGCATGTAGACCTCCGGCCCCTTGAGCACGCCGGTGGGCATCCCGTCCGGCCCCAGCGGAATACCCGGATGGTTGATCCCCGCGCGCATCAGGCCCGCCAGCTCCAACGCCTTGGAATTCACGTACATGATGTGCCCCGAGGCGTGCAGCACGCCCACGGGCCGCGTCGCCGACACGGAATCAAGCCGTGCGCGGTCCATCACCGCGCCGTCCATGTAGATCGGGTCCAGCTGGAACCCGCCAAGGGCCGCGTCCGGATCATCCAGACGCGCCTCGGCCTCGCGCAGCCGCGCCAGCACGTCGTCGATGGATTTGACCCCCGGCCACGTGCGCCCGTCAGGATCGGTCCGGTCAAAGAAACCGCAATAGACCTTGCGCCACAGCGTGCCCTCCATCGCGTGGGCATGCCCCTCGACAAATCCGGGCATCAGCACCTTGTCGGCAAAGCGGTCGTCGAGCGTGTAGTCACCCCAGCCGTCCAGCTCTGCCAGCGTGCCCGCGCCCAGGATACGGCCACCCTTCACCGCCACGTGGCTCACCTCGGGGCGGCGCGGGTTCATGGTGATGATCTTGCGCGCCGCAAAAATCGTGATGTCGGACATGGCCCCCCGCCCCTTCGTTTCGCTGAAATTGAGCGCAGCGCAGGCGGTGCTTGTCAATCGGTCGCGAAAATCGCTTTCGCGTTTCGGGATTTGTCGACTAGGCTCGCAGAAAAAGCAAAAGCCATAGGGAGACAGTTTATGAAACACGTGATCAAGGGGCTCGTCGCCTCGGCGGCCCTTGCGGGCCTTCTCGGGACAGCCGTTCTGGCAGACGACCCGAAACAGGGCGGCACGCTGGTGACCGTGCTGGGGTCAAACCCGCGCACGCTGAACGGCGCGGTGCAGTCGGGCATCGTCACGGGCTATCCAGCAGCGCAACTCTTTGCCTCGCCCATGCGCTATGACGAGGATTGGACCCCGCAGCCCTACCTCGCCGAAAGCTGGGAGGTCAGCGACGACGGCCTGTCGGTCACGCTGAACCTCGTGCAGGACGCCGTGTTTCACGACGGCCAGCCGATCACGTCCGAAGACATCGCGTTCTCCGTCGACGTGATCAAGGCCAACCACCCGTTCAAGACCATGTTCGCGCCGGTGGAATCGGTCGAAACCCCGGACGAGCACACTGCCATCCTGCGCCTGTCGCAACCGCATCCGGCGCTGATGCTGGCCATGTCCGGCCAGCTGATGTCGATCCTGCCGAAACACATCTACGGCGACGTGCCGGTGGAAGAGGTGAAATCCCACCCCCGCAACAACGAAAACGTGGTGGGCTCCGGTCCGTTCAAGCTGGTGGAGTTCAAATCCGGCGAACACGTGATCCTCGAACGCTTTGACGATTTCTTCATCGACGGGCGCCCGTTCCTTGACCGCGTGGTGATGCGCATCATCACGGATGTGTCCGCGCGCACCATCGCCTATGAAAACGGCGAGGTGCAGATGGGCGCGTTCGAAAGCGTGCCCACCATGGTCAACCGCCTGAAAAAGGTCGACGGCCTGACCGTTACACCCGAAGGCTACGGCGCCATCGGCCCGCTTGATTGGCTGGCGATGAACACGGGCGGCGACGGACCGTTGTCGGACAAACGCGTGCGCCAGGCCATCGCTTATGCGGTGGATAAGAACTTTATCCAGAACGCGCTCATGCAGGGCACCGCCGCCGACAGCCGCACCGGCATCCACCCCGACAGCCCGTTCTACAACGCCGATGTGCCGACCTATGACGTCGATCTCGACAAGGCCAACGCGCTGCTCGACGAGGCCGGCTTTCCACTGGACGGCGACAGCCGCTTTGGCCTGACCATCGACTTTGGCTGGCCGGGCGTGAAGCCGCAGGTGGAATACGTCAAGGCCGCGCTCAAGAAGGTCGGCATCGACGTCGAGGTCCGCGCCAGCGCCGACTTCCCCACATGGGCCAAGCGCATGGGCGAGATGGATTTCGACATGAGCTGGGACACCGTGTTCAACTGGGGCGACCCGGTGATCGGCGTGCACCGCACCTATGACAGCACCAACATCGGCAAGGGCGTGTGGTCCAACACCCAAGGGTTCTCGAACGCGCGGGTGGACGAGCTGATGACCATGGCCGCCGTGGAAACCGACCCGGCCAAGCGCACGGAGCTTTACAAGGAATTCCAGGCCATCATCGCCGAGGAACTGCCGGTCTATCACACCAACACGCTGCCCTATCACACGGTCTATGCCGACACTGTCGGCAACCCGCCGCTGGGCATCTGGGGCACGTCGACACCCATCGACATGACCTATCTCAAGGACTGACCCCAACCGGACCCTCTTCGCGCCTTGGCAGACGCTCATCGGCGCGAAGAGGGCCCAAAGGGTCCGATGAGCATCCCCTGACTTGAGCTTTCTGCAAAACCTCCTGATCCGGTCCATGTACGCAGCACTTCTGCTGCTTGCGGTGCTGGTGCTGAACTTCGCGCTCATGCACCTCGCGCCCGGCGATGTGGCCGACACCATCGCGCAATCCGCAGGCGGCGCCGACCCCGAGGTCATGGCACAGATCCGCGCCGAATACGGGCTCGACCAGCCCTTTCTGGTGCAGCTTGGCCGCTATATCGGCGGCGTGCTGCAGTTCGATCTGGGCTATTCCTATTTCTACAATCGCCCCGTCACCGACCTGATCCTCGAACGCCTGCCCGCAACACTGCTTCTGGTGTTTACGGCCCAGATCTTTGCGCTACTCCTCGGCGTCTTTCTCGGCGCGCTGTCGGCGCAAAACCCCACCGGCCCGCTCAGCCACCTCGTCACCTTCGTCGCCCTCTTCGGCTATTCCGCGCCAGTGTTCTGGACCGGCATCCTGCTGCTGATCGCGTTTTCACTGAACATCCAGTGGTTCCCGGTCGCGGGCATGCGCGACGTCACGGTCGAAGGCGGCTTCTGGGTCATCGCCGCCGACATCGCACGCCACCTCGCGCTGCCGATGATCACGCTGGCGTCGATCTTCGTGGCACTCTACTCGCGCCTGTCGCGCGCCACGATGATGGAGGTGCTGCAATCCGACTACGTGCGCACCGCCCATGCCAAGGGGCTGCCGATGCGCCAGGTGGTCTATTCCCACGCGCTGTCGAACTCCATGGCCCCGGTGGTCACACTCGCAGGCCTGCAGTTCTCCGCCGTGATCTCGGGCGCCGTGCTGGTCGAGGCGGTGTTCAGCTGGCCCGGCCTAGGCACGCTCGCCTTCCAGTCGATCATCGCCCGCGACACGCCCACGATCCTCGGCATCCTGTTCTTTTCCGCGCTCGTGGTGATCGTGGGCAACCTGCTGACCGATCAGGTGCTGCGCGCCATGGACCCGCGCATCCGGGGGCAAAGCGGATGAGCGATCCGACCGTGACCGAGCCCACAGCGATCTCCCGCCACCCGGCGACCGAAGCGTGGATCAATTTCCGCCGCAACCGCGCGGCGCTCTTTGGCCTCGCCACGCTGACGCTGATCATCCTCGCGGCAATCTTCGGCCCGATCCTCTATCCCACCGACCCGTTCGAAATGGTCTGGGCACCGTTCTCGCCACCGGGCCAACAGGGCTTTTTGCTGGGCACCGACTATCTGGGCCGCGACCTTTTTGCCATGCTGCTGTCCGGCGCGCGGGTCAGCCTGCTCATCGGCGGCACCGCGGCCCTTGTGTCCATCGTCATCGGCGTCACCCTTGGTGCGGTCGCCGGGTTTTTCGGCGGCATCGTCGAAGAAATCCTGATGCGCTTCACCGAGTTTTTCCAGGTCCTGCCCACTCTGCTCTTTTCCATGGTGATCGTGGCGCTGTTCGGCGCGTCGCTGCCCATGATCACGCTGGCCATCGGCATCGTCAGCTGGACCGCCGTGGCCCGCATCACCCGCGCCGAATTCCTGCGCCTCAAGGAACTGGAATTTGTCCTCGCCTCCCGCGCGCTTGGCGCTTCGCGCGGCAAACTGATCTTCCGCATCATCCTGCCCAACGCCGCCCCGCCGATCATCGTGCAATCGGCCCTTATGGTCGGCTCCGCCATCCTGTTCGAGGCCGGGCTCAGCTTTCTCGGCCTCACCGACCCCAACGTGGTCAGCTGGGGCCAGATCATCGGCTCCAACCGGCAGTACATCCTCGATGCCAGCTACACCGTCACGATCCCGGGCCTTGCGATCTTTGTCACCGTGCTCAGCATCTCGCTGATCGGCGACGGCATGAACGACGCGCTCAACCCGAAAATCCGCATGCGCTGACAGGCGCGGTCGCGCCCACGCCATGGGTCCGCAGCCGCCACAGCACACCGCAAGTATTTTTGCCCCACCCGGTTGGCCCGGTCCGCCACGCCGTTTACACCATCGCGCAAAACCGGCGCTTCAGGCAAAATTCTTCGGCGCGGCAGGCAACCCCGGGTAACACACATGACACCAACAAAAATCGCAGTGGCCGGGATCGGCTATGTCGGCCTGTCCAACGCGGTGCTGCTGGCCCAGCACAACAGCGTCGTGGCCACCGATGTCTCGACCGAGCGGGTGGACATGGTCAATGCCCGCCGCTCCCCGATCGTGGATGCCGGGCTGGAAACCTTCCTGACCCACCACACGCTGGACCTGACCGCAACGCGCGACAGCCGCGCGGCCTTTGCCGACGCCGACTACGTGATCGTCGCCACGCCCACGAACTATGACCCGCAGACCAACTATTTCGACACCACCAGCGTCGAAGCGGTGGTGCGCGATGTTATCGCCGCCAACCCCACCGCTTGCATCGTCATCAAATCGACCATCCCCGTGGGCTTTACCGACGATCTCTGCGCCCGCCTGAACACCGACCAGGTGATCTTCAGCCCCGAATTCCTGCGCGAAGGCCAGGCCCTGCACGACAACCTGCACCCCTCGCGCATCATCGTCGGCGAAGACAGCCCCCGCGCCCGCAAATTCGCGTCCCTGCTGGCCGCCGGGGCGGAAAAGCAGGACATCGAGATCCTGTTCACCGGCCCCGCCGAGGCCGAGGCGATCAAGCTCTTTGCCAACACCTACCTCGCCATGCGGGTTGCGTTTTTCAACGAACTCGACAGCTACGCGCTCAGCTACGGCCTCAACGCCAGAGAGATCATCGAGGGCGTCAGCCTAGACCCCCGCGTGGGCCGACACTACAACAACCCCTCCTTCGGCTACGGCGGCTACTGCCTGCCCAAGGACACAAAACAGCTCCTGGCCAACTACGCCGCGGTGCCGCAGAACATCATGTCCGCCATCGTCGATGCCAACCGCACCCGCAAGGATTTCATCGCCGAACAGATCATCGCCAAGGCGCCCAAGGTCGTCGGCGTGCACCGGCTGGTGATGAAGGCGTCCTCGGACAATTTCCGCCAAAGCTCGGTGCAGGGCATCATGAAACGGATCAAGGCCAAGGGCATCGAAGTGATCGTGTTCGAACCCGCACTGGCCGACGACAGCTTCTTCGGCTCCCGCGTGGTGCGCGATCTCGACGCGTTCAAAGCCGAAGCCGAAGTGATCATCGCCAACCGCATGGTGGACGAACTTGCCGATGTCGCCGACCGCGTCTTCACCCGCGATCTGTTCGGCGAAAGCTGACGCCCGGCCCAAGCCGCACCGCTGGTAAACAGGCGCCCCCGATGACGGGGGCAACTCACTTGTCCAACACGAATACCGCGCGCCAGAGACACGGACCGCTCACGCGACGCAAGCCGGAAAACAGCCAGCATAATACGTCCCGGACGCGCGCCGCAAAAACAAATCAGAAGAGAATGGTGCACCGGAGAGGAACAACCTAGAACCTTCTGAGTGCGATTTAATCCTGACAGAACTTGAGAACTGGACAAGTGTTCTGCGGTCGGAGCCGGAGGTTATCCACAGATTGCAGGCCTTTGCAGAAGCGGCAGAGGATGATGCTGGGCCTGAGGCGGAAACGCCTGTCGCACTGCCTCCACCGGAGGTGTCGCCATGAGTGGGGATTTGTCAGGCACTGCAGCGCTGCCACGGCAATTCAAAGCCGTAGCAAAGCGCGCCAGGCACGCCAATAAAACACTCTCTCCTGTCACACTCCGGCTTACGCCTGACGAACGGGCCAAGCTGGAAGAGCTTGCGGCAG
>JBCBAV010000131.1:0-10165 GCA_038532285.1 Pseudomonadota bacterium | reverse complement strand
CCCGCTCCATTCGCCACGGACGGTCGCGGTTTCAAGGAACACAGTCCAGTGCTCGGCAGCCCGGGCGCGATAACGTTGAAAGATGCGGGTTTCGGCTAGGCGCGCTTGTGCTGTATCGGCATCTGGCCATGTGCACAGAATCGCATAAACGCCTGTATTAGGGACGGGTGTAAAGCCTTCGCCAGTGCCCGATCCGCACAGTTTCCAGAACCCAAGATCCGGCACCCGCGCCATGGCAGGCCGTGCCATGCCCATCATGGCCAGCGCCCAGATGCGGTCGCGTGCGCGGGTAAATCGCAGAAAGGTTATGGTGGTGGTCTGGGTCATCTCGGTTCGCACTGCCGCCCAGAGTCAGTGTCAGGGCCGAGGCCAGACTACGCTGAATAAAGAAATTGTCAACTAAACTAGACAGTCGTATTGTGCGACCAGGATGACAAAATTTGACTCGATAGAATCGCAGGCCCGCACCGGCAATCGCGCCATTGTGGTCGGCGCGGGCCTTGGTGGATTAGCGGCGGCCATGCGGCTAGGGGCCAAGGGCTACAAGGTCACGGTGATCGACAAGCTGGATGTGCCTGGCGGGCGCGGCTCAGCCATCTGGCAGGACGGGCACAGGTTTGATCTGGGGCCGACAATCATCACTGTGCCGCAGCTTTATCGCGATCTCTGGGCCGCCTGCGGCCGGGATTTCGACGCCGATGTAACGCTGAAATCGCTCAGCCCGTTTTACGAAATCCGCTGGCCTGACGGTACGGTCTTTACCGCGCAGCAGGACACCGACGCAATGCGCGCCGAGGTGGCCAAGATCGAACCCGCGGACGTGGCGGGCTTTGACCGGTTCCTCATGGACAGCACCCGGCGCTACTGGTTCGGGTTCGAGGATCTGGGCCGCCGGTCGATGCACAAGCTGTGGGATCTGATCAAGGTGCTGCACATCTTTGGCATGCTGCGCGCAGACAGGTCCGTCTATGCCCACGCCGCGCGCCGGTTCAAAAATGACAAGCTGCGCATGGCTTTCAGCTTTCATCCCCTCTTTATCGGTGGGGATCCGTGCCACGTCACGTCAATGTACATCCTTGTCAGCTACCTCGAAAAGGAGTTTGGGGTGCACTACGCCATGGGCGGACTGGCCGGCATGGCGCGCAAGATGGCTGACGTCATCGAGGCGCAGGGCGGCACGCTGCTGATGGAGACCGAGGTGGACGAGGTCGTGGTGCGCAATGGCCGGGCCGAGGGGGTAAGACTCGGCTCGGGCCTAGAACTGGGGGCGGACGTCGTGGTCAGCAACGCCGATGCGGGCCACACCTACAATCACCTTATGCGTCGCGCGCCGAAGAAACGCTGGAGCCCGGCCCGCCTGAAGCGCACCCGCTATTCGATGAGCCTGTTTGTCTGGTATTTCGGCACCAAGGGCACGGCCAATGAATGGCAGGACGTGGGGCATCACACGATTCTCAACGGGCCGCGCTATACCGGGCTGCTGCGCGATATCTTTATCAAGGGCAAGCTGAGCGATGACATGAGCCTCTATGTCCATCGCCCGTCGGTGACGGACCCGAGCGTGGCGCCCGAGGGGGACGATACGTTCTATGTGCTCAGCCCTGTGCCGCATCTGGGGCACGGTGGCGTAGACTGGCAGACCGAGGCGGACGCCTACAAGGCCAAGATGCTGGCGATGCTGGAAGAGCAGCTTTTGCCCGGATTAGGGTCGAAAATCGTCTCTGAACAGGTGTTCACGCCCGAGACATTCCGCGACCGTTACCTAAGCCCTCACGGGGCGGGCTTTTCGATTGAGCCAAGGATTCTGCAGTCGGCCTGGTTCCGTCCACACAACGTCAGCGAAGAAGCGGACGGCCTGTACCTTGTTGGTGCAGGAACGCATCCGGGTGCCGGAGTCCCTGGGGTTATCGCCACGGCAGAGGTGCTGGGACAATTGGTGCCGGACGCCGTCCCGCAATCGGCACAGGACGGTGCGCGGTGAACGCGCATCCAACGGGAGGAGCCGGATGATAGATCCGCGCGATCTGGACACCTGCACAGAGATGATCCGGCACGGTTCATTGTCCTTTCATGCCGCCTCAAAGCTTTTGCCGCGTCGTGTGCGCGATCCTGCCCTGGCATTGTATGCGTTTTGCAGGCTGGCAGATGATGAGGTCGATTTGAAGGCGGACAAGGCCGCGTCAGTCCTGCGGCTGCGTGACCGGTTGGATCTGGTCTATGCAGGGCGACCCGCCAATGCCGCCCCCGATCGGGCGTTTGCTGCGGTGGTTGAAGGCTGCGATATGCCGCGCGTTCTGCCTGATGCGCTGCTCGAAGGGTTGGCCTGGGACGCCGATCAACGGACCTATGCCACAATCAGCGGCGTGCGGGAGTATTCGGCGCGGGTGGCGTCGGCCGTGGGCGCGATGATGTGCATGCTGATGGGCGTGCGTGACCCACACGCGCTGGCGCGGGCCTGCGATCTGGGTGTGGCGATGCAGCTTACAAACATCGCACGCGATGTGGGCGAGGACGCATTGGAGCGGCGGTTGTACCTGCCCACCGATTGGCTCGAAGAGGCCGGGATCACGCCTGAGGCGTTCTTTGCCGATCCGCGTCCGACCAAAGCGGTGCGCGCCATGGTCCGCAGCCTCGTGATGGAGGCCAACAGGCTCTACTACCGGTCCGAAGCGGGCATCAGCGCTCTGCCGCACGGCTGTCGACCGGGAATCTATGCTGCGCGGTTCATCTATGCTGGCATTGCCGGGCGGCTGACCGGGATGGGCTATGACAGTATTTCGTCCCGTGCGCGCACGTCGAAGGCCCAAAAGCTTGGTTGGTTGGCGCAATCGGTCGCCGCAACCGGCGTGAGCGCCGCGATGCCGCAATCCGCGGTGCTCTACGCGCGGCCTCTGGACGAGGTCCGGTTTCTGGTCGATGCCGCGGCCCACGCCGCACCACCTGGTCGCAGCGACAGCCTGTTCGAGGCGCTCGCCACGCTGGAGGCCAAGGCGCGCATGGATCAGGCCGCATTGATCAAGGCCAACGCGCCGCTAGGTTAACCATCATGTTTTGGCTGCTCTTCTGTCTTTTCCTCGTCGCCTGTCTGGGCGCTGGTGCCACCGGTGGCCTGTTCCCGCCCGGACCGTGGTACCGCGCGTTGAACAAGCCAAGCTGGACGCCACCCGACTGGGTGTTTCCGGTCACGTGGTTCGCGCTGTATATCTGCATGGCCGTGGCCGGAGCGCGGGTGGCTCTGGCCGATGGCAATGCCGTGGCCATGGCGCTTTGGGCCGTTCAGATCGCATTCAACGGGTTGTGGACGCCGGTTTTCTTTGGTCTCAAGCAGATCCGCGTGGGTATGGCTGTGATTGTTGCGTTGTGGCTGACAGTACTGGCGACAATGCTGGCGCTGGGCCGGGTGGACAGCGTCGCGGGATGGCTTTTTGCGCCGTATCTGTTGTGGGTCAGTATTGCCGCGGCGCTGAACTGGCAGGTGTGGCGGATGAACCCCGAAGAAGCGGCGAAACCCATGCCGCAGCCGCAATAGGCAGAACGACCCTCCGGGGGCGGTTTAACTAGCGAAATGAAGATGCGGGCAGGAGCACTTGTGCGTGGCTTCAAGTGCCTTGCCGAGACTGGGACCGGCGGTTTGATGAAGCCGCGCGCCAAGTGGTGATTTTTGGGAGGATTCGGCTGGCTTGAGCTTAGTCGAAATGCCAATTCGGGCGGCGGGGCACGCGGGTGGCCAGCATCGGTTTCAAGAGCGGCGAGCGGAAACGGCGGAGGTCCAGCGCTTCGTGCACGCCGGTGGTTTCTTCGCCGTCGAGCACTGTGCTCACCGCGCTGCGGGTGTAAAACGGGGCATCGAGCATCGCGAGGGCCTGCCGTGGAAAGGCACCGAGGTCCGCCCGCGTCTCGCGGCGCACGGCCCATTTTGAGCGCGGCAAACGCGCCTTTGGTGGCAATGGAATGGTTTGGGCGGTGCCGTCCGCGTCAAAAGCGAAGCCTTCCGACAGGTGCGACCCGTCGAGCCGCGTGGCGTCGTAGAAGCACGCGGCGCCGTCGCCCTTGGGAAAACGTCCCCAAGTCCAGTAGGAAAAGTCCTCTTCTAGCGCGCGGGTACCGAAATTTGCATCGAAATATCCCTCACCGGTCCATTGCCAGCCCGGGCGGTCAATCTCGACCTCAATGCGGGCGCGGGGGGCAAAGGGGCGCCAGATGTGGCTGTCGTCCGGGGTCAGGGGCAATTCGACCTGTGCCAGTCCCGTTGGCACAATCCGGATCTGGCCGCGCATGCGGCTGACCAGGGGCCACGAGGACACTTCGTTGATCTCGATCAGCAGGTGATCGCCTTGCCAGCACATCTTTGACGGCCCGACCTCAAGCCTGGAGGCGGTCTGTCGGAGCGCGCTGGTGCCGCGGTCCGTCATCGTAAAGCGCCCGCCCCGGCCATAGGTCGCTACGTTGATGCAGCAGTGGTTCTGCGGCAGCTTGCGTCCGGACCAACGATACCACGGCGAAAACACCGACCCGATAAAGCCGATGACAGACACGGCTTTTTGACCGCAATCGCTTAGCCCGTCGACATACCACCAGGCATAGCCGTTCGGGCCAACCGCAACGTTGAAGTTTGGTCGTTCAAGATCGCCTCGACCGCGTGCCGGGCGGAGAGTGTCGCCATCGGCACACCCGCCCCCGGGTGCGTCCCGCCGCCCGCGAGATAAAGGTTCGGGATGTGTGTCCGGGCCCGCGGGCGTTTTAGCGCGGCGGTCATTCCGTGCGGGCTCTGGCCGTAGAGCGCGCCCAGACTCTCGGGGAACATCCGCCCGAACGCTTGGGGCGTTGTCACGGTTGGCGTGGTCGGCGTCGGGCTGAATGTCATCCCGAACTGCGCCATCTGGTGCGTGATCTGATGAAGCCATGTCTCTAGGTCCTTGGGTGGGGTGGTATCGGCCGTGGCCGGGGCATTGGTGATGATCTCGAACCGCTCGAACGGAGGCGGCGCGCGCCCCTGTCCGCGATCAAGTGCGCAGATGTAGAAAGACGGATGCGCAGGCACGCGACCCGCCATCAGGTCGCGAAATTCTGTGTCGGGGTCTGATTGGAAGAAGACGTTGTGGTGCACCAGGTCGTCGCGCGACGGCGTTGCGGCAAAGCTGAGCACGCGGGCTGAAAAGCTTCGTTTGGTTTTCAGCGTCGCATGGGCTGCCGCCGCGACCGAAGGACCCAACGCGCCGGTCGCCAGCGCGCGCGGATCACCGGCATGCACCAGAACATCGCAGGCAAAGCGCGTGCCGTCTTCCAGCACCACGGCGCGGGCGCGGCCCGATTGAACATCGACGCGGGCCACATGGGCTTCGGTCACGATCTCCACGGCGCGATCGCGCAACAGCGCCGCCAATGCTTCGGTCAGTCTGTGCATGCCGCCATCGACCACCCAGACCCCCGCTGCTTCGGCTTGCCAGATCAGGGAGAGTAGCGCGGGCGCATGAGTCGGGCTGCCGCCCACGTACGTAGCGTAGCGACCAAAGAGTTGGCGCAGGCGCGGATCATCAAAGGCACGGGCCAATGCGGATTTGAGCGTTGACAGGGGGGCCATCGCCGGGATCAGACCGGGATGTCGCAGCACCGTCGCGGTCAGGTGCGTGATCTGTGGGTCGGCCGCTTGCATCATCGGGTGGTCGAACGCGGCAAAGAGGTCGCGCGCACGCTGCGAGAAGCGTTGGAATTGGATTGCCGCGCGCACCCCTGCAAAGGCGCGAATGTTGTCGGTGTTCCGCGCCTCGTCCGCTGTCAGGTCGAGGGTCGATCCGTCGGGCCAGAAATGACGTGCCAGCACCTCTTGGCGGAACAGTTTCACGTGATCGTCAAGCCGCGCGCCCATGACCGCAAACAGGTCATCAAACACGTGCCGCATGGTCAACACCGTGGGGCCCGCGTCGATGGGCCCCGCCGCCGAACCGACGGTGCGGATCTTGCCGCCGACGCGCGCGTGGCGTTCGAGCAGTGTCACGGCATAGCCTGCCGCACGCAGACGGCCTGCGACAGCGAGCCCTGCGATACCTGCGCCGATGACAACCGCGTGCGGTGCGTGAGGGGCGGGGGTTACTTGCATGGGCCAATTGTTGACTCGCCAGAGCAATGTGTCCAGTATGATTTACATATTGATGTCGCGTTTGTGTGACATACTGCAGGTTTGGAGACATCGCCGATGGGACTCAGCACGCGGATCGAGGCGGCGATTGCCTCAGCCGTTCAGGTGGGCCAAGCGCGCCCTGGTATCGCTACACCACCGCGGCTTGCCGATGCGTTGTACTATGCCACGGCCCCGGGTGGCGCGCGGATCAGGCCAACGATCTGCATGTCCGTGGCGCAGGCCTGTGGCGATGATCGGCCAGCACTGGCAGACGCTGCCGCTGCCGCTCTGGAGATCATCCATTGCGCGTCGCTGGTGCATGATGATCTGCCCTGTTTCGACGATGCCGACATACGTCGCGGCAAACCCACGGTGCACCGCGCCTTTTCCGAACCGCTTGCCGTCTTGGCGGGCGACAGCCTCATTGTGCTGGCCTTTGAGATCCTCGCGCGGCAATCGCACCTTGCTCCGGACCGGGTGGCGCAGATGATTGTCACGTTGGCGCAGCGCACGGGTATGCCGGGGGGCATTTGCGCGGGACAGGGATGGGAAAGCGAGGCTGACGTGGATCTCAGCGCCTATCACCAGGCCAAAACCGGCGCGCTGTTTATCGCGGCAACGCAGATGGGTGCGATTGCGGCAGGGCAGGATGCCGAGCCGTGGTTTGAACTGGGCGACAGGATTGGTGAGGCATTCCAGGTGGCCGATGACCTGCGCGACGCGCTGTATGACGCAGAAACGCTGGGCAAGCCTGCGGGGCAGGATGATCTGCACGGGCGGCCCAATGCGGTGACGCTCCTGGGTGTGCAGGGCGCGATCCAGCGGCTCAAGGATATCCTCGGCGGTGCGATCGCGTCGATCCCGTCCTGCCGGGGCGAGGCGCAATTGGCCGAGATGGTGCGCATGTATGCCGAGCGACTCACCCCCGTTGTCGACAAACCGCGCGTGCCGGGCGAATGACCGCGGACGCCCCCGCGTGGAAAGGCGGCTGGCTGAACCGGCTTGTCGCCCGGCCCGGATTTCAAAGCTGGGCAGCGCACTTTCCTTTGACCCGTGGACGCGCGCGCGCAGATGGTGCCGCATTGTTCGAGGTCGTGCAGGGATTTGTCCAAAGCCAGGTGCTGATGGCGCTGGTGGAACTGGACATCTTCCGCCGCTTGCGCGCCGGCCCGCGTAGCGCCGAGACGCTGGGGCAGGCCTGTGATGTGCCCGCTGAACGCATGCAGGTGCTGTTGCAGGCGGGTGCTGCTTTGGGTTTGTTGAAACGCAAGCGTGCCGGTTTTGCCTTGGCGCGCCGGGGCGCTGCGCTGATGGGCGTGCCGGGGCTCGAGGCGATGATCCGCCATCACAAGGCATTTTATGACGATCTGCGCGATCCGGTGGCTCTGTTGCGGGGGCCGGATGATACAGCGCTTTCGCGCTTTTGGCCCTACGTGTTCGGCGGAGAGATCGACCCGGTTGAGGCCGCGACCTATTCCGATCTCATGGCGCAATCCCAACGCCTGGTCGCCGAGGACACACTGCGCACCGTGTCGCTGAAAGGTATAAACCACCTTTTGGATGTTGGTGGCGGCACCGGTGCATTTCTGGAGGCCGCAGGGCACGCCGCACCACAGATGCAGATGACGCTGTTTGATCTGCCGCAGGTGGTCCCGGACGCGCAGGCGCGTTTTGATGCAGCGGGACTGGCGGATCGGACAACAATCGTGCCCGGGTCCTTCCGCGAGGATGTGCTGCCGGTTGGTTCAGATGCGATTTCGCTGATCCGGGTGCTATACGATCATGGTGACGATACGGTGCGGGCGCTGCTGGCCTCGGTATATGCGGCGTTGCCGCCGGGCGGTCGCCTGATCGTGTCCGAGCCCATGGGTGGCGGTACGCGCCCTGAACGGTCGGGCGACATCTATTTCGCGTTTTATACCATGGCGATGCAGACAGGCCGCGCCCGTTCCGCAGCAGAGATCAGCGCGTTGCTTGAAGATGCCGGATTCGCTCAGATCCGCAGTCGAACCCCGGCCCGAGCGTATGTCACGCGGGTAATTTCCGCCGTCAAGCCGGGCTGACAGCGTCAAAAAACGAAAAGTGTCCATTTTAATTGACAGCATTTTTTGTCAGACTAAAATGACACAAGACGAAAACCGCACGTTGGCGCTGTGTGCGCTGCGGGCAAAGCCTGCCACGGGAGAGATTGGTGAAAACGGAAGCCGTCCTGCTCAAAGGTCCGCAAGACCTTGATCTGGGTACCCTGACGCTTACGGCGCCGGGCACAGGCGACCTGGTGGTGGATATCACCCATTCCGGAATCTCTACGGGCACTGAAAAACTGTTCTGGACGGGGGATATGCCGCCCTTTCCGGGCATGGGCTATCCGCTGGTGCCTGGCTACGAAGCCGTAGGCGAAGTGGTCGAGGCAGCGCCGGATACCGGGTTCAAGATCGGCGAGCGTGTTTTTGTGCCCGGGGCGAATTGCTTTGAAGATGCGTTCGGCCTTTTTGGCGGTGCGTCGCAACGCGTGGTGACCGCTGCGGCGCGGGTGACGCGAATCGATGCGGGCCTTGGTCCGCAGGGCGCGCTGCTTGCGTTGGCCGCGACTGCGAAACACGCGATGACTGGCGAAAACAAAGCGCTGCCGGACCTGATCGTGGGGCATGGCACGCTGGGTCGTTTGCTGGCGCGGCTTACCGTGGCTGCGGGTGGCGCTCCGACGGTCTGGGAGATCGATCCACAGCGTCAGACCGGCGCAGAGAGTTACGAGGTCTTGCATCCCGACGAGGACGGCTGTCACGCCTACGCGTCGATCTACGATGCTTCCGGCAACGGTGCCCTTCTCGACGATCTGGTCCGCAGGATCGCCAAGGGAGGCGAAGTGGTGCTGGCGGGGTTTTACCGCAAACCGCTCAGCTTTGCGTTTCCCCCGGCCTTCATGAAAGAGGCGCGGTTCCGTGTCGCTGCCGAATGGGATCACGAGGACCTGATCGCCACCCGCGAACTGGTCGAGGCCGGCGCGCTGAGCCTTGATGGCCTGATCACGCACACACGGCCTGCCGCCGATGCGCCAGAGGCCTACACACAGGCATTTACCGACCCGGGATGTCTCAAGATGATTTTGGACTGGGAGCACTGAGATGAAGGATGAGGTTCCGAACCTGAAGGACTTCGATCAGCGCTTGCGCGATGAGGCCAACGAAGACCTGGCCGATGTGCTGCCCGCCGAGGCCACCAAGGACACGCAGATCATCGCGATCTATGGCAAGGGTGGCATCGGCAAGTCGTTCACGCTCGCGAACCTCAGCCACATGATGGCCGAGCAGGGCAAGCGCGTGTTGCTGATTGGCTGTGACCCGAAATCCGACACAACATCATTGCTGTTCGGTGGCAAGGCGTGCCCGACAATCATTGAAACGTCGACGAGAAAAAAGCTTGCCGGCGAAGAGGTGAAAATCGGCGACGTCTGTTTCAAGCGCGGCGGCGTGTTCGCGATGGAACTGGGCGGGCCCGAGGTTGGCCGCGGGTGCGGCGGACGCGGGATCATTCACGGCTTTGAGCTGCTGGAAAAGCTGGGCTTTCATGACTGGGATTTCGACTATGTCTTGCTCGATTTCCTCGGCGACGTCGTCTGCGGCGGCTTTGGCTTGCCCATCGCACGCGACATGGCGCAAAAGGTGATCCTTGTTGGTTCAAACGATCTGCAAAGTCTCTATGTCGCCAATAACGTCTGTTCGGCGGTAGAATACTTCCGCAGGCTGGGCGGCAATGTCGGCGTCGCTGGCCTTGTGATCAACAAGGACGACGGATCCGGCGAAGCGCAGGCCTTTGCCAAGGCGGTGGACATCCCGGTGCTGGCCTCGATCCCGCAGGACGACGACCTGCGCAAGAAATCCGCGAATTATCAGATTGTCGGCACCGCCGAGAGCCAGTGGGGCGCCCTGTTCGCCGAACTGGGTCTCAACGTTGCCGATGCCCCGCCGGTGCGGCCGACCCCTCTTACGCAAGATGGTCTTTTGGAACTCTTTGATGGGTCAGACACCGGCGCGGGCGTGGTTTTGG
>JBCBAV010000130.1:0-10438 GCA_038532285.1 Pseudomonadota bacterium | reverse complement strand
GATCGCCCCGGGTCTGCTGTGGGTGGGTGACATGAACATCATCCCAACGGCCACAGACCCGCTTTCCGGTTTGGACAGCTTTGCCGGTGCGCCAAGCTGCATTTTCCCGCACCCGCAACTGGCCATGAAATCGGTTGCCACCGCCCCCGGCACCGACACCAAGTTTCTCTACACGACCGGCGCCGTGACACTGAAAAACTACATCAAACGCAAGGCGGGTCTGAAAGCTGAGTTTCATCACGCCTATGCGGCGCTCTTGGTCGAAGTCGACCGCGCTGGTGACTGGTTTGTGCGCCAGATCAACGCAGACACGAAAGGGGTCATCCATGATCTCGACTTGCGGGTCGAGAATGGCATCGTAGGTACTGGCGCCGTCGAAGTGCTGACCCCTGGTGATGTTCATGGGACCGAAGTCGACCCGGTGGCCCTTGAAACAGTGTGGGGCGACGGCGGGCTGATCGACACGCTCAAGCCTGATCACCAAGTGCTGCACGATGTGCTCAACTTTGGGCGCCGGTCGCACCACAATTCGGTGTTTGACATGATCGCCGCTCACTACAACGCCAAAGAGTCGGTTGAGGGAGAGATCGCCGAAACGGCGGCAAACCTAAACCGGATGGTGCGCCCCGGAACGCAGACGCATGTGGTCAAGGCGAACCATGATGAGCACTTTGACCGGTGGGTGGCCGAGGCGGACTATCGCCGCGACCCGATCAACGCGCCCTTCTATCTTGAAGCGGCTGGCCAAAAGATTGCAGCCATCAAGCGCGGAGATCTGCGCACCTTTGATCTGGCCGAATGGGCGCTAAAGCGCGCGGGCCTCGCGCCCGAGGTGCGGTTTCTGTCGCGCGATGAGCGGCTTGAGATCGCAGGTATTCGGCATGATCAGCACGGCGATATCGGCCCCAATGGCGCACGCGGCTCGGCCATGAATATTGCACGCACGGGCGAGAAATCTAACATCGGCCACGCACATTCGGCGCGCATCTATCACGGCTGCTACCAGATGGGCACCATGAGCCACCTCGACATGGGTTACAACCAAGGCCCGTCAAGCTGGTCGCATTCCCTGATCGTCACCTATGCCAACGGCAAGCGGTCGATCATCACACTCAAAAACGGAAAATGGAGGGCAGCATGACACCTCACCCAAACGACCCAAAGCAAGGCGCCGGGATGGCAAAGGTGCCATTTCACACCCTGCCCTTCGCGGTGCTGGCCGAGGATGCGGTCGCCCATGGCGAGGGCGCTGCCAAATACGGTCGCCACAACTGGCGCACGGGCGACGTGCTTGCCTCAACCTATTTCGCCGCCGCGCTGCGCCATTTGTTCGCGTGGTACGAGGGTGAGGATATCGACCCCGATAGCGGGCTGTCACATCTGACCAAAGCCCGCGCGTCACTTGGCGTTCTGCGCGATGCGCAGATCCAAGGCCGCGCAATTGATGACCGCCCCCCGGCCAGCCCGACCAACCTCATGGCCGAACTCAACTCCAAAACATGCGAGATGAACCAGCGTGTTGCATCTCTGGCCGCAACAAAATCCGAAAGCGAGGCGTAGCCATGACAGAACCACAAACCGCACAAGATGACACGGCAACCGGGTTGGACTTGCGGGTCATTGTTCCGGGCAGTGAGGCATTGGACCCAATTCCACGCGCCATCCACGTGTTGACCAGTGGGTACATTTCTATCGAGTGCCCCGACCCACTGCCCCCCGTACCCGTCACCGCCGGTGCGACACTGCCATTTCGCCCGCTCCGAATTTTGCCGGGCACAACCGCAAGCGTTCTAGCGCTATACTAAGGAGAACATCTTGTCAGATTTACTTGATCTCACCGCTCGGATTGGCCGCCGCATTGCTAGCGCCCCCTATGCAATGACGGTTGATGTTTCGGATGCGACCGGAACGCAAAGCGCGTCATCCGGGGTTGCTGCCCGCCCCGGGCGCAGGGTGGATGTGCGGGCTTTTTTCGTCGCACTGTCGCGCCTTATGGTCACGGCTCACAAGGGGTCTGTGATTTCCGTGACTTTCGATGATACGGGCGATGTGCTTACCTTGGCGGCGCCCGGGGGTGCTTTTGATGGTCGCCGAACCACGCCCAACCCCGCGACGGCCCAAGGCACCACAAGCCCCTCCCCTGATTTGCGCGTTCTCACTGTTGGTGAATTCCTGCCAGAACCCACGCGCTCAATCTACATCATGGGTGAGGGTAACGTGTCAGTTAAAACCCTCGGGACACAAAGTGAGTTTCAGCCCACGTTCCGCGTCCCCGGGCCACAAGCGATACCCGTTCAAGTTGTGGAGATCGGTCCCGATACCGATGTCCCGATCATCGGAATATTCTGAAAGCCGCCCCGCCGAAAGGCGGGGCTTTTTTGCTTTTCTGATCTAGTGATTCGCTCGGCGCACACCCGCAACAAATCCCGCAACATTTGTGCGCGCGTATAAAAAACATGGCGCGCAATATATTGTTTTTATTCATTTATTTTGGATTGCGATTTTTGGTAAGACACCTACCGCCGGAGCCAAATAATTCAGTAAAACCATACCTCTGACAGGGTCGGCGTGAAACCACGTGCGCGGCGGCGAACGGGGTGCCGGCGCGCAGTCCAAACCTGTCTCAGACCCGCATTCAAACGCATGCACCGCGCGGTCCTGCATTTCGACCGGTCGCCGTTCGGGGGCTGGCAGCGCCAAGGTATCGATAGCGCAAACGATTGATGGCCGCGAACACCCCGTGATCCAAATCCATCAACCGCGTCTGCATGGTAGCAAGGCAGACATCCCGATGCGCTGTCTCAGAGCCACAAAACCACGCGGCGCAAGTTGTTTCACCGTCCCGGTTTCGCGGACCCAGAACGCGCGTCACACAGCGTCCGCGCAATTAATGCTCGGCAAGCGGGTACTTTTCTGCTACAATTACGGGAAATTAGAAGGATTAACGGCACTATTTTGCACCCCCTTTTGCGGGGTTTTTCGCTGCAAAACACTTTTGAAACGACAACTGCCAACGAGGTTTTTCAAGGACCACCATACCGTCCGCTGTTCAAGGACATCCATTCGTGAGGCGAGGACGCGAGGCCACAGAACCGGCAACGTCCATCCCGCGATAGGCGTGCCAGGCGTCAGCCTCATCACGCCTCACAAACGTTCCGCGGATGGATGCTGACGGCAACGTGTTTGTCCGCCAACCAGAGCCAGCCCAACGCAGGGCAGCCGCGCCAACATGCGCGAAATTGCCGGGACACCGTGTCCAAAGCGAATACGACAAAAGGGAGATTTTTCATGCCAGAGACATTCAACGGCCTTGTGAACATCCAGCGCGACGGCGCCACGGATACGACGATTTCGCTCAACCCGGACACCGGCGACGTGGTTCTTGGCGGCAACGCCGTCAGCGGCGACATACGCCTGCACGACACTACGGGTCAGATCCGGATCAACATCGATGCCGACAGCAATGTCATCACGATCCGCAACGCCGCCGGGGACATCATCGCGCAGCTTGGCAGTAACGGAAACCTGACGCTTGGCGGACCGGGTTCGGATGGCGACATCACCATGCGCGACGCCAACAACATCACCCGCATACGGCTGGATGCCGATGCCCAACGCCTGCGCATCTTCAACGAAGCAGGGCAGCGTATCGTGTCGCTTGGCGACAATGGCAACCTGACGCTGGGGGGGCCGGACCATGACGGCGATATCAGCCTGCGCGACACCGCATCGACCACGCGGCTCTCGCTTGATGCCGAAAACAACCGCATGCGCATCTTTGCCGAAGACGGCACCCGCATCGTCTCGCTTGGCGACAACGGCAACCTGACCCTTGGCGGCACAGGACACGACGGCGACCTGACCATGCATGACGCATCAGGTGTACAAACGGTCCGGATCAACGGCGACTTTGCCTCGCTCACGTTGGGCTCTGACACGCAGGACGGCGACATCATTCTCAAGGACAGCGACGGAAACGATGCGATCCGGCTCGATGGCAACCAGGCCAACCTGTTCATGGGCGGCAATGGACGCGACGGTGATATCGCGCTGTTTCCCGGATCGGAAAACAACCCGAACAATGATGCCTCGCGCGCCAACATCCACCTCAACGGCGACGCCGGTGACATCCGCCTGCGCAATGGCGACTGCGCCGAGGATTTTTCTGTCCTGCCTGAGGTGCCTTGCGCACCCGGCGACGTGATGGTGCTGGGCGGCGACGGGCTGCTGGTGCCCTGTTCCCAAGCGTTTGATACTGCCGTTGTCGGCGTGATCTCCGGCGCGGATCTTTACAGGCCCGGTATCGTGCTTGACCGGCAGGATCATCTCGAACACCGCCATCCGATCGCCCTTGTCGGCAAGGTCTGCGTGCGCGTGACCAACAGCAACGGCCCGATCCGGATCGGCGACCTGCTGACCCCGTCAGACAAAGCGGGCCATGCCATGGCCGCGCGCGGCGATACGCGCGCCTTTGGTGCTGTCATTGGCAAGGCTCTGGCGAATTTCGATGCGGATGACGGTCTCATCCCCATGGTCATCGCACTGCAATAGGGGGCACACTCATGGATCTGTCCATTCGCGACACCTGCGCCGACTGCCTCAATGAAACCGGCAGCCTGAGCGTCCAGCGGGATCTCTTCGGCTACATCTACGGCAATATCGACCGCGAACTCAGCGTGCGCGACCACATTGAACGTATCCGCGGCCGGTCGATCAACATCTGCATCTTTCTGGTTGGGCACGAACCCGGGTTCAATGGCACGTTCACCCAGGCGCAGGCGCTGCGGGTGCAGCACGCCATCGACCTCATGCGCGAAATCTATGCGCAGGCCGATCTGGGCGTGCGCAGGATCTATTGGCGCTATATCGACGACACCGACGCGGCCCCGTATTTCGCGGTCGATTCAGGTGGCGCGACCGATCTGACCGAAGCCTATTCCGGACCCAATGACGGGATTGACGTGTTCTGGGTTCAGGATGTCACCGACGCGGGCGGCTGGAGCAACTCGAACGGGCCATGCGACAAGGACGCCAAGGGGCGCACCGGCGCCGTGCTCCAGGTTGGCAACAGCGACGATTTTGCCGGCGTCCTGCTGGCACATGAGGTGGGACACTACCTCACGCTGCGGCACTGGACCACGATCACCAATCTGATGGGCGTCGACAGCAACGGCGACGGCATCGGGGAACTGAACAACTCAAGCCGCGATCTGACCCAAAGCCAGGCGGACGATATGCTGGCCAGCTGCTGGGTCCGGCCTGCCTGCTGATCCGCTTTGCGCATCACATGAGGTCAGCATCGCAAAGCACTGAAATTTCGAGATGCCAACGGGACAATTGATACAAGGGGCGCACCATGGCGAATGAAACAAAGGACCACGTCGTATCGGACCGGGTCACGCGCTATCTGGGCCGCGACACAACCACCTTCGGTCTGCCACGCCTGGATGGCCCCGAAATCGACGGGCTTCGCAAGTTCGTTCAGCAGGTCGGCCGCGCCGCACCGTCGCTGGAACTTGGCCGTGCGATGCGCATGCTGGCCGTCAACGACCGCTCAGACGCCTCTGTCCAAGCCATCGGGCGCGTGCTGAACGACCCGGACGCGACGGCATCGCTGCGCGCGCAGGCTGCCGCCAACCTTGGCCGGATCCCCAGTGCTGCCGCGACCAAGGGGCTGGTGTCCGCGCTCGCGGGCGCCCCCGCACGCACGCAGGTTGCGATCCTGACCGCCTTGGCCCGCGTCGGCACCAGGGACGCGTTGGCCTCTGTCACCCGCCTCGACGCACCCGAGGGCTCGCGCGTGGCTGAAATCCGTGATTTCGCGGCGACTATGATCGCCGTCCGTTCCGGTGTGCCGTTGCCAAAGGGGGCCGAGGACGCCGTCCTGCCCAAGGGCACCGCGATCAAGACCCGCGCCGAAACCGCGAAAACCGCAAAATCGGTCATCGCAGCGTTGGCCGATGCCGGGTATGACACGCCGCTCACCACCGAACGGGCGCTCAGCTACACCTGTGGCGACACCAGGCACGTTGTGCTGTTTTCCGAAAATCTGGCGGGCGCCAAGGCGGCGGACGCGCTCAGGCGGCAAAGCATGGTCGCCGGGATCGTCGCCTGCGATGACCGTTCCGCGCATCGCTTCATCGCGCGATTTATCATCGTCACCCATCCGGAAAAGTCCGGCGTGCGCGTCTCGCTTGTGACGCCGGGCGGAGAGGTTGCGTTCCTTGGCGCGTTGCAACCTGACGCCGACGGCCAGGCGCTGCGCCTCTCCGATCACGGCGCCACGCGCACACCGCTCGAAGTGACCGGGCGGCTTGGCAAGGATGGCGGTTTCGCTGTTGATCTGGTCAGCTTCAACGGGCGCACGCGCGACAAGCTGACAGGCGAACCGGTCGACCGGTCCAACCCCTGAGCGCGCCCACAACCATCTAAAACCCCAAGCAGAACCAGAGCCCGGCGGGCTCTTGCGGCGCCGATCATGCCGCAGGATGACACGTGCGGGGGCACAGGTGCCGCGCGACAAAACCCTTAACCCGACCCCCCCAAAATCTGTTGCATTTGCCATGTAAATGCATCGGGGACCTCATCG
The DNA here is from genome assembly GCA_038532285.1 of Pseudomonadota bacterium. GTDB lineage: Bacteria > Pseudomonadota > Alphaproteobacteria > Rhodobacterales > Rhodobacteraceae > Tateyamaria. The sequence goes on along the minus strand of JBCBAV010000130.1, from coordinate 3,849 downwards.
CAGAACCGATCTTATCGGAGGTGGAGATCGACGATTTCGTCATCACGCGCGTCGTGACCTTTGCCAACAAGATCCAGCGCGTGATGCTGCGCGACGTGCTTGGTCAGCATGACATGCCATTGCTGGAATGGCGCTTCCTGTATTCGATTGCCTGCTTTGGCGATTGTCACCTGGCACACATCATCGACCAGACCCCGATGGATCCCGCCCATGGCAGTCGCGCCGTGGCCGCGCTCGACGCCAGGGGCCTGATCATCCGCACCCACGACATCCGTGACGGGCGCCGCAAGGTGCTGAGCATGACGCCCACGCACCGGGTCAAGTTCGGCGCGATCTGGCCGCAAGGACAACGATTGATCAATCGTGTCACCGACCAGATGGCCCCCGAGGATTTCATCCACTTCAAGCACACGCTGGATCAGGCCAACCCACTGGCCAACCCGATCCTCGAGGAAAGCCTGGCCGCACGCCGCGCATCAGACGCAGCCTGAGGTCCAACAGCGGGACGGCGGGAAAATTCGCGCCCAAACACCGGTTTCGAACTCGGGGAGGAGATCATGAAACCCACGCAACTTATGGCCGCAGCCACGCTGGCGGCATCACTGGCGACGGGCGCATTTGCCCAGGCCAACCTGACGGCCGAAACAGCCAGCCCGACCGGCGTGCCCGGCAACACCGTGTTGGCGTTGGCCGAAGTGGCCGCAGGCGCGCGCATCGCCAACATTCAGGTGGCGGGCGAACCCTGTCGGGGTCGGTGCAAAACCTCGCCGCGGGCAAGGCCGACATTTCCACCGCCCCCTTCATCCTGCCGTTCCTGATGTCCGGCGGTGCCGGTCCCTATGGCAAGCGGGGCAAGGAGAAAGGCGCCGAACCGGCAGCCAACCTGCCCGTGCTCTACACGTACCGGCTTGGGACCTTTGCGCTCCCGACCTACGAAAGCCTTTCGGTCAAGGGCCGGGGCGATCTCGAGGGCAAGACGATCTACAACCGCCCACCGCGCGGCGGCGCCCTGACCAACGCCTGTGCGCTGATCAAGCTGACCACCGGTCTCGAAGAAGGCGCAGGCTACACCGGCGTGCAGGTCAACTGGGGGCAAGCGGTCAAGACCATCACCGACGGGTCCGTCGATGCGCATGTGCTGCCAACGTCCTTTCCCGACACGCGCCTTGGCCGTGGCCCGGCCTCGGGCAAGATGACCATGTGTTCGATGCCAAGGAACGTGTTCGGGTCAGAGGCCATGCAGAAATACGCCAAGGCACCCGGCTCCGGCAGCGTGGTGATCCCGCTGGCCGAGGCGGATAAGGGCAAAGGCGTCACCGTCATCTCCGAAGATGACATGTTCCGCGGCGCGGCCACCGTGGGCGGCGGAGTGGTGCGCACGGACATGGACGAAGAGTTGGCCTACCAACTGACCAGGGCGTTCCTGGACACCATGGACACCTACATGGCCAAGACCCTGTTCATGCCAAATGCCGCAATTGGCGAGGTGGCCGATCTGGCCACCACCGGCATGTGCGCCGCCAACCCGCTGAGATACCACCCCGGCGCCGTGCGCGCCAGGCAAGAGGCGGGCTTTGCCGTTCCAGACTGCGCCAAATAGGCATTCATGACAAAAGGCGGGGCGCCTGTGCGCGCCCTGCCCGCTCTGGATGCGGAAAGTCCGGGAATGTCGGAAAGCGCCAAACCAGCAGAACCAAAACAAGGCCCGGTGTCGCGCGCAGCGCTTTAGGGGCTGTCGGTGCTGGTCGTGGTCATGGGGCTGTTGAACACCATTCCCGGCCTGCCGGGCATCGATGACGCGGTCAGGGCGATGGCTGACGATCCCGGCTTTCGCATCCGCAAGTTCTCGACCGAAATTTCCTTCCCCTCGTCTTTGCCGTGATGATGCTGATCGTGGAGCTCAAACACGCGATGGCGCGCCAATGGCGTGACGCGGGGGGGCTGGCGCTACGGCCTCGGCGTGTTTCCTGACGTCGCCCTCGTTCTGGCCGGGGTCGGCATTGCTCTGACCTACGTGATCGAGATTGAATCCATCTGCCTCATTGACCAGATCACCGGCGAACGCGCCCGCCTGATTGCCCACGCGCTCGAGAAGGAAAAGGAAATCGCCGACCTCTATGGGCCTGCCCGAACCGACAACCGTCAACGATCCGCAATGCGTGGGCACAACCGGCGGATGGCTGGTGGTAATCATGGGCGCGGCGGTCCTGATCTTTCTGGCCTGCAACGTCAAGGTCTGGGGCATACCGCTTGTCACCGTCGCGCTGCTGGTGACGTTCTATACCATCGGCACCGTGCTCGCGTGATACGTGCACGGGCCCGACGACATCTCCAAGTACCTGATCACCAAGCTTGGCGGCGAACCGCGCATGCTGTCCGACGGGCGGCCCAAGATGCATGACATCCTCGCCAACAACGGCTCGGGCCTCTTGGGGCGGTTCATGGACATCATCATGACCACGATCTTCCCCATCCGGATCCTCGGCTCGCTCTTTGGCGCGTCTGCCGGGGGACAGTCCCTGATCAGGCTGGCCCTTCGCTGGACCGGCAAACTGGCGGGCGGCCCCGCCCACGCGACGATCGTGTCTTCGGCGCTCTTCGGCCCCATCTCGGACGGCCCAATCGTCAACGTGCTGTCCACAGACGTGCTCACCCTCCCGATGATGATCAAACGTGGATTTTCCAGGGTCTTCGCCGCGGGATGGAGGCGCCGGCCTCCTCGGGTGGCGCGATCATGCCGCCGGTCATGGGCGTTGCCGCCATTGTCCTCGCCGCGCTGACCGGTGTCGGCTACGCCTACGTGATCGTGGCGGCCGCGATCCCGGCGGTGGCCTATTTTACCTGCCTCTTCCTGTCGGTCGTCTTTCAGGCGCGCAAGCAAAAGATCACCGCCATCGGTGCGCTCACCCCGGACATGCACCTGTCACGTCAGGACATCCTGAACCTCGCGATGATCTTCGGCCCGACCCTCACCATCCTGCTGTTCCTGCTCACCTCCAAGGAGGCGGTGGGATGCGGCCTGTTCGGATGGCTTTTCGGGGTCGAGCGCGTGTTCACCGCAGACACCTGCCGCGCGGACGTGCTGCCCTGGGGTCTGCAGGTGCTGCGCAATGCAGCCGGAGATGCAGGCAGCGCGGGCTGGTGGGCGGTGCTGCTGCTGATGGGCCTGCTGTTCGTCGAGCCTGCGATGCGCGCCAGACCACGCAGGCTGCTGGACGGGCGTCGAACGCCGGTGTGCTGATCTCGACCCTGTACCTGATGTTCCTCGTCGTCTCGATCATCGACGTCTGCCTTCAATTCACCGCCTTGCCGATTTTCATCTCTCTCGACGCGCTGGGATGGCTCAAGTCGCTGCAGTAGGGCGCAGGCAGGTCGGTGGTGTTCCTGATGGTTGCGCTGTTTCTGACCATGTGCCGTGCCATCCTGCTGGGGATGGGGATGGCCGCGGTGCCCGCCTATGTGAACGTGGCCCTGCTGATGGGGCCGGTTCTGGCCGGGCTAGGTCTGTCGATCTTCACCGCACACATGTTCATCTTCTACTTTGCGGTCGCCTCGGCCATCACGCCGCCCGTGGCGCTGGCCGCCTTTGCAGCCGCCTCGATCACCCGGCAGGACCCGATGGCCACCGGCCTTGCGACCGTGCGCATCGGCGTGGTGCTATTTGTCATCCCCTTCGTCTTTGCCATGTACCCCGAGATCCTCCTGATCGAACAGGCCGTGCTAGACCCCTCGGTGACCGCGGAAAAGGCCTATCTGCCGGGCTATGACGGCACCGTGAACCTGCCCGCGCTGGCATGGCTGCTGCTTGCGCTTTACCTGCTGGCCAGTGCGCTGGTGGGTCACGACAAG
>JBCBAV010000129.1:0-10591 GCA_038532285.1 Pseudomonadota bacterium | reverse complement strand
GTTTTTCCAAACCACCCATGTGCCCGCCATCGCACTCGCGAAAAAGCTGGCCGAACTCGCCCCCGGCGATCTGAACCACGTGTTCTTTGCCGGGTCGGGGTCCGAGGCGAACGACACCAACCTGCGGATGGTGCGCACCTACTGGGCGATGAAGGGCAAGCCGGACAAGTCGATCATCATCAGCCGCAAGAATGCCTATCATGGCTCTTCGGTCGGATCTGGATCACTGGGTGGAATGACCGGCATGCACGCACAGGGCGGGATGCCGATCCCGGACATCGTGCACATCAACCAGCCCAACTGGTGGTCCGAAGGCGGTGACATGACCCCGCACGATTTCGGCATCGCCCGCGCCCGCGAGTTGGAGGAGACGATCCAAGCGCACGGCGCCGACCGCATTGCCGCCTTTATCGCCGAACCCATACAGGGCGCAGGCGGCGTGATCGTCCCGCCCGACAGCTACTGGCCCGAGATCAAGCGCATCTGCGACGCGCACGACATCCTGCTGATCGCGGACGAGGTGATCTGCGGCTTTGGCCGGACGGGCAACTGGTTCGGGTCTGAAACCTTGGGCATCCAGCCCCACATCATGACCATCGCCAAGGGACTGTCGTCCGGCTACCAGCCCATCGGCGGCTCCATCGTCTGTGACGAGGTGGCCGAAGTGATCGGCGGGGGCGAGTTCAACCACGGCTACACCTATTCCGGTCACCCGGTCGCCGCAGCCGTAGCGCTGGAAAACCTGCGCATCCTCGAAGAAGAAGACGTGCTGACCCACGTGCGCGAAGTCGCGGCCCCCGCCCTGCACGAAATGTGGCACGGTCTGGGTGATCACCCGCTGGTGGGTGAGACCAGGATCGTGGGCATGATGGGGTCGCTCGCCCTGACCCCGCACAAGGAAAGCCGCGCCAAGTTCGCCGCCGAGGCGGGCACCGCAGGGTTCATGTGCCGCGACCGGTGCTTTGCGGGCAACCTGATCATGCGCCACGTCTATGACCGCATGATCATCTCGCCACCGCTGGTGATCACACCCGAAGAGATCTCCGAATTGGGCAAGCGGGCGCGCAAAGCGCTGGACGAATGCTACGCCCAGCTCAAAGAGCACGGTCTGCTGAAACCGGCGTCTTGAAGCGGATGGAGCGCCGCGAGGGGCCAGCCCCTCGCACTCCCCGAGGTATTTTGAGCCAGAAGAAACAGATCTCTCTCGGGCGTGCAGATGCGGCATCCTTTTGTAAGACGCGTTTCGGTCCAAACTACCCGGTTTCTTCTGGCCAAAAATACCTTCGGGGGTGAGCCGCATCTGCGGCGAGGGGGCAGACAGCCCCCTATCCCGGCTTGACAACCATCTCCCGTGGTACGTCGCACAGGCACTCCGCCGGACCGCTTTGCGTGATGCGGATGCTTTCTGTAATCGAAAGACCCCACCCAGCCATCCACAAACCAGGCATGAAGTGGAACGTCATGTTGGGTTCCAGAACAGTCGTGTCTGATGCGCGAAACGAGATCGTGCGCTCACCCCAATCGGGCGGATAGCTGAGCCCGACCGGATAGCCACAGCGCGCGGTGCGGTCTATTCCCACCTTGGCCAGCGCCCCATTAAAAGCCATGGCGACATCGCAGGCGCGATTTCCAGCACGGGCGGCGGCCAGTCCGGCATCCAAACCTTCGAGCACCGCGGCTTCTGCGCGCTTCATCTCGTCGGGCGGGGTGCCGAGAAAGACGGACCTACACAGCGGCGCATGGTAGCGACGATAGCAGCCAGCAATTTCGATCGTAGTCGCCTCACCCGTCGCAAAGCCGTCGCCATTCCATGTCAGGTGGGGTGCTGCCGCATCCGCACCCGAGGGCACAAGGGGCACGATGGCCGGGTAATCGCCCCACGCCCCATCCACCCCGCGGATGGCATCACGGTAGGCATCGGCAATCACTTCGTTCTTGGGCACACCGGGCGCGATGCGGTCGGTCATGCCTGCAATGACAGCTTCGGATATCCGGGCCGCCTTGCGCATGAACGCGATCTCAACGTCGGATTTGATCGCGCGGCACCAGTTCACCAGCGCCGTCGCATCCACCAGATCGCACCCTGCGCCTTGCAGGACCGCGTGCGCTTTGGCCGAATAGTAGTAATTTTCCATCTCGACGCCGATACGACCGACCAAGCGCTGTGCCAGATCATTCATCGGGTGCGCGGCGGGTGTTTGGACAAACCGTTCATCATAGCCATCGCACGCATCCGCACCCATCCAAACCGTCCGCACCGCACCCGCCACATCCTGCGCCCGGCCCCACCACACGGGATCGGCGTCATGGGTCACAATCACCGCCTGATGCACATAAAATGACCACCCGTCATAGCCAGTCAACCAAGCCATGTTCGATGGATCGGTGATCACCAAAGTGGTCAGATCGAGCGCAGCCATGCGCCCGCGCACTGCTGTCAACCGATCCGCATATTCGCCCAAGGAAAAGGGAAGTGGCATGATTCTACCTTTTGCAATCTGCCCAGAACACCAGAATCCTGCACCAGAATGCCAAGTCTTGCAGTGAAAACCGCCCGTTGCCGTAGAATTCGCGGCAACTTGGTTGCATTGCGATCCGCCAGCCGCTTTATTTTGGCCAAAGCGCGCACCAGATGCCGCGCGACGATAACGGGGAGCCACTTTTGGCTGACACTGCTGGCAATCAGGCGTTCGTCTCTTTCGAACGCGTGCAAAAAAGTTATGACGGCGAAACACTCGTCGTCAAAGACCTCAACCTCTCAATGCCCAAGGGCGAGTTTCTGACCATGCTGGGCCCCTCGGGGTCGGGCAAGACGACGTGCCTGATGATGCTCGCAGGGTTCGAGACGGCGACCCATGGCGATATCCGGCTGGATGGCACGTCGATCAACAACATCCCGCCGCACAAACGCGGCATCGGGATGGTGTTCCAGAACTACGCGCTGTTCCCGCACATGACGGTGGCCGAAAACCTCAGCTTTCCGCTGGAGGTGCGCAAGATCGGCAAATCCGAGCGCGAGGAGAAGATCATGCGTGCGCTGGGCATGGTGCAGATGCAGGATTTTGCCGGGCGCCGCCCTGCGCAACTGTCCGGCGGGCAGCAACAGCGGATCGCGTTGGCGCGCGCGCTGGTGTTCGAACCCGAGCTGGTGCTGATGGACGAACCGCTTGGCGCGCTGGACAAGCAGCTGCGCGAAACGCTGCAGTTCGAGATCACGCGCCTTGCCCACGATCTGGGCATCACCACCGTCTATGTCACCCACGACCAGACCGAGGCGCTGACCATGTCGGACCGCGTTGCCGTGTTCGACGATGGCCGGATTCAGCAACTGGCCCCGCCGGACGAGCTTTATGAAGAGCCGCAAAACAGCTTTGTCGCGCAGTTCATCGGGGAAAATAACACGCTGATGGGCAAGGTGACCAAGATCAATGGCGACCAGTGCGAGGTGACCCTCGACGATGGCGAAATCATCGACGCCAAACCGGTGAACGTCACCGAGGTGGGCCAGCGCACCCGCGTGTCGATCCGCCCCGAACGGGTCGAGATGAACAAGGACCGGCTGCACGCCGATGCCCACACGCTCAAGGCCGAAGTGCTTGAGTTCATCTACATGGGCGACATCTTCCGCACCCGCCTGCGGGTCGCGGGCAACGAGGATTTCGTGATCAAGACACGCAACGCCCCCGATCAGGTCCGCCTGAAACCGGGTGAGCAGATCGAGATCGGCTGGTTGCCACAGGATTGCCGGGCGCTCGACGCCTGAGCAAAGTCACGAGGCCGCGGCGACGCCCGACGCCCGACCTCACTAACATTCAAACGGGCTAACAATGTGGGAGTAAGAGAATGAAACTCACCAAGACCCTATTGGCCACATCGGCTCTGACGGTTGCCGCGGGCACCGCCTTTGCAGATGGTCACATGGCCAGCGACATGACGCTCGTCAGCTGGGGTGGCGCCTATCAGTCCAGCCAGCAAAAGGCCTATGTCGAACCCTATCTCGCCATGAATGACGGCGTGAGCGCCGTGTGGGACGAAAGCTCGGCCGAAGCTGTGGCCAAGCTGCGCGCCATGAACGAGGCGGGCAACGTCACTTGGGACGTCGTTGACGTGGTGGCCGCGGACGCGATTCGCCTGTGCGACGAAGGCCTCGCGCTCGAGATTGACCCGGACGAAGATCTGGCCGCAGCGCCCGATGGCACCTCTGCCTCCGATGACTTTGGCGACCTGCTGGTCTCCGACTGCTTCATCCCGCAGATCGTCTATTCGACCACATTTGGCTACCGCACCGACCTCGTGGGTGACACCGCGCCGACGTCCGTCTGCGCCGTGTTCGACACCGAAGCCTATCCCGGCAAGCGCAGCCTGGAAAAGCGCCCCATCAACAACATGGAATGGGCGCTGCTTTGTGACGGTGTGGCCAAGGACGACGTCTATGACGTGCTCGCCACCGAAGAAGGCCAGCAGCAAGCGCTCGACAAGCTCGACACAATCAAGGACGACGTGATCTGGTGGTCGGCCGGTGCTGACACGCCGCAGCTGCTCGCCGATGGCGAAGTGGTCATGGGCTCGACCTATAACGGTCGTCTGTTTGCCGCGATCGAAGAGCAGGACCAGCCGATCGGCATGCTCTGGGACGCGCAGGTGTTTGACCTTGACGGTTGGATCATCCCCACCGGCCTGAGCCCCGAGCGCGAAGCCCGTGCCCGCGACTTTGTGAAGTTCGCGACCGACACGCAGCGTCTTGCGGACCAGGCCAAGTACATCTCCTACGGTCCGGCCCGTGCCTCCTCGGCACCGCTCGTGGGGCAGCATGCGACACTGGGCATCGACATGGCACAGCACATGCCGACCGACCCGAACAACGCCAAGAACACGTTCCTCTACAACTACGAATTCTGGGCGGATTATCGCGACGACATCGACGCCAAGTTCCAGGCGTGGCTTGCGCAATAAAGCACGCCAAGAGGCATAAAAACGGACGCGCCCCGGGCTTGACCCGGGGCCTCCACCTCAACCGAACAAGAGGTCCCGGATCACGTCCGGGACGGGAAGCGCCAAAATCATGCCCAAAGGTTACCTGATCGGCCACGTGAACATGCACAACGCCGAGGCCTATAAACCATACGCTGAACGAAACAACGAACTGCTGCCGAAATTCGGCGGTACGTTTCTGGTGCGCGGCGGTCAGGGCGAAGTGGTTGAGGGCGACTGCCCGTCCCGCCACGTGATCATCGAATTCCCAAGTTACGAACAGGCTCTCGCCTTCTACAACTCGCCCGAATACCAGGAAAACATGAAAATCCGCCAAGCCAACTCCGACGGTTGCGCCATCATCGTTGAGGGTATCTGAGCAATGGCCGAGGTGATGCTTGCCGCCGACGGCACCCCGCTCAAACGCAGCCTCGCGCGCGCCTTGCGCCGGCAAAAACTGCGGGCGCTGGGGCTGATTGCGCCGCTGCTTCTGTTCGTGCTGATCACCTTTATCGTGCCGATTTTCAACATGCTGTCGCGTTCGGTGCAAAACGACATCGTCGCCGACACCGTGCCATCAACCGTCGCCGTTCTGGCCGACTGGGATGGTGAGGGCATGCCGCCCGATACCGCGTTCGATGCGCTATACACCGACATCTTCATCGCCGAAGAACAAAAGCTGCATACCCGCCTTGGCTCGCGTTTGAACTACCAGATGACCGGCGCATCCTCGATGTTCCGCAAATCAGGTCGCGCTGTTGGCCGGTTCGACACAGACACCTACACAGACGCCTTCACCGACGCCGAACCAGCCTGGGAAGACCCCGCACATTGGCGCACCATTGTGGCCGAAAACGCCAGCGTCCTCCCCACGACGACCGATGCCTGGACCCGGTGGACCGCCGTGTTCAAAGCCGAAGGCGACGAGATCGGCAAACGCGACCTCGAAGATTTCCTGTTCACCGCCCTCTACAACGATCTGAACGCCGCAGGGGACGTGCCCGCAGCCCTCGCTACCGCGCAGTCCGTTGCTGCCGGGCTTGAGCCCGTGTCATTGAAAGACGCCTTCATCGACGCCGACGAAGACTGGGGCAATCCGGAAATCTGGCAGACGATCAAGCTCTATTCACCGCGGGTCACACCCGGCTATTTCTATAACTCTGTCGATCTGGAAAAGACCCCGGACGGCATTGAGGCCAAACCGGAAAACGAACAGATCCTGATTAAACTCTTTGGCCGAACGATCTGGATGTCGCTGCTGATCACGTTCAGCTGTATCGCTCTGGGCTATCCCATCGCATGGCTGCTGGCGAACCTGCCAGTGCGGCAGGCCAATCTTCTGCTGATCCTCGTGCTGCTGCCGTTCTGGACTTCGCTTCTGGTACGCACCTCAAGCTGGAAGGTGATGCTGCAACAGCAGGGCGTGATCAACGACGTGCTGGTTTGGATCGGCCTTGTGGACGACGCCAGCCGATTGATCATGATCAACAACCAGTTCGGCACCATCGTGGCCATGACACACATCCTGCTGCCGTTCATGATCCTGCCGATGTATTCAGTGATGCAAACCATCCCACCGAGCTACCTGCGCGCCGCAAAATCGCTGGGCGCGACGAATACGACGGCCTTCCTGCGGGTCTATTTCCCGCAGTCGGTGCCGGGCATTGGCGCGGGCTCGATCCTCGTCTTCATCCTTGCCATCGGCTACTACATCACGCCGGAAATCGTGGGCGGGACCAAAGGGGTCTTTATCTCGAACCGGATCGCCTACCACATCTCGTCCTCGCTGAACTGGGGACTTGCCGCGGCCCTCGGAACCATTCTGCTGGTGGCCGTGCTGGTCCTCTACTGGGCCTATGACAAGATCGTGGGCATCGACAACGTGAAGCTGGGGTAACGACAATGGGACTGCCACCATATGCAACCTTCGGCCAGCGGGTCTGGTACTACGGCTTCCGGGTGATCTGCGCGCTGATCTTCATCTTTCTGATCACGCCGATCCTGGTGGTCATGCCGCTCAGCTTCAATGCGCAGGACTTCTTCACCTTCACGCCGGAAATGCTGCGCTTTGATCCCGAAGGCTATTCGCTCAAGCACTACCGCGACTTCTTCAACAACCCGCAGTGGCAGCTGGCGTTGAAGAACTCGCTGATCATCGCGCCGCTGGCGACGATCATCTCGGTGTCGCTGGGCACGCTGGCCGCCATCGGCCTGTCCCAATCCCACGTGCCGTTCAAACGCGCGATCATGGCGATCCTGATCTCGCCCATGATCGTGCCGCTGATCATCTCGGCCACGGGCATGTTCTTTTTCTACTCGTCGCTGGGCAACTGGCTCGAAGGAACGCTGGGCCTCGACAAGACATTTGTCGGCTACATCAAGGTCATCCTCGCCCACGCAGTCCTTGGCATTCCCTTCGTGATCATCACCGTCACCGCAACGCTTGTCGGCTTTGATCGTTCGCTCACCCGTGCGGCGGCCAACATGGGCGCGGGCCCGGTCACCACCTTTTTCCGCGTCCAGATGCCATTGATCCTGCCCGGTGTGATTTCCGGTGGTCTGTTCGCATTCATCACGTCATTCGACGAGGTTGTCGTGGTCCTCTTCGTCGGCTCCGCCAGCCAAAAGACACTGCCCTGGCAGATGTTCATCGGCCTGCGCGAACAGATCTCGCCCACGATCCTTGCGGTGGCAACAATCCTGGTGGTGATCTCCATCGCCCTGTTGGCCACGGTCGAAGCCCTCCGCCGCCGCAGCGAACGACTGCGCGGAATGAGCCCGGGCTAACAACTTCTTCTGGCCAAAAATACCTTGGGGAGTTTGAGGGGCAAAGCCCCTCATTCACAATCAGATCGCGTCGCCGCAGGCGTCTTTCGGATCAGCGCAACCGCCTGAGCAAACTCAACGTGGCAAACCCGTCTGCCGGCAACCCCTGGCTTTTCTGAAACGCGCGGACAGCGGCCAACGTATTGGGACCAACCTTGCCATCGACACCTTGGGTATCAAAACCCGCCCGTGTCAGCCGGCGCTGCAGCTCCTTGCGCTCGCGCAAAGTCAGCGGGCGTTCGCCCTCGGGCCAGTTGCCGACCAAGGGGTCGCCGCCTTTGATCCGGTCGCTCAGGTGCCCCACGCCGATCACATAGGCATCAGCAGCGTTATACCGTTCGACAACCGAGAAATTCTTGAAGATCATGAACGCCACGCCGCGCCCGCCAGCGGGCAACAGGATGGACGCCGATCCGTAATTCGGCACCGCTTTGCCATTCACGTCCCGCACGCCCAGTTGCGCCCATTCGGCGGGCGACTTGCGCACCTTGCGGCTGGCCAGCGCATAGTTGAAGTTCTTGGGCAGCTTCACCTCGGTGCCCCATGGCTGGCCTTTGACCCAGCCGAACCGGTTCAGGTAGGCCGCCGTTGACGCCAGTGCATCTGTGGGGTCGTCCGACCAGATATCTCGCCGCCCGTCGCCGGTGAAATCCACGGCATAGGCCTCGTACGAGGTCGGAATGAACTGCGTGTGCCCCATCGCCCCGGCCCATGATCCGGTCATGTTGCGCGGGCTGGTGTCGCCGTTTTGCAGGATCTTCAGCGCCGCGATCAGCTGCTTTTCAAAAAACGCCCCGCGTCGCCCGTCAAAGGAAAGCGTGGCAAGGCTTTGCACGACATCCAGATCACCGCGAAACGCGCCATAGCCGCTTTCCAGTCCCCAGACCGCAACCACCACCGCCTTGTCCACGCCATAGCGCGCCTCGATCTGGTCAAGCGTGCGGCGATGCTTGCGCAACGCGTTCTTGCCATTGCGCACGCGCTTGTCCGATGCGGCACTGGCCAAATAGTCCCAGATGGTCTTGGTGAACTCGGCCTGATTGCGGTCACGCTTGATCACGTCAGGGTCGTACTGCACCCCGCGAAACGCACGGTCAAAGGTGTTTGCCGAAATCCCCTGCGCCAGCGCACGCCCGCGAAATGCACGAATCCAGTTTTCGAACCGCGCATTGGCGGCGGCATCCACCACCGGGGCCTGCACTGCGGGTGCCAGTGTTTCGGGGCGCAGTTGCGGGCGAAGCACCGAACCCGCGGCAATATTCAAAAGCTCAACCGGGCCGGTGATCTGACCCGCGCGGCTGACTTCGTCGGCAATGGGCCGCGCCTGCGGGCGCAGCGACTGTGTCACTGCCTCGGCACTGCCTGCGCCCATGGTCAGCCAGATCGCTGCCACCGTACTCACCAAAACACGCATTATCTGCCTCATGCTCGCTGTGCCCGCGTTGTTGTCAATTTAGCGACAATGCCACCGCCGATAAAGCTCTCAATCCCCGTTGGCATATTCCGGCATTTCGGCGCGTATCTTGGCCAGGTGATCGCGCAAAAGCGGCACGCGGTGCGGACGAAAGCTGACATCGGTCACTTCGAGATCATCCATCCTACTCAGGCGAAAGGTGCGGAAATCTTCGCGCAGGTGGCACCATGACAGCAGCACGTTGCTGTCTTGAAAATAGACGATTCCCAGCGGTTTCACGGTGCGTTTTGTTTGCGCCCCGCGCGCGTCGGTATAGACAAAGCGTACGCTGACCTCGTCCCATGCGGCCTGGCGCAGGCGTGACACGTCGATGCGCGGCGGATCGGGTCGCCAGTATCGGCGGGCATCCAGTACCGCGTGCTTCAATCGATGGCTTTGTGTCGGCGGCACGCGCGCGGTGATCTTGGTCAGCGCGGATTCGGCGGCCTTGGCCAACGCTGGATCGGCAATCGCCGACACCTCACGCAGGCCCAGAACCAGCGCCTCCAACTCGTCATTCTCGAACCCCAGGGGCGGCAGCGACGCGTCCTCGATCAGGGTAAAGCCAAAGCCCGCCTCACCGTCGATCACTGCACCTAAGCCACGCAGCGCATCAATGTCGCGGTAGATCGTGCGCACCGACACGTCCATCTCGTGGCCCAGTGCCTCGGCGGTCACAGGTGGGGTCATGCGGCGCAAGGCCTGCATCATCTGGAAAAGGCGGTGGGTCCGGGACATGGGACAACCCTGCACTGACGTCCTGCCAGTTTCTGACAGTATGGGTCGGTAGGCAAGGTGCACGTCATTGTTGCGAGGACAAGACCATGCTCACGCTCATCACCCTGCCGCCCGCCTTTGGCCAACCCAGTGGCAGCGGCTTTTCCACCAAGGCGATGTACCTGCTGAATATGTCCGGCGCGGAATGGCAGCGCGAAAACAATCCCGATCCGCGCAGATTTCCCAATGGCAAATTGCCCGCCCTGCGCACCGAGACGGGCGAGATCATCGGCGACAGCGAGGCGATCCGCGCGTTTCTCGAACAACACGGGGCAGATTTTGATCCCGGCCTCAGCGACGAGGACAAGGCCACATCGCGCGCCTTCATCCGAATGGCCGAAGAGCACATCTATTTCCACATGTTGCACGAACGATGGTGCGACGACCGTTTGTGGCCGCATGTGCGCGCGGCGTATTTTTCGTCGATCCCGGGTCTGATCCGCGGTTTTGTGACGGCACAGATCCGGCGGCCTGTCATTGCGGGTATGCGTCAGCACGGGATCGGACGAAAAATACGCCGCGCGCACATGCGGCCACAAACGGTCGTCGCACCATCGTTCGTGC
>JBCBAV010000128.1:0-10812 GCA_038532285.1 Pseudomonadota bacterium | reverse complement strand
AGGTTGACGTGCGTCCTGTGCGCGATGCTGGCCCGCTGATGGGTCTCAAGCAGCCGTTCCAGATCCTCAAGATGGACCGCCGCCGCGGCAACATCGTGGTGTCGCGTCGCGCGATCCTCGAAGAGTCCCGCGCCGAACAGCGCGCCGAGGTCATCGGCAACCTGTCCGAAGGTCAGAATGTCGACGGCGTGGTCAAGAACATCACCGAATACGGTGCGTTTGTTGATCTGGGCGGCGTTGACGGCCTGCTGCACGTCACCGACATGGCGTGGCGCCGGGTGAACCACCCGTCCGAGATCCTCACCATCGGCGAGACGGTCAAGGTGCAGGTCATCAAGATCAACAAGGAAACGCACCGCATCAGCCTCGGCATGAAGCAGCTGCAGGAAGATCCGTGGGATCTGGTGGGCGCCAAGTACCCGCTGGAATCGACCCATCAGGGCCGCGTGACCAACATCACCGACTACGGTGCCTTTGTTGAGCTGGAGCCCGGTGTCGAAGGTCTGGTCCACGTCTCCGAGATGTCCTGGACCAAGAAGAACGTGCACCCGGGCAAGATTGTCTCCACCTCGCAAGAGGTCGAAGTTATGGTGCTGGAAATCGACGGCGCCAAGCGCCGCGTGTCGCTCGGTCTCAAGCAGACAATGCGCAACCCGTGGGAAGTGTTTGCAGAAACCCACCCCGAGGGCGCGCAGGTCGAAGGCGAGGTCAAGAACATCACCGAGTTCGGTCTGTTTGTCGGCTTGCCCGGCGACATCGACGGCATGGTGCACCTTTCGGACCTGTCCTGGGACGAGCGTGGCGAAGACGCGATCCAGAACTACCGCAAGGGCGACATGGTCGAAGCAGTGGTGTCCGAGGTCGACGTCGAGAAAGAGCGTATTTCGCTGTCGATCAAAGCCGTGGGCGGCGACAAGTTCGCCGAAGCGGTTGGCGGCGTGAAGCGTGGGTCGATCGTCACGGTCGAGGTCACCTCGATCGAGGATGGCGGCATCGAAGTGGGATACGAGGGCATGAAGTCCTTCATCCGCCGCTCCGATCTGTCGCGTGACCGTGCCGAGCAGCGCCCCGAGCGGTTCTCGGTCGGTGACAAGGTCGACGTGCGCATCACCAACATCGACAACAAGACCCGCCGTCTGGGTGTGTCGATCAAGGCGCGCGAAATCGCCGAGGAAAAGGAAGCCGTGGAACAGTACGGCAGCTCGGACAGCGGTGCATCGCTGGGCGACATCCTGGGTGCCGCGCTCAAGGGCGACGAATAAAACGCAGCCCGTTACGGGCAGGAACGGGGGCCTTCGGGCCCCCGTTTGTTGTTGTGCAACATAGTGCGCGAATCGTTTTTCCACGCCGTCCAAACGCGTACGTACGGTGCCACGCGCGCCTGAGATCACGCTCAAATGCTGCGCGATTTGCGGCAACGCATCGTGAACGTCGGGTGAATTGCAGCGAAAAATGGCGCGCTCCGGGTGCTTTCTATTCCCCAAAACTGCGTTTCTTCCTATAGTGCAGGCAGAAAAACAGTTTGAATACATATCCTTCGGGGGGGAGTGAACCATGATCCGCTCAGAGCTGATCCAAAAGATCGCTGACGAAAACCCGCATCTCTACCAACGCGACGTAGAGCGGATCGTAAACACCATCTTCGACGAAGTGACCTCAGCCATGGCGCGTGGTGACCGGGTCGAGCTGCGCGGCTTTGGTGCCTTTTCGGTGAAAAAGCGTGACGCCCGCGTGGGTCGCAACCCGCGCACCGGTGAAACTGTGCAGGTCGAGGAAAAGCATGTACCGTTTTTCAAGACCGGAAAACTGCTGCGCGACCGGCTGAACGGCAAAAGCTGACAGGACCAAGATTTCATGCGTTACATCCGCTATGCTTGCATCGCTGTGTTTGCAGTTGCTCTGGCTGCCGTTGCTCTGGCCAATCGCGGGCCGGTGACGCTGCGCCTGCTGCCAGACGAGATTGCGGGCCTTTTTGCAGTGGCCCCGTCGATTGAACTGCCGCTGTTTGTGGTGATCTTTCTGGGCATCATCGCCGGCTTGCTCGTGGGCTTTGTCTGGGAATGGCTGCGCGAACATGCGATCCGCGCGGACGCGGCCCGCACCCATCGCGAGGTGCGCAAGCTTGAACGCGAGAACAAGCGCCTGAAGGCGGAAAAGCACGAGGGCAAGGACGAGGTTCTCGCCCTGCTTGACGAGGCCAGCTGAGGGGCATGTCCGATACAGCGGTCAAGATCTGCGGGCTGCGCCAGCCCGACCATATCGCTGCGGCTGCGGATGCGGGCGCCGCCTATGTCGGCTTTGTTTTCTTTGAAAAATCCCCGCGCAATGTGACGCTGGAAGAGGCCCGCGCGCTCGTGCTTGCCGTGCCTGCAGGTGTGGTGAAGGTGGCGCTCGTGGTGGATGCGGACAACGCGTATCTGGATGCGCTGACGGCACAGGTGCCTATCGACATGCTGCAACTACATGGTCGTGAAACACCTGAGCGCGTGGCCGAGGTCAAGGCGCGCTATGGCCTACCGGTGATGAAGGCGGTGGGCATCGGCAGCGCGGGCGATCTGCCCGCGCTTGATGCCTATGCCCGCGTGGCCGACCAACTTCTCGTTGACACCAAACCGCCCAAGGACGCGGACCTGCCCGGCGGCAACGGGCTGACTTTTGACTGGTCGCTGATCGCGGGCCGTCGCTGGCCGGTGCCATGGATGCTGGCCGGTGGCCTGACCCGCGACAACGTCGCCGACGCCATCGCCGCGACAGGCGCGCGCCAGATCGACCTGAGTTCGGCAGTGGAAAGCGCACCGGGGGTCAAGGACGCAGGCCTGATCGTTGATTTCATGGCGGCGGTGCGCGCGGCCTGAGGCCGCTAATCGCCGGGGCGCTGGACCTGTTGTTGGTACCGGCTGGTGTCGATCCCTTCGACCTGGCGGGCGGTGTCCGTGCCCATGTCCTTGGAAAAATCAAGAATTTCAATGTCGTACTTGCGTTTGTCGGCAATTGCGATGTCCCACAGGTCACCGGGCGTGCAGTGGGTCGGATGGCTGAGGATGTCCATCCACGGGCGGTCCTGAATGGTGTGTCCGGCTGTCGCGTGCGCGTAGGTGATAAAGGCCGAACAGGACAAGGCCGGCTGGACACCGAAAAAAGCATGCGCCGCCGCCGAAGACATCGAAACGGCGGTTGCCGGTGCCTGAAAGACCTTGCTGTATTGCTTGCCAAAAAAGTCACCCATCATGGTGCGGGCCGCTGCGGTTCCGACCTCACCGACGGCCCCCGTAATCATCGCTGCCGACCCATAGGACATGCCTGCATCGGCCTCGTAATCCGCCTGAAACGCCTTGGCAAAGGCGCGGATGCGGCCGCGCTGTCCCTTGGTCAATGTCTTGCAGCGCACCAGGGCCGCGCCATTACTTTTGTATTTGGCGAACATGTCCTTCACCGGCCACAATTTGAACGGCAGGTCGATGACCGCGCCATGGCCGACATAGAGCCCGGCATGTCCGAAAGGGATCCGCGAGACATTGCGAATGACCGCATTCACGGGGTTGTCGAGCGTGAGGTTGTCCATGGTCAACCCATTGCTGACCAAAAAGAAATCGCCGACATCCAGCGTGCGCACGGCGCGCTCGACCAAATGGCTGTGGGTGGCGTTGTAGGTCATGAAAATATCCTTTGTACAAAACCAAAGCGGGGGACCCTGGGCCAGATGAGCGTAAGAGGCCGTGGGCGGCATGGCCATCCTCCAAACGGGTGACGCACGGGCCTGCAGAGCGGCAATTTTACTCGTCCGTGCCGCTTTACCCTGCCGCGCAACCCCGCTACCTCTGTCATGCTGAAATCGAGGTGCGCTATGGCAAACGATCTTTTCAATTCCTTCATGACCGGTCCGGACGAGGCGGGGCGCTTTGGCAAGTTTGGCGGGCGGTTCGTGTCCGAGACGCTGATGCCGCTGATCCTGAGCCTCGAAGAGGAATACGAGAAGGCCAAGACCGACGACAGTTTCTGGGCCGAGATGAACGATCTGTGGACCCACTATGTCGGGCGGCCCAGCCCGCTCTATTTCGCCGAACGGCTGACCGACCATCTGGGCGGTGCCAAGATCTACATGAAGCGCGACGAGCTGAACCACACCGGCGCGCACAAGATCAACAATGTGCTGGGCCAGATCATCCTCGCCCGCCGCATGGGCAAGACGCGGATCATCGCGGAAACCGGTGCGGGCCAGCACGGGGTCGCCACGGCCACGGTCTGTGCGAAATTCGGTTTGAAATGCGTGGTTTACATGGGCGCGCATGATGTCGAACGGCAGGCGCCCAACGTGTTTCGGATGAAGCTGCTGGGGGCCGAGGTGATCCCGGTGACGTCGGGCCGTGGCACGCTGAAGGACGCAATGAACGACGCGCTGCGCGACTGGGTGACCAATGTGCGCGACACGTTTTACTGCATCGGCACGGTCGCGGGCCCGCACCCGTACCCGGCCATGGTGCGCGATTTCCAGAGCATCATCGGCAAGGAAGTGCGCGAGCAGATGACCGCCGCCGAGGGCCGGTTCCCCGACACGGTGATCGCCGCGATTGGTGGCGGGTCGAACGCGATGGGGCTGTTTTACCCCTTCCTTGATGACAAGGAGGTCGGGATCATCGGGGTCGAGGCGGGCGGCAAGGGCGTGAATGCCAAGATGGAGCATTGCGCGTCGCTTACCGGCGGGCGGCCCGGGGTGCTGCACGGCAACCGGACCTATCTGTTGCAGGACGATGACGGCCAAATCCTTGAAGGATTTAGCATTTCCGCCGGTCTCGACTATCCCGGCATCGGCCCCGAGCACGCGTGGCTGCACGATATCGGGCGGGCGGAATACGTGTCGATCACGGACAAGGAGGCGCTGGAGGCGTTCCAACTGTGCTGCACGACCGAAGGGATCATTCCCGCGCTCGAGCCGTCGCACGCGCTGGCGCACGTGATGAAGATCGCGCCCGATCTGCCTGCCGATCACATCATCTGCATGAACATGTGTGGGCGGGGTGACAAGGATATCTTTACCGTCGCGCGGCACCTTGGGTTTGACATGACCGGCCCCGAAGGGCGCAACGTCGAATAGCCTATTCTGCGTGCTTTTCCAGCACGTTAAGAGGAATGATGTCGAGGGCGCGCTGGTGCGTGGCCTCGAGCGACACCTTGGGTGCGCAGCCTTCGTCCGCCGCTTGCAGAAAGCGTGCGGCACACAGGCACCAGCGGTCCCCGGGCTTCAACCCTGCAAAACGGTATTCGGGGCGCGGCGTGCTGAGGTCATTTCCGACATATTTGGAAAAGGCGAGGAATTCTTCGGTCATCACGGCGCAGACCGTGTGGCTGCCCTGATCTGCGGCGCAGGTGTTGCAGTGGCCGTCGCGGAAAAAGCCGGTCATCGGGTCGATGCCACAGATCGCGAGGGTGCCGCCCAGAACGTTGATGCTGTCGTCGGGGTCCATGTCGCCTCCTGTCCCGTGTAGGTCACGATATAGCGGATGCAGGGGCGATGGCCACGCGTATAGCGCGGGCCGGCTTGCGATCCGGTTAACCTTGCGCGCGCTCGACGCCCCAGCGGACCCAGCGACCGTGAAAATCGGCGCGTCCGAGGTTCAGCGCGATGTCGCCGGGCCACAGGCGCAGGGTAAGCGCCGCGCCGCCCGCGCCAGAGGTATCGCCGTCGGTTTCCATCTGCATCCAGCCAAGCGGAGACTGCAGCGTGGCGCGCGCGCCTTTTTCTGCAATCAGATCTGCGCCACGGGCTTGGGCGTCGGGGGGAAAGTACTGCCAGGCGACCGTATTCTGGATCAGGTGCATCTGGCCTTCGGGCTGCTGCGCAAGGCGGGTGTCCAGCCAGTCGATCGCGTCGCCCGCGTGCATCTTTGCGTCAAAGACGGCAGCGGCAGCGCGGGTGCGGGCAAGGCGTTCGGGTTGGTCGGGCCAGAGAAAGGCGCTGAGCCGCAGCAGGTCGTGACGATCGTTTGGATTCAAGGGATTGAGGTCGACACCAGCCCGGCTGGCCACGCGCGGCAACGCGGCCGGCGGGGGCGGACCGGTCCAGTCGGGATCAAGGGTCAGCGCCGGGGTCACGGGGCCAAGCATCGTGTCACCGGCCCGCAGGGCAAAGCGATCCCACATCAGGTTAAGCCCGCCACTGGCGCCCAGTTCGGACAGCATGATGGGCAGGTCAAAGTGATGCAGCGCCACGTGTGCCATGGCGATGAGGGCGGCGGAACGGCGCACCTCGTTGGTCTGGGGCGCGGTGCGGGTCCAGTGCAAAAGGAAGGGCTCTTCGGCTTTTACCGCAGCCTCGACGGCTGCGCGCAAGGCCTCATCGCTGGCGCGCTCCGGCGGGTAGACCGCGACGAGAGCGGGGACCCGCTTGAGGAGCACCAGCGCATGCAGGGCGCCGGCGAGGCGCAGCGGGAGGGAATGGCCTGCCGGACCCACATCCCCCTGATAACGCGCGAAATTCTGGCCCAGAACAGAAGTCGGGTTCCAGCTGTCGGCGAGGATGTTCAGCACCCGGCCCGTGAACGGCGAGCCAAGGTTGGTGCAGGCGACCGCCTGGTCGCGGAACGCCTGGATCAGGCTCATGAAAAGCGATCCATGAGCTTTTGCAGGGGCGACCTTGTGTCTGGGGCAGGCGCCGAATTCGGCGCCGAAGCCTTTGGATTCGCTGATTTTTCCGATGTGCTGGATCGGGGCGGATTGACCCGAAGGGCGACTGCGTTCATGAATTTCGGCGGATCGCCCGTGGCAAGCGCAGGTGCGCCATCGGCGCAGCCGCGGATCACGTCGTCGAGCCAGTCCTGATCCGCCTTGGGAAAGTCGCGCAGCACATAGCCCGGCACTGCGTCCTTGTGGCCCGGATGACCCACGCCCATGCGCACGCGGCCATAGTCGGGACCGATATGCGCATGCACCGACCGCAGACCGTTATGACCGGCGTGTCCGCCCCCCGATTTCCACCGTACCTTGCCCGGGGCAAGGTCGATTTCGTCATGGAAAACAATGACATCCTCGGGATCAAGCTTGTAGAACCGCATCGCCGCCCCGACGCTGTCGCCGGATTTGTTCATGTAGGTTTCGGGTTTCAGAAGCACCGCGCGGGCCGACCCGAAGCGGCCCTCGGACACCACGCCCTGGAACTTGGATTTCCACGCGCCAAAACCGTGGTCCGACGCGATCCGGTCCAGCGCCATGAAGCCGATATTGTGGCGGTTCATCGCGTATTTCGGGCCGGGATTGCCGAGGCCGACGATCAGTTTCACGGTGCGTCCCCTTGTTGCTGCCGCGCAACATAAAGCGCCGTGCCGGGCGGGTCCAGCACAGGCGTTAAGCGGGCGTGCGATGGGGTGAAGTGGCGAAAGTGTTCAAAACGGCGGGCGTTTTGTACAATTCGAGCGTCCCGGGGTAACCCGATTTCGCCACGTTTTCGCGGTTTTGATGAAAACGGCCGGTATTTTGTACAAATCGGCCACGCGGCGCAGCGTAACACTTTGATAACGTGTCGGTTTCATTAACTATTGGCGCAGGGTGGGCAAGGCTTGGTTAACCCTTTGCGCGCGCTGGTCAGGGACCGTCAAAGCCTGTAGACCGGGCGCAGGATCAGCGGAGGTGCACATGGTTCGGGCCTACAATGAGAGCAAGCGGGTGTTGGTGACCGGCGGGGCGGGGTTCATCGGCTCGCATCTGATTGCGCGTCTGCTCGAGCGGGGCGACGACGTGGTGTGTGTCGACAACCTCTTCACCGGGACCAAGCGCAACATCGCGCCGTTTCTGGGCAACCCGTATTTCGAGTTCATGCGGCACGACGTGACCTTTCCGCTCTATGTCGAGGTGGACGAGATCTACAACCTTGCGTGCCCCGCGTCGCCGATCCATTACCAGCACGACCCGGTGCAGACGACCAAGACGTCCGTGCACGGGGCGATCAACATGCTGGGGCTGGCCAAACGGCTGGGAGCCAAGATCTTTCAGGCGTCGACCAGCGAGGTCTATGGCGACCCGGACGTGCATCCGCAGCCGGAAAGCTATTGGGGCAATGTAAATCCCATTGGGCCGCGGTCGTGTTATGACGAGGGCAAGCGCTGTGCCGAGGTGCTGTTTTTCGACTATCGCCGCCAGCACGGGCTGGACACCAAGGTGGCGCGGATTTTCAACACCTACGGGCCGAACATGCACACCGCCGACGGGCGGGTGGTGTCGAATTTCATTATTCAGGCGCTGCGGGGCGAGCCGATCACCATCTATGGCGACGGGCAGCAGACGCGGGCGTTTTGCTATGTGGATGATCTGGTCGAGGGGTTCTTTCGGCTGATGGACACCGAGCCGGATTTTGCCGGGCCGGTGAACCTGGGCAACCCGGGCGAGTTCACCATTCTGGAACTGGCCGAAAAGGTGATCGCGATGACCGGGTCGGCGTCGCAGATCGTGCACATGGATGCGGTGACGGACGATCCGCGGCAGCGCCAGCCCGATATCACGCTGGCGCGCGACACGCTGGGCTGGGCGCCCAAGACGGATCTGGAGGCGGGGCTGGAAAAGACCATCGGGTATTTTGCCGGGGTGCTGGGGGTGCCGGTGCGGGCGTGAGGGGTATGCTCATCGCGCCTGCGGCGCTCTTCGCTTGTCACGAAAAAGGCCGCCCGGGGGCGGCCTTTCTCTTGGGGCAGGGGTCTGCCTTATTCTTCGGTTGCGGGTGCCGCATCTTCCGTGGCGGCCTCTTCCTCGCCGCTTTCTTCGTTCTCGGACGAGCGCAGGCCGGACGGTGCGGTGATCGTGGCGATCACGAAGTCGCGGTCGATCGTGGGCTTGGCGCCCTCGGGCAGGGTCACCGACGAGATGGTGATGCTGTCGCCGATGGCGGCTTCGCTCACGTCGATGGTGATGCTTTCGGGGATGTCGCCCGCGGTCACGATCAGTTCGACTTCGGGACGCACCAGCGACAGCACGCCGCCCTTTTTCAGGCCCGGTGCCACGTCTTCGCCGGTCACTTCAACGCCGATGAACAGGTTGATCTTGGTGGTGCGGCGCAGGCGCATGAAATCAACGTGGGTCGGCAGATCCTTGACCACGTCGCGCTGCACATCCCGGCAGATGACGCGGACGTCGTCGTGGCCGTCGACCTTCATGTTGAAGAGCGTGGACTTGAACCGCCCGGCCTTCAGCATCTTGAAGAGCTTGTTGAAGGGGATGTTGATGGGCAGAGGGTCTGCGTCGCCACCAAATACAATCCCTGGAACCATGCCGCCGCGGCGGGCCTGACGAGCGGCGCCCTTGCCTGTCCCCGTCCGTTCCAGGGCCTCGAGATCGGGGATCTCACCAGCCATGATATTTCTCCATGTGTTGCGGGGTGCCTCCAAGGCTGTCACCCCATGTGAAGGCTGCGCTTTAGCGGGGATTGCGGGAATTGGAAAGAGGAAATGTTGGGGCTGCTGCGCGCGGCGCCCCGTGTCTTCACTTTGCCCAATAAACCGCCCCCGGAGGGCCGGTTGGCCACCCGACCCGCCGGGGGCGGTTTTCTTGGCAAAGTGAAGGGGGCGCGGGGCGGTCGTATCAAAGAGCCTTTGATTTCGCTGGACGCCGCGGCGCGTGCGTGTCAGCGCTGTGGCCATGAGAATTTATGCGGATCTTGTCGCCTCGAAGCGGGCGCTGTGCGGGTTCATGGCCGTGGGGTTCGGCTGGGCCGCGTTTTCGGCGCAGGTGCCGGTGATCAAGGGCGCCACCGGCCTGGGTGACGGAGCCTGGGGGACGCTGGTGCTGATTGCCGCGGTGGGTGCGATCATGGCGATGTGGCTGGCGCCGCTGGCGCATGGTGTGCTGGGCCGGTGGTCGATGATCTTTGGGTTTGTCGTCATGGTTGCGGGGTTTTGCATCACAGGCGCCGCGTCAGATCCGGTGATCGTGGGCGCGGGCCTCTTTGCTGCCGCCGCCGGGTCGGGGATCGCCGATGTGTTTGCCAATGCCGAGGTCAGCGAGGCCGAGGCCGACACGGGCCGGTCGCTGATGAACCTGAACCACGGGTTGTTTTCCGTGGCCTATGCGGTGGCTGCGGGCCTTGTCGCGGTGGCGCGCGAGGCGGGGTTGGGCCCGCTTGCAGTCTTTGCCGGGCTGGGGATCGCTGTGGCCGCGCTGACGCCGTTCATGGTGTTGCCGCAGCGCATGGATACCGAGACCGAGAGCGAGAGCACGGGCCTGCCGCGGGCGCTGGTCTGGGTCGGCGGTTTCGTGGTGCTCGCGGCCTTTTTGGGTGAGGCGGCGTCCGAAGGATGGTCAGCGCTGCATGTCGAGCGCACGCTGAACGGCGGCCCGGGGCAGGGTGCCCTGGGTCCGGCGCTGCTGGCCACGGGCATGGCCGTGGGGCGGCTCGGGGCGCATGTGTTTGGCGCGGGCTGGCCGCCCATCCGGGTGATGATCGTCGCCTCGTGTCTGGCGGGCGTTGGGTTGATCACCGCCGGGTTTGCGCCGTCGATTGCGGTGGCCTATGTGGGCTTTCTTCTCGGCGGCCTTGGCGTGTCGGTGGTGGGGCCGCTGGCGCTGGGGCTGGTGGGGCAGGCCGTGCCGCGCCGGTTGCGGCTGGCGGCGATCGCGCAGGCGGCGGGGCTGGGCTATGCCGCGTTTTTCCTTGGCCCCGTGCTGATGGGGTTCATCGCCGAGGGGTTCGGGCTGCGCGTGTCCTTCTACGTGATCGGGGCGATCATGTTTGTCGTTGCGGCGCTCTTGATCCCGGTTTGGGCGCGGATGCTGGGGCGGTAAAGCATCCGACCTACACCTTGCGACACGAAATACCCTGCCGCGCTGCGCGCG
>JBCBAV010000127.1:0-11137 GCA_038532285.1 Pseudomonadota bacterium | reverse complement strand
GCTGGCCTTTGCGGACGGCAAGAAACGTGCGTGGCTTTTTGAACAGGACGTGGTGTTGGAAGAGGCGCAGGGGGAAGACGGGTTTGTGTTTGACGTGCGCTGGACCCCCATTCAGAAGGCGCGGTTCGAGGGGCTGTGAGGCGGGTGCGTACGGTCTGTTAACGGCGGGTTTGGCGTTCGGATCGGGGGTGATTTTGGTCTGGCTGGGCGGGGTTTTGATGAAAATGGGGCCTGTTTTGTACAAAACGGGGGGTGCTCATCGCCGCCTTTTCGGGCCAATCGCCGCGTTTTGATGAAAACGGGGGGTGTTTTGTACAAAACGCCCGTTTGGTTGCCAAAACGCTGATTCCAAACGTTAATCCGCGGCGATAGGTCGCGGGGCGCGCGCGTTTGAGAGCAGCGCCGCCGCCCTGGTGGACGGGAAAAAGAAATCGGACGAGGTTGCCCCAAAGCAGCCGCGTCCAATCTTGGGTTGCGTGACGCGAGCCGTCGTGTCAGCCCGCGCGCTGTTTCCGACGCAGCATGCCGAGGGCCGCCATTCCAGCGATCATAAGAGGCATGCCCGCCGGCAGGGGGACGGCAGGGACAGACGTGTCCTCGATCGTTGCGGTGAGGGACCAGGCCACCTTGCCCTGAAAATCGGCGGTGGATCGGACGGCGCGGATAAAGACGCTGTAATCTCCTGCGCCAAAGGTTTCAGAGGGATTCAGAAGGAGACCCTGATTCACAGTTTCACCAAACTGGCCGAAGCCGATAGTGGACGCACCTGGCGGCGTATCGATGACAGCCGCGAGGAGGACACTGCTGAGATCCTTTTGCGGATCATCGGCGCTGGAGATATTGATGATGAGCGATGTCAGTTCCTGATTTTGACCGAGGGTCACAGAAAACGCATCTGCGGGGTCGCGCAAGCCGCTGCTGTCGCTGCAGTCGAAGCGCATGCAATTCAGGTTCAGCATGCCACGCAGCGTGGTTTGTCCGGCAAGGATCGGCTGGGTGCTGGTAATGTTGGGTCCGCCGCCGTTGAAATCGGCGTAATCGCCGCCGGGCGTTCTGATTTCGAGTGCGTCGGGGTTCACGGTGACGGCCTGTGCCGTATGGCCCCAGGACAGCACGGCGATGGCACATAATATATTGAAGAGTTTCATTTATTGTCCTTGTCGTTCAAACACGCGCACCGGAACACGGTGACTGTTTGATGTCAATTGCTGCGTGTTCATGGCGGTCATTCTGGCGCGCGCGGCATGTCTTTAGTCAGGATCGGTTTTGCGCCATTCGCCGGGTTGCAACCCGTCCAGCCGCCAATCGCCGATCTGCACGCGGATGAGGCGCAGGGTGGGGAAGCCGACATGGGCGGTCATGCGGCGGACCTGGCGGTTGCGGCCTTCGGTGAGGGTGAGGGACAGCCAGCTGTCGGGGATGGATTTGCGGACGCGGATGGGCGGGTCGCGGGGCCAGATGTCGGGTGGGGCGATGCGCTGTGCCTGTGCGGGGCGGGTGGGGCCGTCTTTCAGGGTGATACCGCTGCGCAGTTGGGCGAGGGCGTCGTCGGTGATCTCGCCCTCGACCTGCGCGAGGTAGGTTTTGGGGGCCTTGTATTTCGGATGCGCGATGCGGGATTGCAGGCGGCCATCGGAGGTGAGGATCATCAGCCCCTCGCTGTCACGATCCAACCGGCCTGCGGCGTAGACGCCGGGCAGGTCGATATAGGCCGAGAGGGTGGGGCGGGTGGAGCCTGCGGTGCCCTTGTCGGTGAATTGCGACAGCACGCCGAAGGGTTTGTTGAACAGGATCGTGGTCACTGCAACGGTTCGAGCCGGGTGATGCCCACGGCACCTGCACGCGCCAACCCTTCGTCCAGCGACATGGGGATGTATTCGCCGCGCCGCCAGAGCTGCGCCATGTCGTCGTAGTAGCGCGAGAGCGGGTGGCCGGATTGACCCGTGGAGATCACGAAGACCGAGCTGTTGGGGTCGGCAAAGTCGTAGACCCCGCGATAGCCCGCGCCGTGCACGTTTTCGAACGGGTTGGGCCCCTCGCCACTGGTGCGTCCGCGCAAGAGCGTGTTGTCGCCGCCCGGCGTGCTTTGCCGAATGTTGACGAAGTAGCGCAGGAGCGGCACCTCGCCCAGCACGGGGTGGTCGTGGGTGGCCTGATGCGCGTCGCCCCAGCGCAGCGCCTCGAGTTGCGAGCCGTAGCGTTCCTCGATCGTGAGCAGCGCGTCGTCGAGGGCGAGACGGGCCATGTCGGGGCAGGTTTCCACCGGCGCGGATTGCTTGACGTCGCACCAGATGGCCGCGCCGTCCACGTCGCGGAACACGCGTTCGATAAAGAGCGGTTCGACATGCAGGATTTCATCGGCGAGCGGGCCCAGTTCGTCGCGGATCAGGCGATCCTGGAGCGCGCGCAGCCAGTGCGAGTAGATCAGCGGTTCGGGCCAGTGTTCGTTCATGGCGCCGTTCCATTCCGCGAGCAGCGTGAGCGCCCGCTGGCGCTGGCGTTCGGGGGTGCCTGCGGGGGCGGCCTCGCCGGTGAACCACAGGTCGCGGGCCACCAGCGGCAACAGGGTGCGCGCGGCGATGGAGACGGTGTCGAGCTGTGCCTCGATGAAGCTGTCGCGGGTGTGCACCTCGCGCACCTGCATCAGGCGGCGCCAGCGTTGCACCCGTTGCGTGTCGCCCCAGACAAAGCTGACGTGGTTGGGAAACGGGCGGTCGATCATCTTGTTGTTGGTGTTGCCGAGGATGCCGCCGACGGGCGAGACGAAGCCGGGGTTGGAGGCATAGGCGAGGCGGCCCTGCCAGCGGTTTTGCGGCCGGTGGCCGAGGGCGGGCAGGCGGCCCTGGCTTTGGTGGGCGGTGTCGCGTTTGGGGAAGGCGCCGATGGTTTTCATCGCGATGGTGGCGCGGTCGGACAGGACGAGGTTTTGCGCGGGTGCGATGTAGCTTTCGGTGGCGGTGATGGCCTGGGCCACGGTGCGGGCGGTCATCACGCCCATGGCCGCACTGAGCGACGTGTCAGCAGGGCTGAGCGCGGTCCAGCTGAGGGCGGCCACGTGGCCCGGGGGGGTCACGGCGGCGAGGTTGCGGAAGCTGCCGGGCAGGATGGGGCCATTGTCGCTCCAGCGCAGGGTCAGGGTGACGGGGTCGGCATCGGCGATCTGGATGATGGAGGGGCGGCTCTCGAACGGTTTCCAGCCTGTGGGTGTGCGGTATTCTTCGGGGTTGGCGGGGTTCAGTTCCTCGATCAGCACGTCCTGATCGTCGAGATAGGCGGAGGTGAGGCCCCAGCCCAGCACGTCGGACCGGCCGGTCATCACCACGGGCATGCCGGGGATCGTGGCCCCGATGATGCCGCCCGATTGCAGTTCGAGCCGGGCGAGGTACCAGATTGCGGGGGCGGTAAAGCCCAGATGCGGGTCATTGGCCAGAAGCGTGCCGCCCGAGGCCGAGCGCGTGGCGTCCGAGGCCCAGGCGTTGGACGCGCCCGCCAGCCCCCGGCGCGGGAATGGCGAGAGCGGGTGGCGCGTGGCAACGTGGCCTGCGAATTGAACGGGCGCGCCGGGCACGAGGGCCGCGTATTCGGGCAGGCTGGCGATGCCGTCGCCGGGCACATCCGGCAGGATGTCGGCCAGACGATCCTCGTCGTTCAGGGCCAGCGAGAGGCGGGCGCGGATGATCTCTTCTTCCATGTGGCCGGAAAGCTGTACGGCCATCAGCTTGGTGATGGCGATGCTGTCGGTGGGCCGCCACGGGGCAAGCGGGGCGTTGAAGAGGAACATCTCGGGCGCGCCGCGTCCCAGGGCCTCGGTGTTGATCTGGTCGAGGCGGGCGTTGACACCGGCGGCGTAGGCCTGCAGCGCGGCGGTGGTGCGGGCGTCCTGCGCGCCCACCGACTGACCGGCGAGGCGGTAGAGATCGAGGCGGCGCAGGAAGCTGTCAATCTCGACCGTGGAGGTGCCGAACAGCTCGGACAGGCGCCCTTGGGCCGTGCGGCGCATCATCATCATCTGCCACAGCCGGTCCTGTGCGTGGGCAAACCCCAGCGCGTGGAACACGTCCGCGTCGGTGGCGCCGAAGATGTGGGGCACGTTGGCGTTGTCGCGGACGATCTCGACCGGGGCGGAGATCGCGGGCACGCGCACCACGGCGTTGTAGTCGGGCAGGGACCGGGCGGCGAGGTAGTAGACCATCGCCAGCGCGATCATGCTGAACACGATGGCCGCAGCGGTCAGCCGCACCAACCATTGAAACAGCACTGCCATTTGCCGCCGCTCCCCTTGCTACGCAGACGTGGTGGAGACCACTGTTAGGTTTTGCCGATTTGATGCGCAAGTCGGAGCCGTGCGGCGGCAGGGTAAATTCACCGCAAAAGCAAAACCCGCGCCGGGGCGCGGGTCTGCGGTGCCGTGAGTGGCTGGTCGTTCAGGGAATGATGCGGGTGTATTTGGTGCCTTCGAGCGTGGCACCGACGCGCAGGCCCGCGCGGGCAAAGACCGCCGCCAGAACCGGCGAGAGCACGGTGGTGGTGTCGGCGGCCGCACTGTCGCCGCGATCGGAGATCACGTATTCGATGTCGGCCCCGGCGGCCCAGCCGGGCGAGCGGCGGAACTCCTCGAGCGCGTTGGCTGTCATGAAAAACAGCACGTGGGCATATTGCTGGGCACCGATCTGGAAGCCGCCCGAGCCCTTGACCACCGAGTAGTAGTCGACCGTCGATGACCCCACGCGCAGCGCGCCACGCCCGTAGGCGCCACCAAAACCCAGCCCCGCTTCGGTGATGAGCGGCATCACCAGCATGCCGTTGGCCTTTTGCGCCAGATCGTTGGTGTTGGGGTAGGTATTGTACATCTCGTTCAGCGTGGCATCGACGCGGGCGTCGATCTGGGTGCCGCCCTGGCTGCCGATCCCGTTGCCGCAGGCCGAGGTCAGCCCCACGGTCGCCACCGCACCAAGCGCAAAGCCGCGCCGGGACAGAGTGTTGTTTTGCATGTTGTAACCGCCTGTAATGCTCGTTGGTTGCGCCGTTTTCGGCACTTGGACGCAAGTATAGTTGAGAATTTCCGCCCTGTCACGCGTCGGACGTGTGTGCGCGGGAAATTGCGTGCGACACGGGTGCGGGGATCGGGGCGCGTTGGTCCCGACGGAAGCGGGGTTTGATGATTCGACCCGCCGCAGGGCAGAACCGGCGGCACAGCCGTTCCGCCGCCGCGTGGCCCTGTAAACCCGCCAGAGGCGAATGCGTATCGCCATGCGGGTGCTGCGGTCGCGGAACGGGTGGAGAATCCGCGGTCAGACCGATTTTCGCGGGTGCGCGGGCTTTATATTCTTGGTCAAGAAGACGTTTCCGGGTAGTCAGGGGTGGGGGTTTATTGATCCTAAAACATTATATTTCGGGGGAAATATGAAACACATTATCATCGCGGCGACGGCTTTGGCCGGGGCTGCAAGCGTCGCAAGTGCGACGACCTTTACGGATGAGGCGCTGTATCTTTCGTCCGCCGGGGCGCAGACCCTGCTGGATTTCGAAGGTGTGGTTGCCGACAACGCGCGCGGCGTTCCGGGGGGCGCGTCGCAAGCCCCGAGTTTTGCGCTGGGTGGCGTGACATTCAGCGTTTCCAGCGGCGTCATGTATATCTCGGGCAAAAACGGACCGGTTTCCGGAAGCCCGTATGATTCAGCGATTGTCGTGTCCAACAATGATGCGCCGATTACCGCCACGCTTGGCCCCAGTGTCTTTTCGGTGTCGGGGTATTTCGGTGACATCAATGGCACATCGCCCAATGCATCGGTGTCCATTTTCGGGGCAGGCGGGCTGCTGGACTCCTACACCTTTGACGCGATGGACCTTGGGCCGGGCCGTCCGGGGACATTTGTCGGCTTTACGTCCACCCAAGAGATCACGTCCCTGCTGTTTACCGGTGTGAACGCGTGGGAAGGTCTGGACAACTTCTCGTTCGGGGGATCCGGCGGGTCTGTGCCACCCGTCCCGCTGCCTGCAAGCCTGCCGTTGCTGGCGGCTGGCCTGTTCGGTTTTGGCGCCTTGGCGCGGCGGAAAAAACGCGGCTAGGACCGCGCGGCGTCTCAGGCGTGCGTCTGGCACGCTTGAGATCCCGTTTGTGCCGCTTCTGGCGGCTGTCTGACAGCGATTGATGCACCTGTGCGCCCCCGCGGCGTCACGGGTCTGCTGCGCGGTGCCCTGGTGCCATGCGGGCAGGGTTTTGCCGGGGTGGCGGGTGTCGCCACCGCGGGCGGCGAAAATGTGGTATCCTTTCGCCACGCAAGGTCTGCGGGTCAAGGGGGGCACGACGATGGCGAAGAAGATATCCGGATCGGTCGGAAAGGGCGGGAAGCTGTCCGGTCAGGCCGCGTTGATGAACAGGGAACGGGCGGTTGCGGAACTGACGCGCTGCGGCATGACGCATGTGGGCGCGCGTCAGGTGATGGCGGCGGATCCGGTGACCAACCCCAGGGATCGCGCCTGTCTGGCAAAGATCGCCGAGGATGTGGCGCGACCCGGATCCGGGCTGCGTGCGGCATCGACGTCGATGGGCGACGAGGTCGGCGCGTTCCACGAACCGACAAAGCATCCGGGGTAGGCGCGGGACCCGTTCACCCGGCAAGGACAGGGGGCCCGGCAAGACAGGGTGCCCGGAAAGACAGGGGGCTGTTTCAAAGCCCGGCGGCAAGGCCGCGCTGGCGCACCAGTCACATCGGCGCGCGCGGCGGCTTGGCGATGTGGCCGGGCTTTGATATTTTTGCGCCATGGATCGCATTCTCATTTCCGCCTGCCTTGTGGGCCGCCCGGTCAGGTACAACGGAACGGACAAGGCACATCCTGCGGACGGCATTGTCGCGCAGTGGCGGGATGAGGGGCGGTTGGTGCTTGTGTGCCCGGAGGTTGCGGTCGGGTTTCCGACGCCGCGCCCGCCTGCGGAGATCGTGGGCACCGGCGACACCTGTGGCGGAGAGACGGTTCTGGCCGGTGGTGCGCGGGTCATGGAGGACACCGGTGCGGATGTGACCGCGCTATATGTTCAGGCGGCCCGCGATACCGTGGGCCTTGCCAAACGGTACGGGTGTCACCACGCGGTTCTGACAGACGGGTCGCCCTCGTGCGGATCGACGTTCATTTACGATGGATCGTTTTCCGGCAAACGAATGCCGGGCGTGGGCACCACGACGGCGGCCTTGCAAGCGGCGGGTGTGCGTGTCTGGTCCGAGACGGCGATTGCAGCGCTTGATGCGTTGCTGCGCCGGTGACGCGTGACCGCGGCCGTTCGGGACGTCCGGGTGTGTTTTAAGGGTCGGTTGTGTCGTCGAAAA
Source organism: Pseudomonadota bacterium (assembly GCA_038532285.1). GTDB lineage: Bacteria > Pseudomonadota > Alphaproteobacteria > Rhodobacterales > Rhodobacteraceae > Tateyamaria. Next base: position 3,812 of record JBCBAV010000127.1, on the reverse strand, counting down.
CGGCCATCATCGTCTGCCTGAGGCGCGCCACGTCGTCGTCCACCGATGCGGCAGGATCGCATGTGAAGGACGGCAGGACATCGACCCTGACGGTTCCGCTTTTGGGCATGACCCTGCCGCGCGGCAGCAAGCGGTCGCTGTCGCGGATGACGATGGGCCGGATGGTCCGGCCGGTGGCGCGCGCGACCATGACCGCACCGGCCTTGAATGCGCCGAGGCTTTCGGACCTGGTGCGCGTGCCTTCGGGGAAGAGCACGACGGAACAGCGTGCGGGCATGGCCGAGACCGCCTGCATCAGCGTTTCCAGCGCGACCGTGCCGCTGCTGCGGTCAATTTCGACCAGTCCCGCGCCCTTGAACCCGTGGCGCAGAAGGGCGGCGTCGCACAGTTCCTTTTTGGCGGCAAAGGTGATCCACTTGGCGTCTGGCATCACGTCCATCAGTGCGAACCCGTCGAGGTGGCTGCGGTGGTTGATCACGATGATGCTGCCGGTGTCCGCGCTCAGTGTGGCGCGGTCGGCGTCGGGCATCCGCGTCCGGATGCTGAGCAACCACAGGAGCCGCGAACAGGCCCGTTTGACCAGCGGCCAGTACCAGCCGCGAAATCCGGGCCGTCTTGCGCACAGCAGCGGCACAAAGGCGATGTAGAGAAAGTAGAACGGACCCAGCAGGATCAGAACGGTGCGCTTGGCCGCGCGCAGCGCAGCCGGGTCTGTCGCCGCTGGTGCCGCGTGTCCGTTCGAGGGGGGCAGTGACATGTGGTCCTGTCGCGCATGAGCCATGCCGGGGGATGTTCGCAAGGACCGTGTGCGGCATGTGCTGCCAGCCCCCGGGGCGCGTGGCCCGACAAGCACCCTGCGCGGCCCCTCTATGCGCCAACGGGCGCGGCGTATCAAGGCCCGCATCAAGGGGCGCATCAAGGGGCGTATCAACAGGAATTCCGCAAACCGGTTATCGCCCGCGGCGGCGTAAGGGCCGCATGGCGGTTCAGCGGTCCTGCAGGGCGAGGCGCAGCCCGAGGGCGCAGTAGAGGCCGCCGACACCCTTGCCCTGCCATTTGAGGACCGCCGGCTTGCGGCGCAGAAAGCGGCCAAGCCCGCCCGCCGCCACCGAATAGACAATCGTGCTGAAAAAGCCGATCAGCGCAAAGTCGATCCGGAAGAGGGTGAGTTGGGCAACCGCAAAACCCCGTTCCGGTGCCACGAATTGCGGCAGGAACGCGAGGAAGAACAGGGCCGTTTTGGGGGTCAGCACCTCGGCCACGATGGCCTGCCGAAAGGCCTGTGGTGCCGTGATCGGCGTGCGGCCCTGGCTTGGATCGACGGTCGTTTTGTCCAGAATTGCCCTCGGGCCGGGAAAGGCCAGATACGCGGCGCCCGCGTATTTCACGACTGTGAGCAGGGTGGCGGACGCGGCAACGATCGCGGAGATCCCGACCACGGCCATGACGGTGTGCAGCAGATCGCCCGCCGTGATACCCGCGCCCGTGGCGATGCCGACCCGTGTGCCGGACGTGGTGGCCCGGGCGACGGTCAGGAGGGTGGCTGGGCCGCGAATGAAATCGAAGCCCAGAACGATGCGCGCCCAGGTCAGCAGGACGGCGAGATCGATCATGGCGATACCTCGGGGACGTCGGCCCACAGCACTCCGCAGTCGGGACGCGATGGCAAGGCGCGTCATGTCCGGACGGCAGGATGCGCGGCACGGGCGCGCGGGGTTTTTGGGTGGGGGTTTGCTGCCCGGGTCAGGCACGTTGTTTTGGCGGGACTTTTGCTGACAGTCGCTGCGTGTGTGTCGGTGGCAGCTTTGGGCGGTCTTCTGGCAGACCTGAATCGCGTTGGGCCAGTGGGTTCAGAGCACCCAGACAGACACGCCGGAGGCTCTTCCCCGGATGTGCTGTTCCCCCATATCGACGAGACTTTTTGAACCGTAGATCGGTTGAAGGAGCAGGGTATCAACTTCACGCATCAGCTCATCACTGACAACAAGTGATGCATTCAATGGCCGCGTCAGTTGCTCGAGACGGCTTGCCGTGTTCACCGTGTCGCCAATGATGGTGTATTCCAGCCGCCTGTCATTCCCGATATCGCCAACAACCACAGGCCCCCAGTGAAGGCCAATGCCGACCTCGACAGGAGCCAGCCCCGCGTCCGCGCGCTCTGAATTCCAAGCCTCGAGCGCGCGCAGCATATCGACAGCACAGTTGAGTGCGTTTGAAGCATCTTGAGGCGTGGCATCCGGAGTGCCGAATGTCGCCATGAGGCCGTCGCCGATATACTTGTCCAACGTCCCGTTATTGGCAAAGACGGCGTCTCCGAGGCGGTCATGGTACCCCCGAAGCAATTCAATGACCTCTTGCGCGTCGGCTTTTTCACAGAGCTTTGTGAAACCAACGATATCCGCAAAAAGCACTGCAACGTTTTGCTGCCTGGCTGTGGCAAATTCCGAACCGGACTGGTTGAGACGGTCAGCCACGTTGGGTGAGAAATACCGCGCCAGATTGGCGCGCCGTCGCTCGGCCAGGAGACGATTGTCTACCAGACTGCGAGAGCGTTTTACGACAACGGCCAGACCTGCCGAGACGAGCAGAACGACAATGATTTCACTGGCGGCAAAGCGGAGGAACAGAAAATTCAGGTCGGTCCCTGCTTCTAACCACGCCGCGATGGATTGCTCTGCAAGGTCAAGGTCGCTGTAGGCATCGGGCAGGCGCAAATGCCATAGCCACATACCGCCCCTTGCGAAGACAATGCACAAGCCACACCAGAGAACGAGGAATGGTCGAAAACTGAAGGTCGCCTGCATCAGGAACATGAAGAAGTAGAGAAACCGCGACGTGTCCATCGCAATGGCCGGCGGCAATGCAGACGGGTCGCTTGGCAGTTGGTACGAGAAGATGAAAGCCAGCCAAAGGCAGTCGACGGCAACGAAGACATAGGTCAGCGGAAGCGTATAGATGCGCTTGTATGCGCAAAGAAATTGCAGCCCGCCCAGGACAATGAAAGCGCAGATTTCCAGAAGATAGAAGTAGTACGCGAAGCCTGTCGCGGGGCTGTCGAAGGCGACCCACGCCACCACAACTGTCAGGGCGACGAGGCGGACACGCGTTGCGAGCATGATTCCTTGGCGCTCTTCTTCTGTGAACGCTGCCAGGTTTCTGCGTTCCAGCCTCGCTTGCGTGTCCTGTTCCATGCCGTGGCCAGCATAGCGTGCCGGTGTCAAACTGCCACGGCCTTGGTTGATCCAGTGATCGCGCAGCCGCCGGAAATGTCCGGGGGCCACCTGTGCTGATGCCGGTTGCAGGGGTGCTGAGACGGCGACGCGATGATGGATGGCCTGTCTGTTTCGGAAGCGGACACCAAACTGGACCTTCGTGCAGATTGCTGCAGCCGCCACTCCGCACCCGCTGCCGCCTTCATGCGTTCGGCGGGGTGCATCTCATGCCGGGTCGGTGCGCGTGGGGGCGGTGCCCTTGGCCATCTGGCCCGCGGCCATGCCGATGAGCATGGCGGTCCCGAACCCTGCGGCGGTTGTCGGGGCGGCGGTGAGGGCGGCGAGGGCCGGGCCGGGGCACAGGCCCGCGAGGCCCCAGCCCAGACCGAACAGTGTCGCGCCGAGGATCAGGGGGCGGTCGATGTCGCGGCGTGTGGGCAGGGAAAACCCGTTGGCAAAGGCCGGGTGCGGGCGGTTCAGGATCACGCGCAGGCCGATGAAATTGACCGCCACAGCGCCCAGCATGACGAAGGCAAGGCTTGGGTCCCATGCCCCGAAGAGATCGAGAAAGCCGATGACCTTGGCCGGGTTGATCATGCC
>JBCBAV010000126.1:0-11327 GCA_038532285.1 Pseudomonadota bacterium | reverse complement strand
GGTTCTGGTCAAGGATCCATTTCACCTTGGTCGATGAAAAATAGGGGTCGAGCAGCAGGCCGGTGATCTCGGTCACGCGCGTCTCCAGACCCTTGGCGCGCAGACCCTCGCACATCTCCGCGGTGCGGCGGTCCTGCCAGACAATGGCGCGGTGCAGCGGCGCGCCCGTTTCGGCATCCCAGACAAGCGTGGTTTCGCGCTGGTTGGTGATACCGATAGCTGCGACATCACTGGCTTTCAGGCCGGCCTGTTGCAACGCAGCGGCGCTGGTACGCTGTACGGTGGTCCAAAGATCCTCGGGTTCGTGTTCAACCCAGCCGCTGGCGGGGAAGTGCTGGGTGAACTCTTCTTGGGCGCTGGCGATGGGCGTCATGGCGCTGTCAAAGACGATGGCGCGCGACGACGTCGTGCCCTGATCAATGGCAAGAATGTGGGTCATGCGGCGTCCTCCCTGCGTGGTTGCAGGGCACCATTCACCGCGCGCGGCATGGGGTCAATGGGTCAGGCGCGTGCCGCCTGCGCGATATCCGCGCCAAAGATCGTGTCGGCGTGCTGCGCGAGGTAAATGCGCAGCCAAGGCGTAAAGCGTTCGGGCTTGCGCCGGACCATGGCCATCAGGTCGTGATAGTCCATCCATTCGATGGCCATCACCTCGTCGGGGTTGGGCCGCACTTCGAGGTTGCGCAGAGCGTGGCCCAGATACACGTCCACCACCTCGTGTTCGATCAGCCCGCCGCCGACGTCGGCGCGGTATTCAAGGTGATGACGGTGTTCCAGCGCCAGACCGGTGATCCCCAATTCCTCATTCAGGCGGCGTTGCGCGCAGACCGATGGCGGTTCGTCCCAATCGGGGTGCGTGCAACACGTGTTCGCCCAGAGACCGGGCGTGTGGTATTTGCCCATGGCGCGCTGCTGCAACAGCACCTCGGTGCCACGCAGCACAAAGATCGATACGGCCTTGTGCTTGAGACCGCGCTGGTGCGCTTCGAGTTTTTCAACCGGGGTCAGCTTTCCGTTGACCCATGCAGGGATCATGATGCTCATACGTGCTCAGCCTTCACGAGGCCCGTCAGATGGGCCAGATTCTTGATACCGATTTTGAGGTGGGCAAGGGGCCGTGCCTTGACCAGCTTCTTGTTCATATACGCCTCGAACGTCAATCGCTGTACGTCTATGTCGTGACAAAGTGACACAAAACGTTCGCGTCGGTCGTCGCTGCGGTAATATGCGTTCTGCATCGAGGCAAGCACGCGGAACACGGTCTTGTGTTCGCGCATGAACAGCTTGCGTGCCAGTTGCAGGTCGCGTGCGCGGTCCGACGCAAGGGTCGCAGCTGCGGCTGTAGCCGCGACGCGACCGCCAACCATCGCATAGTAGATCCCTTCGCCGGAGGACGGCGCAACCACACCCGCGGCATCCCCGGCCAACACCACGTCACGCCCGTTGTCCCAGCGGTCCATCGGCCTGAGCGGAATAGGCGCGCCTTCCTTTCGCAAGGTTTCACAGCCTTCGAGGCCAGAGGCCACGCGCAGCGCGGCGGTCGCCTCTTTCAGGTTCACCTCGGACCGTTCCGAGCCCATGCCGACGCTTGTGGTATTGCCATGTGGAAAGACCCAGCCGTAAAAATCCGGCGAAATAGCGCCGTCATAAATGACATCGCAGCGTTCAGGATGATAGGTGTCTGTGGCCCCGGGGGCCTTGATGATCTCGTGATAAGCAAAGACCAACGGGACCTTGTCCGCGCCGGGAACTTCGGCGATGCCGACACGGCTTTTGGCCCCATCCGCACCGATCACAAGCTTGCAGGGCAATTCGCGGGTCTCCTGACTGGCCTTGTCGCGGTATATGACAACGGGGTGATCTTGTTCGCGATTGATCGACACGAAGGTGCCGGTGAAATACTCGGCCCCTTTGTCGACAGCGCGTTGGCGCAGGAACGGATCGAAATCCTTGCGATCGACCATGCCGACAAAACCATTTTCAATAGGAATATCGACGCGACGACCAGTGGGTGAAATCATTCGGGCAGTTGTGACCTTGGTCAGCAGTTGCGCTTCGCCGATATTGAAATCCTGCATCAGGCGCGGCGGGATCGCGCCACCGCAGGGCTTGATACGCCCCTCCCGGTCGAGCAGGGCAACGCGGTGACCGGACCGGACCAGATCTTCGGCGGCTGTGGCACCGGCCGGGCCTCCACCTACGACAACGACATCATACATTTTTCATTCTCCCGGAACCATCTGTGCTTGGGAATAATCTGCGCCGCGCATGATCCGTGCGGCCATAAGTGCGGCAGCCAGGAACAACGCTGCCTCGAATGTGAAGACCAGGGCGTAGGCCGCCCCATCGCTCAGGGTGAGCCGTGCCAGATCGAGTGTGGCAGTGGCCATGAGCCCCGCAAGACCCGCCGCTATGGCCTGTGCCGCGCCAAAGACGCCCATGCGGGTCCCTGTGGCCCGTGCGCGGGCGGCCGCCAATTGCATCATTGAGCCAACCGCGCCCACGACAAACAGGCCATTGCCAAGGCCAAGGGCGACCGTCGACGGGATCAGCGGCGCTTGCGCGCCAAGCGCCAGCAAGCCGAGTGCCGAAAGCACACAGCCCGCTATGGCCCAGAACCGCAGCGAGCCGATCCGCAGTTGTGACAGCACACCTGCGCTGATCATGCCCAACAGGGCCGCGCCGTCCTTGCCGCCCGACAGCTTGGTGCTGTCCTCGGGGCCGAGGCCGTGGATGTGCCCGGTAAAGGGTTCAAGGATCAGTTCGGACAGGTAAAACGCCAGGATCGACAGAAAGACAAAGCCGGTGAAGCGTCGCGCCACCGGATCGGTCCATGTCTGGCGCAGGGCGGCGACAAGGGGCAGGTCGGTGCGCATCTCATCGGACTGCTGCGGGTCCTTTTCGACTTTCCATATGGCGATCACAGTGATCAGGAGCGCGACGGCTACAACCGTACTGACGACGGTGATCAGGCGCGCCGGGCTGTAGGGTTCGAGGGCGATACCGGTGCCAACCGAAGCGATGATCGCACCGGCGATCAGCATCAGCCATGCAAGTGTCGCCGATCCGCCCTTGCGCGCGCCCGTCATACTCGCCAGCAGCGCAAGGAATGACGTGCCAGCGGCACCGATGCCAAGACCGATCAGGATGTACGAGACGGTCCATACGCCCAAGGCAATCGGCAGCGATGCCTCTGCGACCTGAATGCCCCATGCCGCACCGATTACCCCCATTCCGACCAATGCCATGCCGCCGATGATGAATGGTGTGCGTCCGCCCTTGGCATCCGACCGGTGGCCCCAGACCGGGCGCGTCAATTGCACGGCATAGTGCAGCGCCACCAGCAGTCCCGGCAGCAGGGCTGGCAGCGCCAGCTCGACCGTCATCAACCGGTTGAACAGGTTGACGGGCAGCGCCGCCAGCCCGCCGATGGCCGCGTTGACCAGACAGACCCGCACCAGGAGGCTCCAGCTCGCCATCAGTCGAGTCCCCGCATGGCGAAAGCCGTGATCATCATCCCGAAGACATAAAGCAGCACGCCAGTGCCGTTGTACCACGGCGCATTTCCGCGTGGATCGCGGAACATCACCGTCATGGCCCAGAATTGCAGTGCGAGCACCGCTGCAACACCGGCGGCGTGCAATGGCCGGCCCCAGGTCAAGAGCAGCGCGATGATCGCGATTTGTGGTGCGGTCATGACAGCGCAGGCCACTTGGGCGGCGCGGCGTGGGCCCAGCGTCACGGGCAGAGAGTTTACGCCCATCTGGCGGTCGCCTTCGAGCGCCTTGAAATCGTTCAGCGTCATGATCCCATGCGCGCCAAGGCCGTAGAAGAGAGCAACAACCAGAATTTCGGGCCGCGGGGCTCCGGCGCTCAGAACGGCGGCGCCGGTGATCCATGGCAGGCTTTCATAGCTCAGCCCGACCAATCCCGGTCCCCACCAGCCCGACCGCTTGAGCCGCACGGGTTCCGCTGAATAGGCCCATGCGGCAAGCACGGCCAATACCGTTGCGCCAAAGCCCCATGGCCCCAACTGATAGCCAACAAACAGGGACAGCGCCGACATCACCAATGCAATCCACAGACCCCAGCGGCCCGGAATACGGCCCGACGGGATCGGCCGGTTTGGTTCGTTGATTGCGTCGACGTGCCGGTCGCACCAATCATTGGCGGCCTGACTCATGCCGCAGACGATTGGACCGGCCAGCAAGACGCCGAGAATGACCAACCACCACTGCCCCGACGGGGACACGCCTGACGACACCGCACCACACAGATACGCCCACATCGGAGGAAACCATGTGATGGGCTTGATCAGGCGCAGGGCCGCGGCCGGTTCGGGATAACGCCGCGTAGCAAGGGAAGGGCTGACATCCATGTGTCAACTATGATTGACATATTGAGTCGGCGCAAGTGTATAGGCTGAATTGACAGTCGCCCGCCTACGGGTCCTTGTGCAGCAGCCCGTACTTGCGCAATTTGACGTAAAGCGACTGCCGCGACAGGCCCAGCATCTCGGACGCGGCGACACGATTGTTGCGGGTCAGTGAAACGGCTGTTTCGATGCACATCTTTTCGACAACATCGGTGGTTTCGGCCACGATATCCTTGAGCGACGCAGATCCGACCAGTTCGATCACATTGCGACCGGGTTCGGGCAGGGTCCCGGACCCTTCCGGTTTGCGGACCCCTTCGAGGCGGCTGACATCCCGAATGGCAAGCGCGATGGTTGCGGTGTCACCGGCTTCGAGACGGGCTGCCGAAATCTCCACCGGGACACGTGTGCCGAGGTCATTGACCAACTTGGTCGCGTAAATGCGGATCTGCCCGGTGCGCACGACATTCTCGAGCATGACGTTCAGATCAATCTGCCCGCGGGTCAGGAATTCAGACAGTGATGCGCCAACGAGATCGCTGAGATGCGCCGACCCGATCAGATCCTGGAAAGCATCATTTACGGACTGGATCGTGCCCTTGGTGTCGACAAATACCATCGCGTCGGGCGCATTGCGGAAAAAGGCAAGCGCCTGGGCCGAGACGGCGTCGGGGCTTTGTGACGGCGCGGCCTCATCTGTGAGCCGACACATCAGCACACGCTGCCCTGCCGCGCGAAAGATCACCGGATGCACCGACACGCGTTGCTTGGTCCGGACGGCGCGGGCCGATACCGGTGCGTTTTCCTCAGACAGGGTCGCGTTCATCAGCGTTTCGATCAGTTCGCTGCCCGAACGATCGGAAAACAGCGAAGCAAAGCCCGACCCCACCAGCGCATCGACTTTCAGGCCCAACAGTGCTGCTGCGCGATCATTGGCGTCTTCGACGCGTCCGGTCTGGACGGACACGAACACGACTGCGTCATGGATATTGCCCATGACGATGCGGTAGCGCGCGTCGTATTCCCGTTTTGCTTCATAGCCTTGCTCCAGCGCAATTTGCGCCTGAACGAGTTGCTGTTGCGTTTCCGCAATCGGCCGCAAATCACGACCCAGCAGCAACACCGCGTCTTCCTGGCCGAAGCGATGAAAAGTGTAGCGTACGGGATATTGCCAAACGGCATTGTCAACGTGATTGAGTTCGATTGATTTGCGCGCCAAACCACCCGCTAGATACGCTTCATGCGCGTTCCGGAACTTCTCGATGCACTCATCGGTCAGGAATTCCGCAACTGGACGTCCCTCCCAGTGTTGCAGGTTGCCAAAGCTGTCGTCGTGCGCGTTCAGAACAACGGACAATATCGTCCCGCTCGAAGAAATGACCAAGGCAATGTCGGAGGCTGCGCCAATAATGCTGCTGAGGAATTCTGGCTCGATCAGCGGCACTGCGCCGCTGGTCCAGAATGTGCTGCCGTCGGTACTCATTCGCTTTTTAGCGCCTTGAGCCGCCGTGTATAAAAGCCGACAACATCTTTCGCCGCTTTGGTCACCAGATCAACGCCTGTTCTCGTTCTTAGTGTTTCGGTCTCGCCTGTTACTGCGCCCCCCAACGCAAGCACGGGGGCCGGACTGACCGCGGTTTTGATCTTTTTAACGGTTTGTTCAATCGATTCAAGGCCCGCAACCCGTGAGCAGGACAGCAGCACCATGTGTGGATGATCATAAAGGACTCGATTCAAGATCTGCTTCTGTGGCTCGGCGATCGACAGGCTGACCTCGCATCCCAGCCGCCGCAACTGGGCCGCGACAACACTGGCCCCGAGAAAGTGCTGTTCACCTTCCGGCACAACAACAAGGGCCACAGGCAACTCGCCAGCCCGGCGGTCCATGCTCGCCAGTTCCGATGATGCTTCCCCCAGCAGCGATTGCAGCCGGAGTGCGCCAACGGTGACGGACGCAAAATCTATTTCGGACAGAATCCATTGTTCGCCCATCCGCGCCGCGACGCTGGGGATATACAGATCAATGATCGCGTCGACGGTCAGGCGATGGCCGCGCAATTCCTCAAAGACGAGACCCGCATTGAAGGCATCGCGCGACGTCACCGCGCGCAGCAGGTAATCAACGACAACGGGTCGTGTGCCGGTTTGACCGCCGGATTGGCGTTCATACAGCTCAGCCATCACCTGCGCCGCAAGGGGCGCGAGTGTGGTTCCCATCCCTGGCTTGGAACGGGACGTGCCGAAGGGGTCGTCTTGTGTCACGGCTAACCTCAAACGGTAGACATACAACAGACGACTCTGGCGCGTCAGAGTCGGGCTTATCCCGAGTGTCAGGTCTGCGCATGTGTATGTCAATAATGATTGACATTAGGCTACATGTTTTTGTCCAAATTGTGCGTTCAGCGACGTCATGCCTGCAAAATCTGGGGTATTTACGAAAACACTGTCAGGTTTGATTGATGCGGCGTTAGATCAAACGCCTTCAGAACTGTAACACATAGTTGACACTTTTGTATTTCAGCCCATACATTTGAGGCCACAAAGCCAGCACGAGGCCAAACCATGTCCCACCAGGGAAAACCGGGCGGTGTGCCATCGGGTTTATACACACCCGAAGAGCGCGCGCGCCGGGATGCGACGATCTGGACCCCTATCCAAGGGGTGCTGGCCCCGTTGCAGTTCGTCGTTTTTCTCGTCTCGCTCTGGCTGGTCTTGCGCTATCTCACAGCCGGCGATGGATACGAGGTTGCAACCTGGTCAATCGTGATCAAGACCGGCGTGCTTTACCTGATCATGTTCACTGGGGCGATCTGGGAAAAAGTCGTTTTCGGACAATACCTTCTCGCGCCCGCTTTTTTCTGGGAAGACGTGATTTCCTTCATCGTGATTGCACTGCACACCGCCTATCTCGTGGCACTGTTTTCGGCGGTCCTGTCGCCGCTTTCACTGATGTGGCTCGCGCTCGCCGCTTATGCCGCCTACGTGGTTAACGCGGCTCAATTCGTGCTCAAGCTGCGCGCCGCCAGATTGCAGGCCACCGCGATGGAGGCCACCGCATGACCGAACTGCCACGCCTTCCCCAAAACGGCGGTTGCCGAGACACACCGATTCTCAAACAGCGTGGCCAGCGCGAGGTGTTTTGCGGCCTCACCGGAATCATCTGGCTGCACCGCAAAATGCAGGACGCGTTTTTCCTTGTGATCGGCAGCCGGACTTGCGCGCATCTTCTGCAATCTGCGGCCGGTGTGATGATTTTTGCGGAACCGCGCTTTGGCACCGCGATTCTGGAGGAAACCGATCTGGCAGGCCTCAAGGATGCGCAGGACGAGCTCGACAAGGTCGTGGATGAACTGCTCTCCCGTCGGCCGGACATCCGCCAGCTTTTCCTCGTCGGATCCTGCCCGTCCGAAGTGATCAAGCTGGATCTCGCCAAGGCCGCCGAGCGGATGACCCAGCGCCATGCACCATCAGTGCGGGTTCTGAATTTTTCCGGTTCGGGGATCGAAACGACGTTCACCCAAGGCGAAGACGCCTGTCTCGCTGCCATGGTCCCGGTCCTGCCAAAGGACGATATGCGGCAACTGCTGCTGGTCGGCGCCTTGCCCGACGTGGTCGAAGAGCAGGCGATCGGCATGCTCGAAGCAATGGGCATCGGCCCGATCAAGGTGCTGCCCGCGCCGCGCGCAGGCGACGACCTCGGCGTGGGTACTGGAACCGTCTATGCGCTGACCCAGCCTTTCCTCGGCGATACGCACGATGCGCTGACCCGCCGCGGCGCCCGCCACATTCCCTCACCCTTCCCCTTTGGCGAAGAAGGCACCACCCAGTGGCTCGCTGCCATCGCGACCGAATTCGGCGTTGCGCCCGAACTCTTTGCAAAGGTCACCGACGCCCCGCGCGCCCGTGCGCGAAAGGCAATCGCTCAGGCGTCCGAAGTGCTAAAAGGCAAATCCATCTTCTTTTTCCCCGACAGCCAGCTGGAAATTCCATTGGCGCGCTTTTTGACCCGCGAATGCGGGATGGAGGCGGTCGAGGTCGGTGCACCGTTCATTCACAAGGGGCTCGTGGGTCCGGATCTGGACCTGCTCGCCACTGGCCCGGTGATTTCCGAAGGTCAGGATGTCGACATGCAGTTGGACCGCGCCCGCGCAGCACGCCCCGACTTGACCGTGTGCGGGCTCGGCCTTGCCAACCCGCTGGAGGCCGAGGGGCTCGCCACCAAATGGGCCATCGAACTCGTCTTCACCCCCGTGCATTTCTACGAACAGGCGGGCGATCTTGCCGGTCTCTTCAGCCGCCCGTTGCGCCGCGCCGGCCTTCTGCAACTCGAGGCCGACACATGACCCTTCTCTGTTTCAAAAAAATCCTCGGGGGTCCGGGGGCAGACAGCCCCCGGGGTCAGCCATGAAGCTGACCGTCTGGACATATGAAGGCCCGCCCCATGTGGGAGCAATGCGCGTTGCCACGGGCATGACGGGGCTGCACTACGTGCTGCACGCCCCGCAGGGCGACACTTATGCCGATCTGTTGTTCACTATGATCGAGCGGCGCAACCATCGCCCGCCGGTGACCTACACCACGTTTCAGGCCCGCGATCTGGGCGAAGATACCGCGAACCTTTTCAAGCAGGCGGCGCAAGACGCCTATGACCGGTTCCGGCCCGAGGCGATCATTGTCGGTGCGTCCTGCACTGCCGAACTGATCCAGGACGACCCCGGTGGTATGGCCGAAACAATGGGCCTGCCAGTGCCCGCGATCCCGCTGGAACTGCCCAGCTACCAGCGCAAGGAAAACTTTGGCGCGGACGAAACGTTCTTTCAGATCGTCAAACATCTGGCCAAACCAATGGAGCGGACAGGCGCGATCAGCGCCAACCTGATCGGCCCAACGGCCTTGGGCTTCCGGCATCGTGACGACATCCAGGAAGTGACAGCGCTGCTCATGGACATGGGCATCCGCGTGAACGTTGTCGCGCCCATGACCGCGTCGCCTTCTGACATCGCCCGTATGGGTGCCGCGCATTTCAACGTATTGATGTACCCCGAAACCGCCGAAAGCGCTGCCCGCTGGATGGAGCGGGAACTGGGCCAACCGTACACCAAGGCTGTTCCAATCGGCGTCGGTGCCACCCGCGATTTTGTGGCCGAAGTCGCCGCGATCAGCGGCAATGAGGCTGCCCTTGATGAAAGCCGCCTGCGCCTGCCGTGGTACTCCGCCTCGGTCGACAGCACGTATCTGACCGGCAAACGCGTGTTCCTTTTCGGCGATGGCACGCACGTGCTCGCCGCCGCCCGCATCGCCAAGGACGAGATGGGATTCGAGGTCGTGGGCCTGGGTTGTTACAACCGCGAAATGGCCCGCCCAGTTCGCGCCAAGGCGCGCGATATGGGCCTCGAGGCGCTGATCACCGACGACTATCTCGAGGTTGAACGCACGATCGAAGCGCTACAGCCCGAAATGATCCTCGGCACCCAGATGGAACGCCACATCGGCAAGCGGCTGGGTATCCCCTGCGCCGTGATCTCCGCGCCGGTTCACGTACAGGATTTTCCGGCCCGCTATTCCCCTCAAATGGGCATCGAAGGTGCCAATGTGATCTTTGACACGTGGGTGCATCCGCTGGTGATGGGGCTCGAAGAGCACCTATTGCACATGTTCCGCGAGGATTTCGAATTCCACGATGCGGCGGGGCCATCGCATCACGGCGGCCATGCGCCCTTGGCAGACGCTGGGGGGCCAGCCCCCCAGACCCCCCGAGGTATTTCCAGCCAAGAGAATGCAGAAAGCGCAAGCGTCATCTGGATGGCAGATGCCGAAAAAGAGCTGAAAAAGATCCCGTTTTTTGTGCGTGGCAAGGCGCGGCGCAACACCGAAAGTTTCGCTGCCGAACGCGGCGTGGCGGAAATATCTGTCGACACCCTATACGAGGCGAAGGCCCACTTTGCGCGATGATCTTGGCATAAGCGGGCGTTTGCCCGGGTACCGCGTGGTGATCATCACGCTGGACAGCCATGCCGCAGGCCCCGCGCGCAAGGCGCAGGAGGATCTGGCTGACGCCTATCCCGGCCTCGACATCCAGATCTTTGCTGCCGCCGAATGGGGCGAGACGCCGGGCACGTTCGAGGCTGCAGAAGCCGCCGTGGCGCAGGGCGATATCGTGGTCGCAAACCTGCTGTTCCTCGAAGAACACGTCACGCGCATCCTGCCCGCCTTGCGCGCGCGGCGCGACCACTGCGACGCGATGATCGGCGTCGTGGCCGATGCCGAGGTGGTCAAGCTGACCCGCATGGGCACGTTCGACATGCAGGCGCCGCCCTCGACGCTGGGCAAGCTGATGAAACGGCTGCGCGGGTCCTCCAAACCATCCAGCGAGGACGGCGCCAAGAAGATGGCGATGCTGCGCCGCCTGCCAAAAATCCTGAAATACATCCCCGGCAAGGCGCAGGACCTGCGGGCCTGGTTCCTCGTGATGCAGTATTGGTTGGGCGGGTCCGACGACAACGTGCGCGCGATGATCCAGTTCCTGCTCAGCCGCTATGCCGACAGCGCAGACTGGACTGAACGGCCCGAGGCGGCAGCGCCAATAGATTACCCGGATGTCGGCCTATATCACCCCGACTTGCCCCAGCGCATCACGACCGAGGCCACCGATCTGCCTGGACCAAAAGGGGCCACGATGACTGTGGGTCTGGTGATGCTGCGGTCTTATGTGTTGGCGGGGGACACGGCGCATTATGACGGCGTGATCCGCGGGTTCGAGGCGCGCGGGGTGCGGGTGCTGCCAGCCTTCTCCGGCGGTCTCGACGCGCGGCCCGCAATTGATGCCTATTTCCGCGACCAGATCGACGCGATGGTGTCGGTGACCGGTTTCAGCCTCGTGGGCGGCCCGGCCTACAATGACAACGCCGCCGCGATGTACGGCACGTCGAGGTCCGACAGCACCTCGATCGCG
>JBCBAV010000125.1:0-11343 GCA_038532285.1 Pseudomonadota bacterium | reverse complement strand
AAACTTGTCTGCGACCGAGACAAAGACGATCGAGCCTGGTGAATGTCCGGGACAATGAAACGTCTGGAAGCTCCGATCGGCGATTTCGATGTCGTCGGTGACGCGGATCATTGCGCAGCTTGAGCAGGATCTGGGCGCGCAATTGCTGGTCCGGACCACGCGGGCCGTGGCGCTGACCAGCGCGGGCGCGTCGGTGCTGGCGCGCTATCGTCCGCTGCTGGAGGGGTTCGAGGAGGTGACGCGCGATCTGCAGCGCGCTTTGCGCCCCGATGCCGGGCATTTGCGGCTCAGCGCGCCTGTGTCGCTGGGCGTGGCGTTGCTGCCGCGGGTGATGACGGGGTTTTGCGCGGCTTACCCGGAGATCACGGTAGAGATCCGGTTTTCAGACACGCTGATCGACGTGATGCAGGAAACCTGCGATCTGGCCATCCGCGTGTCGGGGCCGCCGCGGGACAAGTCGACGATCTGGCGCAAGCTGTGTGAGGTGCCGCGCCGGGCGGTGGCATCCCCTGCCCTGCTGGCGCGCGTGGGCGTGCCAACGCATCCGGATGACCTGCCCACCGATCTGCTGATGTCCTACGGCGCTGGCACCGAGGGCGAATTGTGGGACTTCAGCCGTGGCGGAACACGGCGCGCGATCCGGGCGGGACGCGCAGTGATCGGCGATAATGGCGATTTCCTGTGTGCCATGGCCGTAGCTGGCGAAGGCATCTGCGTGCTGCCGGATTTCATTACGACCCCCGAGGTGCAGCGCGGCGCGCTGGTCGAGGTGCTGCCCGAATGGCGGGTACAGTCACTGTGGCTGACGCTGTTTTATCCGCCTTATGAGCAATTGCCACCAGTGGTTGGGACCTTTGCCGACTATTTTGAAACATTCATTGCCAAACAACCGGAACTGACCGAGCAAGGTTGATTACGGCGCTGATCCGGGCTTTCGGCAGCGTGCTGCGTGGGGTAGGTCTGCGGGTAGCAAAAAATGGAGAGAGCGTTGCTTGGGATTGGTATCATTGGCTGCGGCAATATCTCGACCACCTATCTGAATCTCGCACCGTTGTTTGCCGGGGTCGAAATCCGGTCGGTGGCCGATCTGGACATCGACGTTGCAAAGGCGCGCGCCACGGAATTCAGCGTGCGGGCGGACAGTGTCGACGGACTGCTGGCAGCGGAAGACATCGACATCGTGTTGAACCTGACCATTCCGGCGGCGCATTTCGATGTGTGCCAGGCGGCACTTGAGGCAGGCAAGCATGTCTATTGCGAAAAGCCGCTGGTGCTGAGCGTCGCGCAGGGCGAGGCGCTGCGCGCGTTGGCGGACAAGCAGGGCCTGCGCGTGGGGGCAGCGCCGGACACATGGCTGGGCGGGGCGCATCAGGCCGCGCGGGCGGCGATTGATGCAGGGCGCATTGGCGACGTGGTCACCGGGACGGCGCATATCATGTCGCACGGACCCGAGGCGTGGCATCCCAACCCCGATTTCTTTTTCCAGCCCGGCGCAGGTCCGATGCTGGATATGGGCCCCTACTACATCACCAATCTGGTGCAACTATTGGGCCCGGTGGCGCAAGTGACCGCGCTGACAGCACGGGGCAGCGACACGCGGACCATCGGGTCGGGCGGGCGCGCAGGTGAAGAGGTTCCAGTGGACACACCCACCACGCTGCACGCGCTGCTGGCCTTTGCCAGCGGGGCGAGCGTGACGCTGTCGGCATCGTGGGACGTGTGGGCGCACCGGCACGGGCACATGGAGCTTTACGGCAGTGCAGGCACACTGTTCCTGCCGGATCCGAACTGGTTTTCGGGCGTGGTCGAGATCACCGAACGGGATGGCGCGCCGCAACTGCTCGACAGCCGGACGCATCCGTTTGGCGAGGCCAACATGGACATGGGCGACATCGTGGCGGGCAATTACCGCATGGCGGGGCTGGCGGATATGGCCGCGGGCATTACCGAAGGGCGCACGCATCGCTGCAATCTGGATCTGGCGGTGCACGTGGTCGACATCATGATGTCGGTTCTGTCATCGGGCGAGAGCGGCTCGGCACAAGAGCTGAGCACCACCTGTGATCGCCCTGCCCCGCTGGATGCAGCCGCGGCACAGGCGTTGCTAGCCTAGCGATCCCCATCCCGTGCCACCGGGCCCAAGCTGTGGCGCCACGCGACCCAAGTGTCGAGCGGGCCACCGATCTTGGGTGTTTCGCCGTCGCAGAGGGCGCGCAGAACGCGGGCGGCTTGCACGCCCATATCCTTGTGCGGGACGTGGACAGTGGTGAGCGCGGGAAATACGATCTCGGATATGTCGATGTCATCAAAGCCGGTGACAGACACCTGTTCTGGCACTGACAAATCGCGATGCCGCGCCTCAAGCAGGGCACCAGCGGCCAGCACATCGTTGCCGCACATGACGACAGTCGGCGGATCCGAACTGTCCATCAGTCGGACAAAGGCCGACCGACCCTCATCAATGCTGTAACTGACCTCTTCGACCCGGAGCGTTGCGGGATCGACACCTGCGGCACGCATCGCGTCGCGCACGCCAAAAAAACGGGCGCGTGCACGGTCGTTGCTTGTGCGCTGTGCGGTTATGTAGCCGATACGGCGGTGACCCAGTGCCAGCACCTCACGGCAGAGCATGGCCATCGCCCTGCGATTGTCGAAGCCCACGCAAAAGTCGTCGGGGCGTTCGGCGATGGTCCAAGTGTTCACGAACGGGATTTTCTGGGTCCGTAAAAAGGCGTGAGCCGCAGGTGTACGATCATTGCCGATGAGCAGCAGCGCTTCGGCCCCCCGGGCGACGAGAGTGCGGATCTGATCCTCTTCGGTTTCGGGGTTGTAAGACGAGGACGCCACCAGCGTGGTGATCCCAGCTTGCCCCAGTTCGTGCTGGAATGCTTGAAGACCGCGAGCAAAGATGGCGTTGTCCATGGTGGGGATTACTGCGCCGAAGGTTCCGGTCCTGCGCGCCGCCAGCGCGCGTGCGCCGAAATTGGGCGTATAGCCCAGATCACGGACCGCCTGCATGACCTTTTGCCGCGTCTTTTCGCTCACCATTTTGGGGGCATTCATGCAACGTGAGACCGTGGCAGTGGACACACTCGCGCGCTTGGCCACGTCTTCGAGCGTGGGCACAGAGTTGTCTTGGCTTGGCGGCGTTGGCACGTGACGGGTCCTTGGCAACGGGGCTTTTAAGGCGCGGCTGAACAGCACATTACCGATCGATGTAAGCGCTTGCAAAAGAAAATGTAAGCGCTTACAGATATGACGTAACGAGACCGGCCCTGCGTATCGCGAGGCTATGACCTGCAACGCTGCTCTGCCGACATTTATAACGTCGCAAGACAAGGACACCGCCATGCCCCGTGAGTATCTCAAGAAAGCGCCCCGCACGTCACGTTCGGATGCCAGTGAAACGCGGGAGATCGTGCGCGGCATCCTGGATGACATCGAAGCGGGCGGCGACGAGGCTGCGTTGCGGTATGCGGCCAAGTTCGACCAGTACGAGGGCGATATCCTGCTGACCCCTGAGGCGATCGAGGCGGCAACGGCACAGGTGCCCGAGAAACTGCGCCGCGACATAGAGTTTGCCCATTCCAACGTGCGCAATTTCGCCATGGCGCAGCGGGCCACGGTGTCGGATTTCGAAACCGAGGTGCAGCCTGGCCTGATCGCCGGTCAAAAGGCGATCCCAGTGCATGCGGCAGGCTGCTATGTGCCCGGTGGCCGCTACAGCCACATCGCGAGCGCCATCATGACTGTGACCACCGCCAAGGTCGCTGGCTGCCGCAATATCGTGGCCTGTTCGCCGCCGCGTCCCGGTGTCGGCATCGCGCCTGCCATCGTCTATGCTGCGCATGTGTGCGGGGCGGACAAGATCCTCGCCATGGGCGGGGTGCAGGGTGTGGCCGCGATGACGTTCGGCCTGTTCGGGCTGCCCAAGGCCAACATCCTCGTGGGCCCCGGCAACCAGTTCGTGGCCGAGGCCAAGCGGATGCTGTTTGGCCGCGTGGGCATCGACATGATCGCAGGCCCGACCGACAGCCTGATTCTTGCCGACGGGACGGCAGATGCCGAGATCGTGGCGACCGACCTCGTGGGGCAAGCCGAGCACGGGTATAACTCGCCGGTGTGGCTGGTCACCGATGACCGCGCGCTGGCCGAGCGGGTCATGGAGCTGGTGCCGCAGCTGATCGACGATTTGCCCGAGGTGAACCGCGAGAACGCCACCGCGGCGTGGCGCGACTATGCCGAGGTGATCCTGTGCGGCGACCGCGAGGAAATGGCCGCCTGTTCCGACGATTACGCGCCCGAGCACCTGACGGTGCAGGCAGATGATCTGGATTGGTGGTTGGAGCGGCTGAGCTGCTATGGCTCGCTGTTTCTGGGCGAGGAAACAACCGTGGCCTATGGCGACAAAGCGTCGGGCACCAAC
This sequence comes from Pseudomonadota bacterium, assembly GCA_038532285.1. Taxonomy (GTDB): domain Bacteria; phylum Pseudomonadota; class Alphaproteobacteria; order Rhodobacterales; family Rhodobacteraceae; genus Tateyamaria. The sequence goes on along the minus strand of JBCBAV010000125.1, from coordinate 6,917 downwards.
CACGTGCTGCCCACCTCCGGGGCGGCCAGCTATACCGGCGGTCTGAGCGTGCACAAATACATGAAGATCGTCACATGGCAGCGCGCCACGCGCGAAGGCGCCAAGGGCGTCGCCGAAGCGACGGCACGCATCTCGCGGCTGGAAGGGATGGAGGGCCATGCGCGCACCGCTGATATCCGGTTGCGCAAGTATTTCCCGGGCGAGAATTTTGACCTGAGCGCTGAGGGCTGAGCGCATGGCGCCTGCCGATCTCTTTGATGTGTCAGGCCGGGTGGCCTGCATCACCGGGGCCAGTTCCGGGTTGGGACGGCAAGCGGCACTGATGCTGGCGCGCGCAGGCGCGCGGGTGGTTGCCGTGGCCCGGCGGCAAGAGGCGCTGGAAACGCTCTGCGACGAAGCGGGAACGACCAGCAGCGCGGTGGCGGCGGATGTCGCGGACCGCGCCGCCATGGATCAGACCGCGCGGCGGATTGCCGAGCCGTTTGGAGCGCCCGACATCCTGATCAATGCCGCGGGGCTGAACCCGCGCCAGCCTGCCGATGACGTGACTGATGACGCGTGGGATGCCACGGTCGAGGTCAACCTTTCGGCGCCATTTTTTCTGGCGCGCGCGATGCTGCCCGCGATGAAGGCCAAGGGCTGGGGGCGGATCGTCAACTTTGCCTCGCTCCAGTCGTTTCGCGCGTTTCCTGCGGGCATCGCCTATGGCGCGTCCAAGGGTGGCGTGGCGCAGATGACGCGGGCCATGGCCGAGGCGTGGTCGCGGTTTGGCATCACCGCCAACGCGATTGGCCCGGGGTTTTTCCCGACCGAACTGACGGCAGCCGTTTTTGCCGATGAGGACCGCGCGGCGCGCAATGCCGCGCAGACCTGCGTGGGGCGCAACGGACGGCCCGAAGACGTGGATGGTCCGCTGCTGTTTCTGTGCTCGGACGCGTCAGCCTATGTGACCGGCCAAATCCTGATGGTTGACGGGGGGTTCACCGCGAAATGAAGGCGCTGGTTTATACCGGGGTGGAAACGCTCGAATACCGCGACGCGGCGGATCCTGTGGCGCAGGCGGGCGATGCGCTGGTGCGCATCGACAGCGTCGGCATCTGCGGGTCTGACATGCATGCCTATCTGGGCCATGATGACCGCCGTCCTGCCCCGCTGATCCTGGGCCACGAGGGCGCAGGCGTCACAAGTGACGGGCGCCGCGTCACGATCAACCCGCTGGTGACCAACCCCGACAGCCCTGCGAGCCGTGCGGGGCGCGAGAACCTGTGTCCGGACCGGCAGATCATCTCGATGCCGCCGCGCGAGGGGGCCTTTGCCCAAGCCGTGGCCATCCCCGAGCGTAATCTGGTCGAAGTGCCGGATCACGTCAGTTTCGAACAGGCGGCGATGACCGAACCGATGGCCGTCAGCTGGCATGCGGTGGCGTTGGGTCTGAAAGCGCTGCACCCGGCGATGGACCGGCGTGCCGTGGTGGTCGGCGGCGGTGCGATTGGCGTTGCAGCGCTGTTGTGCCTGCAGGCGATGGGGGTGGACGACGTCACCCTGATCGAACCCAACGACGCGCGCCGCGCCTACCTGACCGACAGGATGGGGATGAACGCGGTCGCAAGCGCCACGGGTGCAGCACCGTTGATCTTGGATGCGGTGGGATTTGCCGCCACGCGGGTGACCGCATCGGCGCTGGCCGAACCTGGCGGCGTGATCGTGCATATCGGTCTGGGCGATGACGCGGGCGGGTTGGATATCCGGCGCATGACCCTGCAAGAGATCACATTCATCGGCACCTACACCTACACCGCGCAGGATTTTCGCGACTGCGCGCAGGCGATTTTCGACGGACGCCTTGGCCCGCTGGACTGGGTCGAGTTCCGTCCCCTGGCCGAGGGCGCGCGCGCCTTTGCCGACATTCGTGCAGGCACCGTGCCCGCACCCAAGATCATACTCAAACCCTGACCCCGGAGAGGCCCATGACCAACCCAGCCCCCAACGAAATCCCGCACCTTCTGGTCCACGAACAGGACGACAATGTCGGCGTGGTCGTGGTCGAAGGCCTGACCGCCGGCACCGACATGCTGTGCTGTGTGACCCACGACAATTCGACCTTTCGCCTGACGTCGGGCGCGGATGTGCCGATCGGGCACAAGATCGCGCTCAAGGACCTGAGCAATGGCGACACCGCGATCAAATACGGCGAGGACATCGGCAAGATCATCGCCGACATCCCCCAAGGAGCCCATGTCCACACCCACAACTGCAAAACCAAGCGCTGGTAAGGAACTGAAACGATGTCGAAATATTCTAACATGACCGTCAAAGCCTACCGTCGCGAAAATGGCCGGGTGGGCGTGCGCAACCACGTGCTGATCCTGCCCGTCGATGACATTTCCAACGCGGCCTGCGAAGCGGTGGCCAACAACGTCAAGGGGACGCTGGCCATCCCGCACGCCTATGGCCGCCTGCAGTTCGGCGAAGACCTCGAATTGCATTTCCGCACCATGATCGGCACTGGTGCCAACCCCAACGTGCATTCGGTGGTGGTGATCGGGATCGAACCCGGCTGGACCAAGCGGATTGCCGACGGTATTCGCGAAACCGGCAAGGAAGTGGCCGAGTTTTCGATCGAACAAAAGGGCGATTTCGAGACCATCCGCGCGGCCAGCTGGGCCGCCAAGGATTTCGTGCACAAGGCCACCGAAATCCAGCGCGAAGAGGTCAACATCTCGGAACTGTGGGTGTCCACCAAGTGCGGCGAAAGCGACACGACCACCGGTCTGGGGTCGTGCCCCACGGTCGGCAACATGTATGACAAGCTGCTGCCCGAGGGCATCACCGGCTTTTTCGGTGAGACGTCCGAGATCACGGGTGCCGAGCACATCTGCCAGAAACGCGCGATCAACGAAGAGGTTGGCGAGCGCTGGTACAAGATGTGGAAGGCGTATCAGGACGACGTGATCTTTGCCCACCAGACCGACGATCTGTCTGACAGCCAGCCCACCAAGGGCAACATCGAAGGCGGTCTGACCACGATCGAGGAAAAGGCGCTTGGCAACCTCGAAAAGATCGGTCGCACGTCGCAATACATCGACATTCTGGAACCGGCGGAAATGCCGTCTTCGGGCAATGGGTTGTATTTTATGGATTCCTCGTCGGCGGCGGCGGAATGTGTGACGCTGATGGCGGCGGGCGGTGCGGTAATCCATACGTTCCCCACCGGTCAGGGCAACGTCGTGGGCAACCCGATTGTCCCGGTGATCAAGATCACTGCGAACCCGCGCACCGTCCGCACCATGGGCGAGCATGTGGACGTCGATGTGTCGGGTATCCTGCGCCGCGAGATGACCATTGACGAAGCTGGGGACGAATTGATCGACATGATCTGCCGCACCGCCAATGGACGCAACACCGCTGCCGAAGCGTTGGGGCACCGCGAGTTTTCGATGACCAAGCTTTATCGCAGCGCCTAAGGCACTGGGGTGCGCCGGTTTGGCCGGCGCACCTTCTGAAGATGGCTGAGACTGAAAATATTTCGATTCCCGATGCCGAAGCGCTGTTGACGGCAGCCTTTGTGCGCGCGGGCGTGCCCGAAACATCGGCAACATCGGTTGCAACAGCACTCGTAGCAGCAGAAGCCGAAGGACAAGTGGGGCACGGTTTTTCAAGGCTTGGCGATTACCTCGCACAGATTAGGTCGGGTAAGATCGTCGCCCATGCGGTGCCAGAGGTGATGGCGCGTGCGCCCGGTTCAATTCACGTCGATGCCGGCCACGGCTTTGCCTATCCGGCGCTGGATCTGGCGATCGCGACAGGCGCGCGGGCCGCCGCGGAAACCGGGGTCGCGGCAGTGGCGATTGCACGATCTCATCATGCGGGCGCATTGTCGGTGCAGGTTGACCGGATTGCGAAACGCGGACTGATCGGACTGATGGTCGCCAACACGCCAGCGGCAATGGCGCCGTGGGGCGGTACGACACCTTTTTTCGGCACCAACCCTATCGCCTTTTCGGCACCGCGCGGGAATGAGACGAACTTGGTGATCGACCTGTCACTCTCGCGCGTGGCCCGCGGCAAGATCATGAACGCCAAAAAGACCGGCCAGAATATCCCGGAAGGCTGGGCGCTGGATGCACAAGGTGAGCCAACAACCGATCCGGATGCGGCACTGGCAGGATCGATGGTTCCGATTGGTGACGCCAAGGGCACCGCCCTTGCGTTGATGGTAGAGGTGCTGGCAGCGGGGTTTTCCGGAGCCATGGGTAGTGCGGGAATGTCTTCCTTCTTGGCCGCCGATGGCCCGCCACCGGGGGCAGGTCAATTCATGCTGATGACCAAGCCACAGGATGACGGGTTTGCTGCGCGTCTCGACGCGCTTTTGTCCGAGATCGCGGCGATGGATGGTGTGCGTTTGCCCGGTGACCGGCGGATTTCGGCAATAGAAAAGGCGCATGAGCGCGGTTTGCACGTACAGCGCGCGTATATCGACGCGGCCCGCAGAGCGGCGCAGCAGAGCTGAAGCTACGCCGTACGCGACACAGGATCCGCCGTTTTGTCCCGCAACGCAGGTTCATAAAAGGTGAGTTGCGCCCGGCCTGCATTTTTGGACGCATAAAGTGCGACGTCAGCGTTATCGAGCACTTGGGCAGCATCTTCCGGCCCGTGCGGTTCAAAGACAGCAACGCCGATACTGGCCGAAATGCGGCACTCTTGTCCGGCAAACGGGATCGGTTGCGTCAAGCGGTCGATGATACGACGACCGATAGCGGCAAGATCGCTGATCTCTTCGGCCAGTGGCAACAATACGACGAATTCATCGCCACCAACGCGCACGACAGTGTCATTGTCGCGGGTTTCCTCAACCATAATATGTGCCACGGTTTGCAATACGTGGTCCCCCGCGGCATGGCCCATGTTGTCGTTCACCGCCTTGAACCAATCCAGATCAATCTGCATCAACCCGAATTGCGTGCCCCATTTTTCATAGCGCGCCATGATGTGATCCATGGCGCGACGATTTTTGAGCCCCGTCAACGTGTCGGTAAAGGCCTGTTCCTCGGCGGCGATCTTTGCGCCTTGCAGACGCAAGTTCAGCTTGCGCGATGCCTCCATCGCCGCAGATTTGGCTTCGACCAAATACAGCATTTCGACGGTCAGATCAGTTGGCGCAAAATCAGCCGAAGTCAGCGCATAGTCGCGCACACCATCAACGATGGAAATGCCAAAAGACAGGTTCACAATGCTCAGTTCCGGGCTGGGACCCGGTGCAATCACACCCTTCAATTCGGTGTGCGGCTCTTCACGGAGTTGCAAGTGCAGTTTTGTACCCACATGGGCGCGCAAATCCGCCATGTTTGAAATCGCGCGAGGACGTTTGACGTCGAACACTTCCAAAAAGCGCGCGCCAATCATTTCGCGGTCCGCGCGCAATTTTCGCACGGTAGGTCCGGAGTGCAGAACGTGGCCGGTTCCAGACAGTACAAGGTGCATCGGGCACAGGATGTCGAGACCGTTGAACATCGCTTCGGTCATCCTGCCCGCGCTCCCAGTTCGAAAATGCGACCCTCGGCAAATTCGGTTTCGATAAGCGAAATTGAAATCACCTCGGTTCCGGCTTGGCCGCCGCTGTGTTCGAGAACTGCCAATGCGCCGTAATCATCGGCCATGGCGCGCAAAACGCCCATCATGACGTGGCCGTAACCTTCGATCTGGCTGTCGCAAAACAGGCTAAAGCAACTGGCCGTATGCTCACGCAGTTCGATACGCGGCAGGTTCAGATCAGAGACCGCGAGGCGGGCGCGGTCGGGCAAATCATCGAGGGAGTGAAGAAATTCAACAAATGTCACGCCCCCGAAGCGCAACAAGCGGCGCAGTGCCTCAACCGTGGGGTGAGACACCAGGTAAGTTCCCAGATCCTCCATCACTTCAGCGCGCGGGCGGTGAAGAAAGGTGGCTGCTGCGTCAAGGACACGCGGCGTGAGCGCGTCATCATAGAGCAGCATTGCTTCGAACTCGACAAAGTCGAGATCAGCCTCGCGCGCGACCGCATTCCAACTGTCGGCACCGTAGGTATCGGTGACAAAACACTGTATCGCGCGATTGATCAGTCCGTGCATCGGGCACCTATCGGTTAGCGTGCGCTACCCTGCCCCAAGCGTTCCTAATTTTCGGCTAACATGACCAATTTTAGCTTTCAATTTGGTCACCCTCCGACTGTCAGAAATCGGTCGGTGCGCCCCCTTCACTTTTGCGACGCGCAACAAAATCGGCCAATTCATCGCGCACACCTTGGTCCATCACCGGGTCTTCGAACTGGGCAATAATTTCCTTGAACATCAAGTGCGCGCGTTCGGGCGTCCAGATCGATCCGGCGACCTGCCAGGCTTCGAAGTTCTTCCAATCGCTCAGGAACGGCTGGTAAAACGCTGTGGTGTAGCGGTCTTGCGTGTGCTGGATGCCAAAGAAATGCCCTTCGCTGCCCACAGACTTGATCGCATCCAGTGCGATATCATCGGTTCCAGTGCCGACGATGGCCGGATCATGATAGCGCTGGATTTGCTGGAGCACCTCGCAATCCATGATAAATTTCTCCGGGCTTGCAATCAGCCCGCCCTCAAGCCAGCCCGCGGCATGATAGACCATGTGCGTGTGCGACTGGACCGAGGCCCAGAGGCTGTTGGATGTCTCCCACATGGCTTGCCCGTCGGGCACATTGGCCGCGCACACACCCGAGGACCGCATCGGCAGGCCGTAGTAGCGCGCGAGTTGGCCGGTAATCTGCGTCGCACGCATGTATTCCGGTGTACCAAACGCCGGGGCACCAGATTTCATGTCCACGTTCGAGGTGAACGTGCCGATCACGCAGGGCGCGCCGGGGCGGACGTATTGGAACAGGGCAATGGCACAGAGCGCTTCGGCAATGGATT
>JBCBAV010000124.1:0-11378 GCA_038532285.1 Pseudomonadota bacterium | reverse complement strand
GCGGGCTGTCGCAGCGGGGCAATGGGCCCTTGCGCCACGGTCCGTGGCTCGGTCACCGCGGGCTCATGTGCCGTGACCACAACACCCGAGGCGTCTGCGCCGTTGGAAATGCCATAGACTGTCAGCGCACAGGTCACTGTTGTACCTGCCTGCGAATAGACCAACGACCATTCGTTTTCTGTCCCCAGCAGGCTGGGGCCATACACACAGCCGTTGTCCAATGAAACGTACCGCGACGGATCGGGTACAAAGTGGTTGTCAGCCCCGGCAAGGGCCGTGCCTGCGCCCAAGATAAGGCCGGCCGCGAAGGTCGTTGCACGCATGACGCGCTCCTGTCCCAGTGTTTGTATCCCCCGCGTCTGTTGGGGGTGCCGAGCAATCGGGGCGGAACCGTGGCGGAAATGTGGCGGAAATGTGGCGGCCTTGTCAGGCACGCGGTTTGATGCAGACGAGTCACACTTTTGGCGTGTTGTGCGTCACTCCTGAGCGAGATCTTGCAGGATCGGGCAGTCGGGTCGGTCATTTCCTGCGCATGCCCTGACCAGATCGGTGAGCGTGGCGCGCATGGCAGCGAGCGCTGCAATCTTTTCCTCGATCTCGACCAGATGCTCTTGCGCGATGATACGCACGTCAGCGCTGGCGCGATCGCGGTCTTGCCAGAGGGCGAGCAATGACCTGCAGTCATCAATGCCAAACCCAAGCGCGCGCGCACGCGCCAGAAAGCGCAGTTGATGCACATGGCTTTCGCTGAACTGGCGATACCCATTGGCGCTGCGATTTGGTCGGATCAGATCGATCTCTTCGTAATACCGGATGGTCTTGGCGGGCAGGCCAGTGGCGGTGGCCGCGTCTGAGATGTTCATTCAGGCCTCCAGCGGCGCAAGCGCAGTGCATTGGCTACGACAAACAAGGACGAGCACGCCATGGCGAGCGCGGCAAGTTGCGGTGACAGTTGCGGACCGCCAAACGGAACGAGCACACCTGCCGCAACAGGGATCAACGCAGTGTTATAGGCAAAGGCCCAGAACAGGTTTTGCCAGACATTGCGCAGTGTTGCCCGGCTGATGCCGATGGCTCGTACCACCGCCGCGGGCTCTGGCGATATCAGCACGACGTCTGCGGCTTCCACGGCGATGTCCGTTGCACCACCAACCGCGAGGCCGACATCCGCCGCAGCAAGGGCCGGCGCATCGTTGATGCCGTCACCGACAAAGGCCACGGGCCCGTACTGCTGGCGCAATTGATTGAGCGTTTGGACCTTTCCATCAGGCTTGACCCCGGCCACCACGAGATCCACCCCCAGCATCTCTCCGACGTGCTCTGCCGCCGCCGGTACATCGCCCGAGATCAGTACGACCTGGCGGCCAGAGAATTGCAGCGCAGCTATGACGTCACCCGCGCTGTTGCGGATTTGATCGGCGACCGCCATTGCAGCCACATGCTGACCGTTGATTGCCACGTGAACCGGTGTCGCTCCGGCGCGCGCCCAGCGGTCAGCGTGCGCGCACAGGTCCTGTCGCGCGCTGTGCTGCCCGGTGATGAACGACAGATTGCCGACATCCACGCGCGTGCCTTCAACAAGTGCCGTCGCGCCGGCGCCCGGGGTTGCTTTGAACCCGGTTGCCGGGGGGACGTCACCGTCCCACGCGGCAAAGAGCGCACGAGCAATCGGGTGTTCCGATTGCGCTTCGACGGCTGCAACGAGGCGCAGGACAGTGTCCCGGTCCAACGTCGTTTCGATGTCATTCAGGGCCGGTGCGCCGACCGTCAGCGTCCCGGTCTTGTCAAACGCCACCACGCGCGCGTCCTGCAGCTGTTGCAACGCCGCACCCTTGTGAAACAGCGCGCCCAACTGCGCGGCACGTCCGGTGCCGACCATGATCGACATCGGCGTGGCAAGTCCCATGGCGCACGGGCATGCTATAATCAGTACAGACACCGCCGCCACCACCGCAGAGCCGAGCGGCGCAAAGCTGATCCAAGCTGTGAACGTGATCAACGCGACAATCAAAACAGCCGGAACGAAGTAGCGGGTGATCCGATTGACCAGTTGTTCGACCGGCAGGCGCGCGGATTGGGCTGCCTCGGTCAGGGCCGCGATGCGCGCGAGCGTCGTGTCACGTCCGACATGCGTTGCCGTGTACGTCAGCGTGCCGGTCGTAAGCATGGTGCCCGCGTGTAGCCTGTCACCCGGCCCTGCCAGCCGGGGGATCGGCTCGCCTGTCAGCATCGCTGTGTCCACCGGGCTCTGCCCCTCGGCCACGATGCCATCGACTGCGACGCGCGTGCCGGGACGGGCCCGCAGGACATCGCCCACCGCGATCACCTCGAGCGGTACGGTCTCAAAACCGTCTTTGGTCATGCGTTCCGCAATTTGCGGTGCCAAGGCCAAAAGTTCACGCACCGCATCCCCGGTGCGCCCGCGCGCCCGCGCTTCAAGCCAGCGTCCCAACAGGATCAACGTGACGATGACTGCGGCCGCTTCAAAATACACCGCACGCGACGGCACCAGATCCGGGACCAGCACCACGACAGCGGAAAAGAGGAATGCCGCCCCGGCGCCAAGTGCAACAAGCGCGTCCATGTCCGGGCGGCCTTTGATCAAACCCGGCAGCCCGCGTTCAAAGAAGCCGCGCCCGGGAACAAGAAGCACCAGCGACGTCAAAACCATTTGGGCCCACATCAATCCTGATATGCCAAACAGCGTCATCAAAGCGTGGTGCAGGGGGGGGTACAGGTGCCCGCCCATCTCGGTCAGGAACACCGGCAGGGTCAACGCGCCGGCAATCAGACACCGGCGTCGCATTTCAGCAATTTCTTCGGCTGTTTCGCCAGTGGTCTCTGTCTGGGTGCCGCTGGCCGCGTGCGCGGGAAATCCCGCGCGGTCCAGCGCCGCCTCGACCGCCTCAAGCACGCCCAGCGTTTCAACCTGCACGGTCCGATTGGCGAGGTTGGCCCGGGTACGGATCACGCCGGAGACGCCCCCCGCCGCTGTTTCAACCCGGCTCACGCACGACCCGCAATGCATGTCCGGCACGTGGAAAAGACCACTGCGCGGGGTCGCGGGATATCCGGCCTGGGACAACGCATCGACAACAGCGTCGGCCTTCACGCCGCCTACGCGCGCACTGCGGCGGGCGAGGTTGACCTGAACGTCCCGCGCGCCGGGCAGCGCACGCAACGCAGCCTCGGCCCGGCCAACGCACGCACCGCAGTTGAGCCCAGACAGGGCAAAATCAAGTGTTTGAGGCTTCATATCATCGGACATAAGGGTTCTAGTGACTGGAAGGTCAAGCCCCGGGCTTGAAACATCTTCCCAAGCAGCTGTGATTTGTGCCGGGTCCGCCCACGTGACAGTTAAGCACATCAAGTTGCTACTCGGACGATTTGCCTATGACAGCCCCTACTCTGAACCGCGCCGCTGACGTTCTGGCGCGCCGTCTTTTTGATGCGGGATGCCGTTTTGCATTTGGCATGCCAGGGGGCGAGGTTCTGACACTTGTTGATGCGCTCGAAGCGGCGGGGATCCGGTTTGTCCTGTGCAAGCACGAGAACGCCGCCGCTTTCATGGCCGAAGGTGCATGGCATCGCACCGGTGCGCCGGGTATCCTCGTCGCGACCGTTGGACCGGGCGCGTTAAACGGCGTGAACGCCGTCGCCAATGCCCAGCAGGACCGCGTGCCGCTGATTGTGCTTGCCGGTTGCATCGATGCGGATGAGGCGCAGACCTATACCCACCAGGTGCTGGATCAGACGCAGGTCTTTCGCCCGATCACCAAGGCGAGCTTTACACTCAATGCGGGCGCGGCATGTGTCATCGCCGACAAGGCCGTTGGCATCGCGACCGAAGGGCGTCCGGGCCCTGTCCATATCGATGTCCCCATTTCGGTCGCGGTCGCCCAAGCCGCCAACACGATCCCCGCCCGCCGTGCACCGGCAGCACCGGTTGTGCCCGCACCGGACGTGCTGGATGACATCTGCGCGCGGCTCAGCGTCGCTGAACGCCCCGTGATAATTGTTGGTGTCGACGCGCTCAATGATGATTTTAATCCCTCGCGACGTTGCATCGGCGAAACGCTTCGCGACTTCGTCGAGACATTCGGCATTCCGGTCATCACGACCTATAAGGCCAAGGGCATCCTGCCCGAGGATCACCCGCTGGCTCTTGGTGGAGCCGGTCTGTCACCCAAAGCGGACAAAATCCTTTTGCCTTTTGTGCAGCAGGCCGACCTGATCATCGGGCTCGGCTATGACCCGATCGAAATGCGCACCGGCTGGCGCGATTTCTACTTTCCCGGCATTCAGACCATGATCGACATAACGTCAGAGCCGAACCACCACTATATGCACCAGGCCACAAGCAACGTGATCGCCAATTGTGGCGCCACGATCCGCGCGCTGCATGAGGCCGCGACGCCACGCGAGACATGGACCCGGGGAGAGATTGCGGAGACCCGCGATGCGCTTGCCCAAGCTTTCCCGCGTGACGAAGACTGGGGTCCCGCGGCGATCATCGACACGTGCCGCAAATCGTTGCCGCGCACCACGCTCACCACCGCCGATAGCGGCGCGCATCGTATTCTTCTGAGCCAGCAGTGGCAGTGTTACGAGCCGCGCGGAATGATGCAAAGTTCTGCGCTTTGCACCATGGGTTGCGCCGTGCCCCTGGCCATGGGCGCGCAAATTGTCGAACCTGCGCGCACGGTTGTCAGCTTCTCTGGCGACGCCGGGTTCCTGATGGTCGCAGGTGAATTGGCCACAGCGGCCGAGCTTGGTCTTCGCACGATTTTCATCGTGTTTGTCGACGCATCGCTGGCGCTGATCGAACTCAAGCAGCGACAACGGCAATTGACCAATGCCGGCGTCGATTTCGCCACCCATGACTTTGCAGCAATGGGCCGCGCGTTTGGCGGTGCCGGGCATACCGTCACGTCGCGACAAGAGCTGCAAAATGCGCTGGACGCGGCACAGTCATCCGATACGTTCACTGTCATCGCGGCGGTGATCGAACGAGGCGCATATGACGGAAGACTCTGAGCCCAAGGGCGCGCTCGACGGCCTCTTTGTCCTCGATCTCAGCCGCATTCTGGCCGGTCCAACGGCGACACAGATGCTGGGCGATCTCGGCGCGACCGTGATCAAGGTCGAAAATCCCAAATCCGGCGGCGACGATACGCGCACATGGGGCCCGAACTATGCCCTTGCGCCGGATGGCACGCGCACCGATTTGTCCGCCTATTTCATGTCGTCCAATCGCAACAAACGCTCCATCGCCGTTGATATCGCAACACCGCAAGGGCAAGAGATCGTCCGCCAACTGGCGGCCCGCGCCGATGTGATCATTGAAAATTTCAAGCCCGGAGGGCTGGCCAAATACGGCCTCGACCACGCAACGATGTGCGCCCGACACCCGGGGCTGGTCTATTGTTCGATCTCGGGCTTTGGGCAAACGGGCCCTAATAGTGCGCAGCCCGGATACGACCTGATGGCACAGGGTTATGCCGGGATCATGTCATTGACCGGAGACCCCGAAGGGGGACCGACCAAGGTGGGGGTCGGGATCGCGGATGTCATGTGCGGGATGTACGCAACCATTGGCATACTTGCCGCGCTGCGTCACAAGGATCGAACAGGGCAAGGCCAGCACATAGACCTCAGCCTCGTGGATGCGTCGATGGCGTGGCTGATCAACGAGGGCTGCAATTTCTTGACCAGTGGCAACGTGCCCGAGCGGCGCGGCAATGCGCACCCCAACATCGTTCCCTATGACGCGTTTGAATGCTCGGACGGTCACGTGCTGGTCGCGGTGGGCAATGACAGCCAGTTCCGGCGGTTCTGCGACGTGTTCGGTGTGCCGGAACTCGGCGCCAACCCCGACTATGCGACGAACCTCGCCCGCATTGAAAACCGCGTGTCCCTGACCGCCGCTCTGACGCCGGTCTTGCGGGCTGTCACAACCGCTGAAGCGCTGGCTACAATGCGTGACGCCAAGGTCCCTTGCGGTCCCATCCACAATGTCGCCGAGGCTTTGGCGTCCGATCAGGCGCAGGCCCGGGGCACGGTGGTCGAGATGGCTGCGGACGATGTCGCGGGCGGCACGCTCAACCTCTTGGGCAATCCATTGAAACTCTCTCGCACCCCGGTCACCTATCGCCGACCGCCACCTGCGTGTGGGGCAGATACCGAAGACGTGTTGGCCATGCTCGACTCGGACACCGATCACGGCTGAAACACACCAGATCGAATTCCGCAGGTTCAGCAATAAACAGCGGATATTCGCCCGAACGTGCCCGGAATTCGCACGTTTCCGCTAGCGCCGCATCACGCTTGCGTGTGAACGCACCCCGGGCCGTATCAAATTGTAACAAAGCAGATTAATCCGACATCAGGCCGTTTCGCGCGAAAGGTGAAAGCACATGATGCACGACATTTGCAACTGTCCAGTTTCGCTGGATACGCCAGACACAATCAACGCTTGGAACAGCATGATCCAGGCCTTTCTGGCGCATGGGCAGGCAACTCCGACGCATCTTGGTGCCGTGCTCGAAGAGGCGCCGCAATTTGCCATGGGCCACGCGGCCAAGGGCCTTTTCTGCCTGATGCTGGGCCGGGCCGAGATGGTGGCTGTGGCCCGTGACGCAGGCGCGATGGCAGTCGCTGCATTGGCCGCATCCGGCGGCACGGTGCGCGAGCGCATGTGGGTGCGCGCATTGGGCGAATGGTTGGATGGCCGTCCGTCTGGTGCCATTGCAGCGATGGAGCGCGTGCTGGCAGATCATCCCGAAGACACGGCAAGTGCCAAGATCAGCCACGGCATCCGATTTATCCTTGGCGATGGCAAGGGCATGCGCGCATCGATCGAAAATGTGCTCGACGCGCATCGTGGCCATCCGCTCGAAGGGTATGTGTTGGGCTGTCACGCGTTCACGTTGGAAGAAACCGGTGACTACGATGCCGCCGAACGCGCCGGTCTGCGTGGTCTCACCCTTGCGGCCGATGACGCCTGGGGCTTGCACGCCGTCGCGCATGTCTACGACATGACTGCGCGTCCAGATGCGGGCATTGGCCTGATCGAAGACAACCTGGCTGCCTGGGATCACTGCAACAACTTCCGCTACCACGTGTGGTGGCACAAGGCGCTATTGCATCTCGATCGCGGTGAAAACGATGTGGTGCTGGCACTGTACGACACCCAGATCCGCGCAGACAAAACCGATGACTACCGCGACATCTCCAACGCCACTTCGCTGTTGATGCGGCTGGAGCTTGAGGGCGTATCGGTCGGCAACCGATGGGACGAACTGGCCGATCTGGCGGAGAACCGCGTCGGAGATGGCTGTCTTGTTTTTGCTGATTTGCATTATCAGCTTGCGCTGGGGTCTGCGGGCCGCAGAAATGCCCAAGCTGCCATGACCACCCGATTTGCGCGCGACGGTGCCAAACAAGGTGAAATGCCCGCGCGCGTGGCGGACCCCGGGCGTGCCGCGCTTTCTGGACTGAACGCTTTTGCCGAGGGACGTTATGACGAAGCCTTTGGTCAGTTGGCAGCCGCGCGGCCTGCAATGCAAACGATAGGTGGCAGCCACGCGCAGCGCGACGTGTTTGAACGCATGACCATCGACGCAGGCTTGCGCGCAGGTCAGATCGATGCGGCCTACACCCTGATCGAAGACCGCATTGCGCGCCGCGCCGGCGCAATCGACCGTTTCTCCGCCTCCCGTCTTGACGAAGTCTCCCACGCACGCCGCATCCCGGCGCAGTGACGTGGCCCGCGACCGCCCGATGACCACCGCGTCTGCTGCGCTATATTCCTTTTGAGCCAGTCAAACCAAATGACCTTTGCCGATCCGATGACCGCCCCACCCCGACCGAGTGCTGCACAAGCTGCTGCGCCCGCGGTGCGCGTGCGTGACATCCGGTTGGATTTCTTTCGCGGCTTGGCGATGTTCATCATCCTGTTTGCACACACGCCCGGTAATTTCATCACCAGTTGGATCCCGGCCCGGTTCGGGTTTTCCGACGCGACCGAGATTTTCGTGTTCTGTTCGGGTATGGCCAGCGCCATTGCCTTTGGCGCGACGTTTGACCGGGCGGGCTTTGGTCTGGGGTGCGCGCGCGTGGCCTACCGCATCTGGCAGGTCTACTGGGCGCATGTGGGGCTGTTCTTTGCCACCGCCGCGCTGCTGGTGTTTCTGACCGATCTGGAAGGCTCTTGGCGCAACTACTGGGGCCAGTTGAACCTGTGGATGCTGTTCGTCGAGCATCGCGAGGGGCTGTGGGAAAATCCCAACATCCTGTTCAGCTTCATGACGCTGCAATGGGTGCCCAACCTCTTTGACATCTTGCCGATGTACATGGTCATTCTCGCCATGATGCCGCTGGTGATATTGCTTGCGCGCGTGCATCTGGGTCTGCTGGCGGTCGTCAGCATTGGCCTGTGGTTCATGGGCCAGCGCGCGTGGACCGAGGCTCTGGGCCTGCCCTATCTCAACTTCACCGCCGAGCCGTGGGTAGGCGATGATGACTGGCAACGGCGGTGGTTCCTGAACCCGTTTGGCTGGCAACTGGTGTTTTTCACCGGCTTTGCGTTCATGCGCGGCTGGATTCCGAAACCACCTGTCAACGCAGCCCTCTTCGGCCTTGCAGCCCTCATCGTGCTGGCCAATGTGCCGCTGTCCAATATCGGCGTGCGCGAGTTCGGCTTTGAATGGGCGCGCGAGTGGCGGATCGAGAACCGGCAGCTGATCTCGAAAACCGATTTCGGCATCCTGCGCTATGTGCAGTTCCTCGCGCTTGGCTATGTCTGCTGGGTGTTGGCGGGCGACAAGGGTGACCGGCTGCGTGCCAGCGCCAGCAACATCGTGGGCCGCGTCTGGGCGGCCATCCTGCGCGTGATACTCAAAGTGGGTCAGCAGTCGCTTGCCGTTTTTGTCGTGTCGATCTTTGTGGCCCGCTTCAATGGCTTTGCCATGGACATGCTGGGCCGCGAAGTGGGTACATCGCTCGCGGTCAACGCTTTTGGTTGCGGTTGCCTGATCCTCACGGCCTATCTCGCAGGTTGGTTCAAGAGCGTCCCGTGGAAACCGGGGGCCACCGCATGATTCAGCGCCGCAGTTTCCTCGCCAGCCTTGCCGCCTTGGCCGCGGCACCCCGGGTGGGCCGGGCCGAAGAGCCGGGGCTCCAGTTGGGCGGGGGTGCGCCCTTTGCCGCCACGGATGTGACCGAGATGGCGCGAGAGCGGGCGATGAGGCCCTATGAGCCCCGCCCCCTGATCCCCGCCCCTTGGCGTGATCTGACCTATGACCAGTACCGCAAGATCTGGTTCGACAGCCGCAACGCGCTCTGGGAAGGCACCGACACGCCACAGCGCGTCGACGTGTTTCCACCCGGTCTCTATTTTCCGCGCGGGGTGCGTACCTATGTCGTCGAGGGCGATACCGCCCGCCCGCTGAAGTTTGACATGGGCGTGTTTGACACAACGGACAAGTTCCCCGATGTGCCCATCGACGACACGCTGGGCTATTCCGGCCTGCGTCTGCGCACTGAATTTGACCAGCCCGGCATTTACGAAGAATACGCCGTGTTTCAGGGCGCCAGCTATTTTCGCGGCATCGGTCAGGGCGACATCTATGGTCTTTCGGCCCGCGGCCTTGCGCTCAAGACCGGCGACCCGATGGGCGAGGAGTTCCCCGACTTCACTCATTTCTGGTTGGAACGTCCCGACGCGGGCGCGCACGGAATGGTTTTGCACGCGCTGCTCGACAGTCCGTCCTGCACCGGTGCCTACCGCTTTGACATCACGCCCGGCCAGCCGCTGACCATGCAGGTCGAAGCCGAGATTTTCGCCCGCGAGACGCTGACCCACGTGGGCATCGCGCCGCTCACCTCCATGTTCCTGTTCGACGACATTGACACCCAGCGCTTTGACGACTTCCGCCCCGCGGTGCACGACAATGACGGGCTGATGATCCACAATGGCGCGGGCGAAGTGATCTGGCGGCCGCTCGCCAATCCGCTCACCCTGCAGATCAGTGCGTTTTCCGACGACAACCCGCGCGGCTTTGGCCTGATGCAGCGGGCGCGCGATTTCGGCGATTTCAACGATCTCGAAGCGCTGTACCATCGCCGGCCTGGTCTGTGGGTCACGCCGGGCGAAGGCTGGGGCCGCGGGCATGTGGCGCTGGTTGAAATCCCGGCAGACCTCGAGATTTATGACAATATCGTTGCCTACTGGCGGCCTTCCGCAGACATCCCGGCAGGTGCATCGCACCGCATGACCTACCGGCTCGACTGGGGCGCCGATCCCGCGCCCAAAGCCGACATGCCGTTGCGTGTCCTCAACACCGCTGCTGGCGGGCGGCCCGAGGGCGGGCGCATCTTTGCCATAGATTTCGAGCCGGGACCGCAAGTGCCTGACGACCTCAGCCGCCTGGAACGGCTTGTGCGGACCAGTGCAGGCGAGGTGACCGAGGGCGTGATCCAGCGCAATCCGGAAACGGGCGGCGCCCGCCTTGCCTTTACCTTCCAGTCCGGCGACGCCAACTGGGCCGAGTTCCGCGCGCAATTGCGTCTGGATGGCGCACCACTCAGTGAAGTGTGGCTGTACCGGTGGACCCGCGCATGACCCAGAGCGCGATGCCTCCGCCGCAGCCGCTGGCGATGCCGCCGCAGGACCTGCGCGCACCGGTGCCTGCGGTGCACGATGCGCCGCCTTCCGCCCCATGGCTGCGCGCAGCCGTTTTCGGGCCCGCGGTTATGGGTACAGCGGGCATGCTCTGGGCGCTGCACATGCTCTTTGCCGCGGCGGGCCACACGTGGCTGGAATACGTCCTGCTGGGCCTGATCGGGGCCACGTTCTTTTGGGTCAGCCTGACGGTCTTTACGATTGCTGCCGGGTTGTTCCGCGCGGCGCGGCGCGAGCGGCTTGCCCGCAACGCGGATCCGATCAACGTGGCGCTTCTGGTGCCGATCTACAACGAAGATCCCGGCGACGTGTTCGGCAATGCCGCCGCCATGCTGGCCGATCTGGCGCGACAGCGCGGCGGGCACCGATACAGTTTTTTCATCCTCAGTGACACCCGCGACAATGACATTGCCGCCGCCGAATGGCACGCGTTCCAGTGCCTGCCGCGCGTGGGCGGCATTCCCGTCCACTACCGGCGCCGTGCGCAGAACACAGACAAGAAGGTCGGCAATATCGCCGATTGGGTCACTGCATACGGCGGCGGGTACGAGGCGATGCTGGTTCTCGACGCCGACAGCCTGATGAGCGGTCAGGCCATCGCCCGGCTCGCCGCCGAGATGGCCGCCGATCCGGAGGCGGGCCTGATCCAGACCTGCCCGCGCCTTATCGGTGCCGAAACGCTGTTTGCCCGCAT
>JBCBAV010000123.1:0-11535 GCA_038532285.1 Pseudomonadota bacterium | reverse complement strand
ACCAACAGCATGCTGATGCGCGAGGCCGCGCGCCTTTTTGGCGACTGCACCCTGATCGAAGGTGACCTGCGCATGCCGCTTTATGATGGCGACGCAGAAGAAGCGGATGGCATCCCGGAGAACGTGACCACGCTTGCCCGCCAGATTGGCGAGGCTGACGGCGTGATCATCTCGACCCCGGAATACAACAAGGGCCCACCCGGCGTGCTCAAGAACGCGCTTGATTGGGTCAGCCGCGTCGATGGGCATCCGTGGTCGGGCAAGCCCGTCGCCGTCATGTCCGCCGCCGCAGGCCGCGCTGGTGGTGAACGCGCGCAGCTGGTGTTGCGCACCTTCATGGTGCCGTTCCGCCCCATCGTGCTGCCGGGGCCAGAGATTCATCTGGCCGGGTCATCCCGCGAGTTTGACGAGAACGGTCAACTGACCAGCGAGATCTACACGCGCGAACTGACCGCACTGATGGACAGCCTGCGCGCCGAAATCGACCGCAAGGGCTAAGCCGCACCTTGCCAAAGCTTAGCGCGGGTCCGACACTTGGCCCATGACCTTGGCTGACCGCATCGACCGTCAGCGCGACGCCTTGATCGCGCTGACGCAGGACCTGATCCGCATCCCCACGCTGAACCCGCCCGGTGCGCAGTATCACGACATCTGTGCGCTGCTCGCCGCACGGCTCAAGGCGTCGGGCTTCGAGGTCCAGATGATCCGCGCCACCGGCACGCCCGGCGACAGCGACCGCTACCCGCGCTGGAACGTGGTGGCCCGCCGCGAGGGCGCACACACAGGGCCTTGCGTGCATTTCAACGGCCACCACGACGTGGTCGAGGTCGGTCACGGGTGGACCCGCGACCCCTTTGGCGGCGAGGTTGACGGCGATAGGATCTATGGCCGCGGCGCCTGCGACATGAAAGGCGGGCTGGCCGCCGCCATCATCGCCGCCGAATGCTTTGTCGCCGAACATCCCGAATTCGCAGGGGCCGTCGAAATCAGCGCCACCGCGGACGAGGAATCGGGCGGCTATGGCGGCGTCGCTTACCTCGCCGAACAGGGGTTTTTCGCGCCCGAACGCGTGCAGCACGTGATCATCCCCGAACCGCTGAACAAGGATCGCATCTGCCTTGGTCATCGCGGCGGGTGGTGGGCCGAAATTGAGACCAAGGGCGAGATCGCCCACGGCTCCATGCCGTTTCTGGGGGACTGCGCGGTGCGGCACATGGGCGCCGTGCTGCAAGCCTTCGAGGACGATCTCTTTCCCGCCATGGCCAGCCGCCGCACCGACATGCCCGTCGTCCCCGATGGCGCGCGGCAGTCGACGATGAACATCAACGCCATCCACGGCGGCCAGCCCGAACAGCCCGAGGATTACGATGGCCTGCCCGCCCACTGCGTGCCCGACAGCTGCCGGATCGTAATCGACCGGCGCTTTCTGGTCGAAGAGCGCCTCGACGACGTCCGCGATGAGGTCAAAGCGCTGCTCGACCGGCTGAAGGCCACGCGCGACCGGTTCGATTATGAGATGCGCGAGATCAACGTGGTGCTGCCCTCGATGACCGACCGCGCAGCACCCGTGGTCGAAACGGTGCACGCCGCAATCGAAGACGTGCTGGGTGTGCCGCCCACCTACGTCGCCTCGCCCGGGTCCTATGACCAGAAACACATCGACCGCATCGGCAGGCTGAAAAACTGCATCGCCTACGGCCCCGGCGAATTGGAGATGGCGCACAAACCCGATGAATGGATCGGCATCACCGACATGCTCGACAGTGCCAAAGTGATGGGGGCGGCGCTTCAGCGGCTGTTGTGCCCGCCGGGGTGAGCGATCGCGCCGCGCTAGCCCACCGCGATGTTGTCGATCAACCGCACCCCGGCCAGCCAGACGGCGGCAAACAGGCGCGCAGGCGCTTCGGCCCGTTCAACCAGCGCCAGCCCATCGATGCGCCGCAATTCGAGGTAATCGACCTCACCGAACCCCGCCGCCGCCAGCCGCGACCTTGCGCCCGGCAACAGGTCGGCCACCGCAACACCTTTCGTCAGCGCCTCGGCCATGTCTTCCATCACGTCATACAGCGTCGCCGCCCGCCCGCGCGCCTGATCCGACAGCAGCAGGTTGCGCGACGACATCGCCAGCCCATCAATCTCGCGAATGGTCGGGCACCCCACCACCTCGACCCCGAGGTCGAGGTCGGCAGACAGCCGCCGCACCACCTGCAACTGCTGAAAATCCTTTTCCCCGAAAAACGCCAGATCGGCCGCGGTCTGGGTAAAGAGCTTGGTCACCACCGTGGCCACCCCGTCGAAATGCCCGGGCCGGTGCGCGCCGCACAGCACGTCCGTCAGGCCCGCAACGCTGACATTGGTGGCAAAACCGCCCGGATACATCTCGTCCCCGTCGGGCACATAGATCGCGTCAACCGCGAACCGCTCCAGCTTGACCGCGTCTTCGTGTTCGGTGCGCGGATAGTTCGCCAGATCCTCGGCGCTGTTGAACTGCTTGGGGTTCACGAAGATCGTGACGATCACCCGGTCGGCCATCTCCTTGGCGCGGGCGACAAGGCTCAGATGCCCGTCATGCAGCGCGCCCATGGTCGGCACCACACCGATGCGTTCGCCCGCCATGTGCCAGCCATGTGTCATCTCGCGCAGCTGCGCACGGGTGCGCACGATCGGCGCTGTCATGGTTTTGCGCCGGGGGCCGCGTCGGCAAAGACGTGCTCGGGCCCCGGAAACCGACGCGCGCGCACGTCATCGGCATAGGCCGCGATGGCCGCGGTGCCATCGTCACCCAGCATGGCATAGCGTTTGACAAACTTGGCCTTGAACGCGGTGAACAGCCCCAGCATATCATCCACAACAAGGATCTGCCCATCGCAGCCCGCCGATGCGCCAATGCCGATGGTCGGGATCGGCACGGCTGCTGTGATCTCGTCCGCGAGCGTCGCGGGCACCTTTTCCAGCACAACCGCAAAAGCACCCGCATCCGATACGGCTTGCGCATCCGCCATCAGGGCCGCACCGGCATCGCCGCGCCCCTGCACCTTGTAACCGCCCAGCGTGTTGATCGATTGCGGCGTCAACCCGATATGCGCCATCACCGGCACGCCCCGCGCGGTCAGAAAGGCGATGGTGTCGGCCATGTGCTGTCCGCCTTCGAGCTTGACCGCCGCAGCGCCGGTTTCGGCCATGATCCGCGCCGCGTTCTCAAACGCCTGCGCCGGACCCTGTTCGTAGCTGCCAAAGGGCATGTCCACGACCAGCATCGCCTGCCGCAACCCGCGCGCCACGGCCTGCCCGTGCATCACCATCATGTCCATCGTCACACCCAGCGTGGATGGCAGCCCGTGCAGCACCATGCCCACGCTGTCACCCACAAGGACAAAGTCGCAGTGGTCGTCCATCATCTGCGCCATCGGCGTTGTATAGGCGGTCAGGCTGACAATCGGCGTGCCCCCCTTCATCGCCCGGATGTCATCGGGCAGGGGGGCGGATTTCTTGGCGGTCGCACTCATGGGCCGGTCTTTCGCTCAATTGCGGTCGCGTGCCTCTAACAGGATGCACAGCGGCGCGCCACCGGCAAGGCGTGCGTCACATGCTGCGAACGCACCGTCACTCAGGCCAATTGCGGCTGCAACACCGCGATCCGGTCGCGAATGTCATCGCGGATGCGACCGGGACGCCCTGCGTCGCCCAGCGTGGTAAACCAATGCTCCGGCGGGTTGCGGCCGCGCCTGTCCCCGTCGAACCGCAAGGCGCGCAACACGGCTTCGGCCTCGGGCCCCAGCCGTTCGGGCACCTCGAAGCCGTTGAGCGTGCCCCAAACCCCGGTCCACAGCCGCCCGACGGACCACGGATTATACCCGCCCCCGCCCAGCACCAGCAGCCGCGGGGCCAGCCCCATCAACCCGCGCACAACACCCCAATGCGCCTGATTGGACAGGCACAAATGCGCCTGAGGATCTTCCTCGACCGCGTCGGCACCGCATTGCAGGACAATGGCATCGGGTGCAAACGCGTCCACGGCGGGCAGGATCAACGCCTCGCGGATCAGCGCCATCTCGCTGTCGTTCAACCCGCGCGGCACCGGCAGGTTGATCGTGGTGCCCTGACCCGTGACACCCAGAGGCCCCGTACGCGGCCAAATACCGTCCTCGTGAACCGAGATCATCAGCACGTCCGGATCATCGGCAAACGCAACCTCGACCCCGTCGGCGTGGTGGGCATCGATATCCACATAGGCAACCCGCCGCGCCCCGTTGCGGCGCAGCGACAGAATGGCAAGCACAGGATCATTAAGATAACAGAACCCGCCCGCCCGGTCCGGCATCGCGTGATGCGTGCCCCCGGCTGGGTGATAGACGATGCCACCATGCGCCAGCAGCTCGCCTGCCAGCAGCGAACCACCCGCCGCCGTGGCCGGGCGGCGATACATCTCGGGATAGACCGGGTTTGACGGCGTGCCCAACGCATGGCGCGCGCGCACCGCATCGCTGACCTCTTGGGCCGCTTCGGCGGCGTGCAACGCAGCCAGATATTCCGGCGTGTGCCAGACCTCCAGCACATGGGGTTTCACACACGGGCTTGCCCGGAACTGCGCGGGCGGCAACCAGCCCATCGCGCGGCTTAGGTCCATCACCGTCGACACCCGCGGCACGCGCAACGGATGCCAGTGACCATAAGACGAGCCGCGGTAAATCTCCGCTCCGATGAACAAGGGGGACTGCATGGCAGCCAAGATAGGCGCGCGGACCACAAAGGCCATCCGACATAAAAGGGATTGCAACTGCCGCTGCCCCCACGCCACGGTGGCAGCATGAAGATCGAGGTCAACGGCGCGCGCCTGTTCGTGGATGTCTCGGGACCAGCGCTGGTGCCCGATGGACCGTTCATGCGCCAGCGCCATACGCTTATTGCGCTGCATGGCGGGCCGGGCGCCGATCACACGATCCTGCGCCCCCTGATGGAGAAACTGTCGGACCTGGTGCAAGTGATCTACGTCGATCACCGCGGCAACGGGCGGTCTGACGATGGCGATCCGGCGGACTGGACGCTGGCGCAGTGGGGCGATGATGTCAAAACCTTGTGCGACATCCTTGGCGTGAAACACCCCATCGTCTACGGCGCATCCTTTGGCGGCGTGGTGGCGCAGGCCTATGCCACCCGCCACCCCGATCACCCTGCCGCGCTGATCCTCGCCGCCACAACCGCGCGCACCGATTTCGATGCGATCTATGCCGCCTTTGCACGTCTGGGCGGCGACACGGCGGGCCGTATCGCCCGCGCCTACTGGTCCGATCCCACGCCCGAGCGGCGCAAGGACTACTTTGATGTCTGCCTGCCGCTTTATGCGCTGACCGTGCCGGACCCCCACGTCATGCAACGCATGATCGTCAAAAACCCGGTGGCGATGCACTACAATGGCCCCGCCAACGAACAGGGCGCGTTTGATTTTCATGATGCCCTCGGCGCGGTGCGCTGCCCCGCCCTTGTCCTGTCGGGCGCCAGCGACCCGATCATGCCGGTTCCCCGCGGGGAGCTTTTGGCCGATGCGCTGCACGCCGCCGAATACCATCTGATCGACGGGGCAGCTCACATGCTCGAAACCGACAAGCCCGCCACCGTCCTGCACCTGATCCGCGAGTTTATCCAGGGAGTGCCCCATGCAACTTGACGGCAAAACCGCACTGGTCACCGGTGCCGCCTCCGGTTTTGGCGCCGGGATTGCCCGCGCCTTTGCCGCCGAAGGGGCGCAGGTCATGGTCGCCGACATCAATGCTGACGGGGCGGCAACCGTCGCCACCGAAATCGGTGGCGTTCCTGCGGTGGTTGACGTGGGCCAGCGGACCTCGGTCGACGCAATGGCGGCACAGGCGCTCGACTATTTCGGGCACCTGGACACCCTGGTGAACAACGCGGGCATCACCCACATGCCCGCCCCACTGGAGGACGTCAGCGAAGACGATTTCGACCGCGTGCTGAACGTGAACGCAAAGTCCGTCTACCTCACCGCCCGCGCGTTTGTTCCGCATTTCAAATCCCGCGGCGCGGGGGCAATCCTGAACATCGCGTCCACCGCCGGTGTCTCACCCCGCCCACGGCTGAACTGGTACAACGCGTCCAAGGGCTGGATGATCACCGCGACCAAGGCGATGGCGGTGGAACTGGCCCCGCACGGCATCCGCGTCAACGCGCTGAACCCGGTGGCGGGGGAAACCCCGCTGCTCGCCTCGTTCATGGGCGAAGATACACCCGAAACCCGCGCCAAGTTTCTGTCCACCATCCCCTTGGGCCGATTTTCAACGCCGCAGGACATGGGGGCCGCCGCCACGTTCCTGTGCTCGGATGCGGCGTCGATGATCACCGGCGTCGCCCTCGAGGTCGATGGAGGGCGCTGCATCTGACATGAAAAGGACCCGCACATGACCCCGATCAACCTCGCCGCCAAACTTGCCCAATTCGACGGCCACTGGGACCCGCACGTGATCGCGGATTACAACGCCAACGACGTGATGGTGGTGAAATTCGAGGGCGAATTTCCGCTCCATTCGCACCCCGACACCGACGACTTCTTTCTCGTGCTCGAAGGCGAGATGATCATGGACCTCGAGGATGCAAGCCACGCGGTCAAGGCGGGCGAACTGTTCATCGTGCCCAAGGGCGTCACCCACCGCCCCCGCGCAGCGCAGGAATGCAAGGTGCTGCTGATCGAACCCAAAGGCGTGCCCAACACCGGCGATCCCGCCACCGCAGCGCCCAAACCGCGGATCTAGCCCCTTCTCTGTTTCAAAAAAATCCCCGCCGGAGGCATAGAATCTC
Source organism: Pseudomonadota bacterium (assembly GCA_038532285.1). GTDB lineage: Bacteria > Pseudomonadota > Alphaproteobacteria > Rhodobacterales > Rhodobacteraceae > Tateyamaria. Next base: position 4,725 of record JBCBAV010000123.1, on the reverse strand, counting down.
ATGATCCCAGGCCCGCAAAACGCGATCACCGATGTGTCCGGGATCATGGTCGGCCACGCGCAGGATGCCGTGCGGAAATCCGGTGTCACAGTCGTCACGAGCGACACACCGTTTACCGCGTCCGTCGCCATCCACGGCGGTGCACCCGGCACGCGCGAAACAGATCTGCTGGCCCCGGACAAATCGGTGGCGCAGGTTGATGCACTCGTGTTGTCGGGTGGCTCGGCCTATGGGCTGGATGCCTGTTCCGGCGTGGTGGACGGCTTGCGCGCCGTGGGGCGCGGGTTTCGTGTTGGGTCTGCGATCGTGCCCATCGTGCCCGGCGCGATCCTGTTTGATCTCCTGAATGGCGGGGAAAAGGATTGGAAAACAAACCCTTATGGCAGTCTGGGGCGCGCAGCATTTGACGCCGCAGACACCCAAACCCCGATCGGCAGTATCGGCGCCGGCACGGGTGCGACCACCGCGATGATGAAAGGCGGGCTTGGCAGCGCCTCATTCACTCTGGCAAGCGGGATCACGGTTGGCGCAATCGTTGCGGCCAATCCCATGGGGTCGGTGACCACGCCCGGCGACCGGCATTTCTGGGCCGCCCCCTTTGAGATCGGTGACGAATTTGGTGGTTTGGGCGTTGATCCGGCGACCGGCCACGGGCCGCAGCCTCCCAGCCGCAAGGTTGCAGCGATGATGGAGCGGGCCAACACCACCATCGCCGTTGTGGCCACCGACGCAACACTGGACAAGGCGCAGTGCCAGCGACTGGCCATCGCTGCACACGACGGCATCACCCGCGCCACAGTGCCCGCGCATTCGCCGTTTGACGGCGATCTGGTTTTTGCCGCCAGTACCGGCGCGCATCCACTGCCGGATGACAGTGCACTGGCCGAAATCGGGCATGCCGCCGCGCTTTGCCTTGCACGCGCGATTGCGCGCGGTGTTTATGCCGCGACCGCGGCACCGGGCGATCTTTTGCCCACCTGGGCCGAGCTGAACCTCGGCACGTAAAAAGGCGCTGTGTCCAGGGAAGGAACACAGCGCCAGGTTCCTGTAGCCAACAGGAAGGGAACCGGGGTCAAAGACCCCGTGTCCGGACCAAGGAAGCCGACGGTCCGAACCTCGTGGCAGGGGCCATCCCTGCATATCGCTTTCGCGCATGGCCAAGAGGCATGCGCACGGCGTCGCGCGCCGGCGGAAAATGCGGGCGCCAATGCCGGAATCTCTGGTTTGCCGCGGGCGGGCGGTTCTTGCGCACTGCCCGGCCGCCCGCAGCTTTTGGTGTCAGAAGGCCGCCCCCCGATTACTCGGCGGACCGCTCAGCTGCTTTGATTTCAAACCAGTTATAGCCTTCTTCCCCTGTGCTCAGCAGGACGAGGTGAATCATCGCTGCCAGCAAAAAGAGGAACACGCCCTGTGCGACAAACACACGACGAGGATCGAAGATGAGCCAGATCTTGTAGAACTTTGCCATTTCTCAATCCTTCCTCAGAACCACGGGCGCCAGATGAACACTGCCAAGTGAGCGACGACGGCAACGGCTGTGAAAAGCCAGAGCCCGCTCATATAGACAGAGTGCAGTTCCTGCGCCTGCTCGTCTGTGAGACCTGTAAAAGACAGGTGGTTATCAGCCATTAAAAATCCTCCGGAGATTCATGCTGACGCCGCGCACCCCGCGGCCGGGTCCTTTGGGGTTTCCCCCTCCGGGCTCTGTCCGCCCCTTGCGGGGCAGGCAGTCTCGCGCATCGGCAGGCGCACAAGTGCCGAGGCATAGGGTTGATATGTGGCGTGACGTATCACGCGTTGAAAATCATGGGCGTGATGATCCGCGCCTGGGTCCAGGCCCGGGCCATGGGCCCCTTGTCGGTAAAACTGCGCGACCGGATCGCCGCCAGCGCCCACGTGAACGTGGCCAGTGGCAGGGTCGCGAGGAAGATGATCGCGAAATACACCATGAACTCCGCTTTGACGCCGCTGCGTTTTTTCGGCGCAACCGGTTCGGTCGCTTGCGATGTCATGTCGGTCATGTCGTGTCCTCCGCTTTGGTTATTGGCGATCCGGTCGCTGCCGGATCCAGTTGGCGCACGGTTTCGATGACCACCCGTTCAGCGCCTTGCGCCAGTGCGGCGGCTTCGGCGGCGTCCCGCAGCGTCTTGGCCGCCGAGATCCGGGTGAGAATGGGGTGAGACGCGACGATCTGGTCCAGCGCGGCCTGCGCATCCGCATCCCAGGGAAAGTCGCGGCGCAGCGTGGTCGGGGTCGCTTCCGCCGCATCCATATCCGTGGCCAACGGCAGGATATGGAACAGCGCGTCAAATAGGCCGTTGCAGACCTCCTGAATGAGGTAGGTCGCCCCGGCATAGCCCATCATCGGCGTGCCCGTCGCGCGCCGGATGGCAGCACCGGGGAACGACGCCGGAATAAAGGCGGGGCTGGGGCCGTGCCCGGCCTTGAGTTCGGCCAGGTACATCTTTTCGTTGATCGACCCGAACACCACGAGCGGCCGCTTTTGCGCCATCAGCGCGCGCACCTCTTCGTTGTTGGTCTTTTTGCCGGCCACCCGCGCGGTCGCAAAGGCACACGGCAGGCCCATGTCCTCTTCGAGGAACAGGCGGATGCCGCGGGTGTAGGTTTCATTGGCCACGATCGCAAAGCTCGCGGTGGCAAAGAAATCCTGCGTCACGGACCGCCACAGGTCCCACACAGGCTTCAGCGTCGAGTGTTTCTCGCGCTGGATGAAAGGTTCGGGGTCGAGGCCCACCAGGTTCCCCAGTGCGCGCAGGAACTTGGTGGTGCTCTCGACCCCTATCGGCGCTTGCAAGTATGGCTTGGCAAGAAGCTCACACAGCCCGCGTCCGAACTCGCGGTACATGCAGATGTTCACATCCGCATTCACCAATTGTCGCATGTCGGCCACATGGGCGCCCAAAGGCATGACCATGTTGACCTCGCAGCCGATCCCTTCGACCAGCCGCCGGATCTCGGCCAGATCGGACGGCATGTTGAACGTGCCGTACATCGGGCCGAGGATATTAACGCGAGGACGCGCACCTTCCTCGCGTTTCTTTTCGGGCGGCATCCGACCCTTGGTCATACCGAATTCGGTAAAGATCCAGGTCATCGCCCGATCCGCCGCTTCCCACTGATCCTCGTCAATGGTGCGCGGCAGGAATCTCTGAATGTTGGTGCCTTGGGGCGTGACACCGCCGCCGATCATCTCGGCGATCGATCCGGTCACCACTACGGCAGGCAACGCGGGGTCCAGCGTGCCCCAGGCGCGTTTCATCGCGCCCTCGGTGCCGTCGCGGCCCAGTTCTTCTTCGCCCAGGCCGGTGGTCACGATGGGCAGCTCATGCGGCGGCAGCGCGTCGGTGTAGTGCAGGACGGATGTCACCGGCAAGTTTTCACAGCCGACAGGTCCATCGATGACGCATTGCAGGCCTTTGACAGCGCAAAACGCGTAAACTGCACCCCAGTATCCGCCCGCGCGGTCGTGATCCATGATCAGCATGGCGCACCCTCCCGCAACGGGGGCGTCTTCAGGCGCTGCGCGCCCTCATCAGCCGAAGAGGGGCCAACCGGCCCTGATGAGGCATATGTCAGGCACAGCCGCATCAGATCATCTCCGCCGCCTTGGCGGCCTTTTGCTGGCGCTCCAGCTTTTTGAGGTTCTGCGCGCGGAAATCGGGGCGCAGGTTTGGATCACCTTCCCAGACACCGGCGGTGTCGTCGTGGCCAACGCCTTCGAAGAACTCTTTCATGTGGTCCATGCGGCCCTTGTTGGCGATGGCCGCGTTGATCACCTGGGCGAGGCTGCCAGCCCCCGCGGGCCCCATCAGCGGCCGCGCGGAAATCAGGTTGGTAAAGTAGAGCCCCGGCAGGCCAAGTTCCTTGGCCTTTTGCACCACGGGCGTGGTCCCCACGGCGAGGTCGGGCTTGACCGCTTCCATCGCGGCACAATCATCTTCGAGCGAAGCGCGGAATTTCACCTTGACCCCGCGCGCCTCAAGCCACGCCTGATCCTCTGCATTCCATGGGGTGCGTGGGCAGGCAGTGCCGACGTAGGGCACCTCGGCCCCGCTTTCGATCAGCAGGCGCGCGACGATCAATTCGGACCCTTCATAGCCCGACAGCGTCACCGTGCCCTTGATCGGCGCACCGGACAGGGCGCCGTCGATGGCGGGCAGGATTGCGTTTTGCGCGGCAGCGATCTTGTCCGCCGTCACGCCATGCGCTTCGCCAATGGCTTTGAGCCATGCCGCAGTGCCATCACGGCCCACGGGGGCGGAGCCCACGATGGGGCGGCCTGCGGCCTGAAATTCGCGCACTGCGGAGGTGTAAAACGGGTGGATCGCGGCCACCACGGAACTGTCGAGCGCGGCATAAAGCTCACGCCATTCCCGGCACGGCACAACCGGCCCCACGGAGGCCAAACTGCGACCCCAGCCCCTCATCATTGAGCCATGGCTGGAGGAAGATGGCGCCTCGACCCCCTTGCCACCAGCAGTGCCCCCGAACAGCGCCTACATCTCCAAGCGGCGCCACACAATGACAGAAACTGCCTCGATCGCCTTCGACAAGCTCAAGTCCTTCTTCCGGCGGGACTCGGCCAACCAGGCGGACGGGGAGGGCCGGCACGGCTCGGTGGTCACAATCGGATCGGCCGCCTTCAGCGAGGCGCCCGGATCCCGGCGGGCGAGCGCCATCAGCGACGTGCGAGCCGCCTCCAGA
>JBCBAV010000122.1:0-11576 GCA_038532285.1 Pseudomonadota bacterium | reverse complement strand
AGTCGCCCACGATGAAGGCGCCGCTGGTGATGGCGCTTGTCACGCTGATGCTCTGACCGCCGGAACCGAGTCTGGCCGTGGACAAACGTTGTCCGATCTCGAGAGCGATCTGGACTGCATGATCAGCGGTGAGCGTCGTCAGGATCAGGCCGTCGCCTGACACCTTTTCAATCTTGTGCAGATCAGCAAAACTGCCGCTGTTCAGATGCTTAAGGAGGTCGTTGATGGCTTGTGAAGTCGCATCGGCGTCGATGTCGAACAGGCGCACCGATTCAACGACATCGGTAAACAGAACGTATTTTTCGACAGTCACATGCACGACGCATTTTTCCTGCAAACGCGCCTGTCAGGCGCGGTCCGACAGATGCCGTGCACGCAATCACCTTGAGCCAAGCAAATCGAGCCACAAACAGGAATTTGATGGTCACGCGCAGGCCTATTAATCTTGCTACTTTGCCTTGAAAATTCATTTTTCGCAAATTTGCGTGAAAACAGTTTCCTTGGTGGCGCGCAAAAGGTTCGCAGAGATCAGCGGCGTATCGGTTCCTCGCCGAAAGGGATTTGGCACTTTTCGTCTTGGGCGCGTGCTTAATTGCGTTTTCCCAATTTGTGCACAGCGCGGTTTCCACCGGTAACTTGATCTGGAACAAGTTTTGCCGGGTCGATCTGCTTTAGGGATACGGGGCGTGCAAACGCATCTGCCAGCGCGCCTTGCGTTGAATTTTCCGGTGCCTGCACGCTTGGGTTCGTGCGGTCGCCGGGCCAAACACGTGAACGGATGAAGGCAACACCATGGGGCAAACCGAACTAGATCGCACGGACGCGACGTTGGACGCGGTTTTGCCAGATCTGCCCCCGTTTCGCGACCTCGCGCCTGCTGACCGTCGCAGGGCGCTTGCGCTGGCGACGGTGCGGCGGTGCGCCCCCGATGAAACGATATTTTCCCAGCAGGACGAGGCCGGTTCCTTTTTCCTGTTGATCGAGGGGTTTGTGCGTCTGGCCCGTATCACGGCAGAGGGCGATCAGGTGGTTTTGCATCATGTTGTCGCCGGGGAACTGTTCGGCATTGCCATGGCAACCGAAAGCCCGGCCTATTCCGTAGCGGCCAAGGCGGCGACCCGATCGCTGATGCTGGTGTGGCCGCTCGAGGTTTGGGGGCGTTTTCTTGATGAAAGTCCCGGATTTCGAAAAATCACCCAGCGCACCCTCGGCAAACGAATGGAAGAGATGCAGGACCGCGTCGTTGAAATGACAACGCGGTCCGCGGACGAACGCATCGCCTTGGTTCTCTTGCGGCTGGTCGGGCTGGCTGGAAGGAAGACGAAGGCGGGCATTGAAATCGATTTTCCGGTGACGCGACAGGATATTTCGGATTTGACGGGCGCGAACATGCACTCGGTCAGCCGATTTATGAGCAAGTGGCAAAAGGACGGCATTCTGGACGGCAAACGTCGCAAGGTGATTGTGACCAAGCTGGACGCGTTGCGTGCACATGCGCAGAAAAAGGCGGCGTGACACCGGGCGTCGCCTCGAAAGGGATATGAATACCACGCGCACAATGCCGCAGGATAAACCTTTCAGAAATTGCGATTTCGCAATGTTTGCGCGCGGAACTGGTGTAGTGTCGAGGAACACAGCCAAAGTGAAGCCACATGCCAAGGTCCAATTCACCGACATATGCGCCCGTTGATCACCGCAGCGGATGGTCAACACATGACACCCATCCGAAAACAGACCCGCACGTCGTAGCGCCCGTCAGGTGCGAAAGCTGCGCAGTGCGCAACACGTCGATTTGCGGCGCGCTCAGTTTCGAGGAATTGACGGAATTGAATGCCATTTCGCGCCGCAAGACCCTGCGTGCGGGCGAGACCTATTCCATGGAGGGCGACCGGATCAACGAGTTCGCCAATATCGAACGCGGCGTGGTCAAGTTGGTGCGTGGCGCCGAAGACGGGCGATCGCAAATTGTCGGATTGCTGTTCGAATCCGATTTCCTGGGTGATTTTGGCAAGCAGGACGAAGCGCTTGAACAGCCCAATTCGATTGAAGCAGTCACCGACCTGGACCTGTGTGTTTTTCCCAAGGAACGGTTCGAGGCACTGCTTGAACGATTTCCAACGCTGGAACACCGGTTGCTGCGTCGCGCGTTCGACGAGTTGAAAGTGGCGCAAAACTGGATGGTTCTGCTTGGACGGAAAACCGCCGAAGAGCGTGTCGCCAGTTTCTTGCTGCACGTGACCGAGAAAATGCAAAACCGTGGTTGCCACCGGACCGAGAGCTTTGATTTGCCGATCAACCGGTCCGATATCGCCGACTATATCGGGTTGACGATAGAAACGGTCAGTCGGCAGATCACCAAATTGCGCAAGGATGGAGTGATCGTGCTCGAAGGGACAAAGCACGTGGTGTCAGTCGATCACGAGCGGCTGCAAGAGCGCGCGGGTTTCTGAAGTCTAAGCCTTTCCGACAGCCGATACATTGGGCAGCTTGGGCGCATCCCATGTATCGAGGCTGTCGAGGGCACTTTTGACCTCGGCAAGATCGGACGGCGTCAGGCGTCGGCGGGCCATTGGCAGCAGGACATCCATTTCCCAATCGGTCTGGCGGCGGATGGTTTCGAAAAAGGACCTGAGCGCAAAGCCAAGCGCATTGGCCCCGAGGCCCGGTCCGTTCACGCGGGACGCATCGTTCAATAACTCCTCAAGCTCCGGCAGGCGCACCTGGCCATCGACATAGTCTAGCCGCATCCTGTTGAGCATATCCTCGCAATCCGCGTCCCCGCGGGTCCGTCGCATCAATACCGGAACAAGCGCCCGCAAAACCTCGTCATAGTGCTGCTGGATCGTGGCGCCGCACAATCTTCGCACCTCACTCCAGATCGGTTTTGGTTGGCGCGGCAGGTCATCTGCAATGGCTTCCAGCAGATCGCAAAGCTCGGCGACGCGGCGTGCATGTTGCGCGACCAGCGCCAGCGGGCCGCGCATTTCGCCCGCGGGCTGATCCGTCGAGAACGGCATCAACCCGGGTCCCTTTGGCGAATATTTGCCGTATCTGCGTGCACTTGGCTTCCGTGTCCCTTCCTGTGGTGCGCGTCCGTTGTTGCGAGAAACACTAAAGCACCGACGTCTCGCCGTCTTGATCTGGATCAAGGAAATGCGCGCGGCATTCTCGCAATGTGGTCTCATCCTCGCCCGTGCAAAAAGCATCCGGGCCCATATGCGTCATGCAACATCGGAAGGCCGCAGATGACAGATTTGGACACGCATGCGCACGTGCTCGAAGTGCGCCGGATCACACGGGACGACGTCACCCGGGCATTGCGCAACGGCTTGCGCGATTTTCAGCGCGCGCCTGTTTATAGCATCGCGTTTGGTGCCGTCTTTACGCTCGTCGGGCTGGCGCTTGGGGTGCTGCTTTTGAATGAGGGCGCCAGCTATTGGCTGTTGCCGCTTGCCGCAGGATTCCCTTTGCTCGGGCCGTTTCTGGCCATCGGTCTTTACGAGATTTCGCGCCGGATCGAGGCGGATGAGCCGCTTGCGGCAGCTGGCATCCTTACGGCGGTTTTTCGCAATCCGAGCGGCCAGCTGCCGTTATTTGCCGTGCTCGCACTGTTTTTCTTTTTTGCATGGCTGGTTATCGCGCGGGTGATATTTGCCGTTTCATTCGGGACGGTCGCCATGACCAACGTCATGACGTCCGCGGATGTGTTTTTGACTCCGAACGGGATGATCATGCTTGCGGTAGGCAGCGTCGTCGGCGCGGCACTTGCGGCGCTGTTGTTCTCGATTTCCGTGGTGGGCGTGCCGTTGCTGCTGGACCGCGACGTCGACTTTGTGACCGCAATCATCACAAGCATGCGCGCTGTTCTCGAAAATCAGGGGGTCATGATCTACTGGGGTGGCTTCATCGCGGTTGCGACCGTGGTTGCGATGTTGCCGCTGTTCTTGGGCATGATCCTCATCTTTCCGATCCTCGGACATGCCTCCTGGCATCTGTACCGCGCCCTTGTTGCGCAACAGACGGGCATGCGGGCTGCGTCTGGCTTTGACACAGATCAAAGCCCCGCGCCGCAGCCGGGCATAAGCTGATCTCATCCGAAAACACCCAATCACAAAGTAGGTGGACGAAGCGACATGTGGGCAACTCTTAAACTGATCACGCTGGGCTTTATCGTTTTCTTCGGCGCACTGGCGTCCAGTTGGGGTCACGATCTGGCCTACCGCGTGCACGGGTTCATCATCATGGCCACGGCATTCGGTTTGTTCATCTGGACGCTGCGCCAGGTCGGTGAACTGAAACCCGCAATCCCGCACAACCGGTACATGGATGACGTGATCCGCGCAGGTGTCATCGCGACCGCGTTCTGGGGCATCGTGGGGTTTCTGGCGGGCACGTTCATCGCCTTCCAACTGGCCTTTCCCGCGCTTAACTTTGATTGGGGTCAGCCGTTCACGAATTTCGGACGTCTTCGGCCGCTGCACACCAGCGCCGTGATCTTTGCCTTTGGCGGCAACGCGCTGATCATGAGTTCGTTCTACATCGTGCAACGCACCAGCGGCGCGCGGCTCTGGGGCGGCAACCTCGCCTGGTTCGTGTTCTGGGGGTACAACTTTTTCATCGTGCTCGCCGCCACCGGCTATCTGCTGGGCGCCACGCAATCCAAGGAATACGCCGAACCCGAATGGTACGTCGACCTGTGGCTGACGGTCGTGTGGGTTGCCTATCTGCTGGTCTTTCTTGGCACCATCATCAGGCGGCGTGAACGGCACATCTACGTGGCCAATTGGTTTCTGCTGGCCTTCATCCTGACCGTCGCGATGCTGCATCTGGTCAACAACATCTCGATCCCGGTCAGCATCTGGGGCTCGAAGAGCGTTCAGATCTTCTCGGGTGTGCAGGATGCGATGGTGCAGTGGTGGTACGGGCACAACGCCGTGGGTTTTTTCCTGACCGCCGGTTTCCTGGGCATGATGTACTATTTCGTGCCCAAGCAGGCCGGGCGCCCCATCTACAGCTACAAGCTGTCGATCATCCACTTCTGGGCGTTGATCTTCCTTTATATCTGGGCCGGTCCGCACCACCTGCACTACACGGCACTCCCCGACTGGGCGTCCACGCTGGGCATGGTCTTCTCGATCATCCTGTGGATGCCCAGCTGGGGCGGGATGATTAACGGACTGATGACGCTGGATGGCGCGTGGGACAAGATCCGCACCGATCCGATCATCCGCATGTTCGTGATCAGCCTCGCATTCTACGGCATGTCGACCTTCGAGGGGCCGATGATGTCGATCCGCGCGGTCAATTCGCTGTCGCACTACACCGACTGGACCATCGGGCACGTGCATTCCGGAGCCCTAGGCTGGAACGGCATGATCACCTTTGCCGCGCTGTATTTCCTGACCCCGCGGCTTTGGGGGCGCCAGCAGATGTATTCGATGGCCGCGATCAACTGGCACTTCTGGCTCGCCACGATTGGCATCGTTCTTTACGCCGCAGCAATGTGGGTCACCGGCATCATGGAAGGCCTGATGTGGCGCGAAGTCGATGCCCAAGGGTTCCTGGTCAACTCTTTTGCCGACACGGTCGCCGCCAAATTCCCGATGTACGTGGTGCGCGGATTGGGCGGGGTGCTTTACCTCGCGGGGGCGCTGATCATGGGCTGGAACATGTGGATGACCATCCGCGGCGGCGCGCGACAGCGCAGCTTTGCGCCTGACGCAACACAACCGGCAGAGTGAGAGGCAGCACATGAGCTTTATCGAAAAACACGCCCTTCTGGAAAAAAGCCCCACCTTGCTGCTGGTCGCTTCGCTTGCCACGGTCAGCATCGGCGGTCTGGTGGAAATCGCACCGCTCTTTTACCTCGAGAACACGATCGAGGATGTCGAAGGCATGCGGCCCTACTCGCCCCTCGAACTGGCGGGGCGCGATATCTACGTCCGCGAAGGCTGCTATGTCTGTCACAGCCAGATGATCCGCCCCATGCGCGACGAGGTCGAACGCTACGGGCACTATTCGCTGGCGGCGGAATCCAAATACGATCATCCGTTTCAGTGGGGTTCAAAGCGCACAGGCCCGGATCTGGCGCGTGTTGGCGGGCGGTATTCGGACGCATGGCATGTGGATCATTTCACCGATCCGCAATCGGTCGTGCCCGAAAGCATCATGCCAAAATACGCGTTCTTGCTGCAAAACCCGCTGGAGGACGAACTGATCGAAGCCACGCTGCGCACGCACCGGTTCGTGGGCGTGCCCTACACCGACGAGATGATCGAACATGCCGCGGCGGACCTTCAGGTGCAGGCCGACCCGGACGGCGACTTCGACGACATGCTGGAACGGTATCCGGGCGCAGTGGTGTCGAATTTCGATGATCAGCCTGCCCTGACCGAAATGGATGCGCTGATTGCCTACATGCAGATGCTCGGCACGCTGGTCGATTTCACGACTTTTGTGCCGGACGCAAGCCGCTAGGGAGGGCACCAAATGGAACTCTACACGCTCCTTCGCGAATTCGCCGACAGCTGGATGCTACTGGCGCTCACGATCTTTTATGTGGGTGTGTTTGTCTGGGTCATCCGGCCCGGGTCAAACCGCGTGCACGACGAAATCAAACAGATCCCCCTGCGCGACGAAGATGCATGTCACATGGACCGCATTGTTCGTCCCGACACCCGCGAGGTGCAGAAATGACAAAGTCCCCCAACACATCCAAGGACAAGGTTGGCACCACGGGCCACCAATGGGACGGCATCGAAGAGCTGAACAACCCGCTTCCGCGCTGGTGGCTTTGGACGCTGTATCTGACCATTATCTGGGGCGTGGGATACACGATTGCGTACCCGGCGTGGCCCATGATCGAGGGAGCGACCACCGGCGTGTTGGGCTATTCGACGCGCGCCGAGGTCGCCGCTGACATTGCGAAAGTGGATGCGCAGAATGCCGAGGTGGCCGCCACGCTGGCCGCGGCTGACCTGAGCACGCTCAGCCGGGAAGATCCGGCCTATCACTATGGCGTGGCCGGGGGGGCGGCAGTGTTTCGAGCGCATTGTTCGCAATGCCATGGATCGGGAGCCGCGGGTGCGGTTGGGTATCCCAATCTGCTGGACGATGACTGGCTGTGGGGCGGTACGCTTGAGGCGATCGAATATACCGTCCGGCACGGGATCAGGAACGAGACTGACTACGACTCGCATTATTCGGAAATGCCCGCATTCGGTGAGGTTCTCGTGACAGACGATATTGCCGCTGTTGTTCAATATGTCCGCGCGATGTCCGGCCAGGACCATGACGGCGCCATCAGCGATTCAGGCGCTGTGATCTATGCCGACAACTGCGCCGCCTGTCATGGTGACACAGGTACGGGCGACCAATTCGGCGGGGCGCCGAACCTCACGGATGCCATCTGGCTTTATGGCGGCAGCGTGGATGCCATCACGTACACCGTTGAAAACGCCCGTTTTGGCGTAATGCCCGCATGGGGCCAGCGTCTGGAAGAGGACGAGATCAAAGCCGTCACCCTGTATCTGCACCAGCTTGGCGGCGGCGAATGACCCGCGCGCGCTGCCTCACAATGCCCGCGCCATGGACCTCCCCATGAGCGATGCACCACAGCAAAGCCTTTATTCGGCCCGTGAACCGATCTTTCCCAAGACGGTGCGCGGCCCGTTTCGCACGCTGAAATGGTGGATCCTCGCGGGGACGCTGGCCATCTATTACATCACGCCATGGCTGCGCTGGGATCGTGGGCCGCAGCTTCCCGACCAGGCAGTGCTGGTCGATCTGGCGGGGCGCCGGTTCTATTGGTTCTGGATCGAGATATGGCCGCACGAGTTCTATTTCGTGGCCGGTCTGCTGATCATGGCCGGTCTTGGGCTGTTTCTGTTCACCTCTGCCTTGGGCCGGGTTTGGTGCGGCTATGCCTGTCCGCAGACCGTGTGGACCGACCTGTTTTTGCTGGTCGAACGCAAGGTCGAAGGGGATCGCAATGCGCAGATCAAGCTTGCGCGGTCCAACTGGGACCTGCGCAAGGTGCGTTTGCGCCTGACCAAATGGTCGCTGTGGTTTTTGATCGCGCTGTGCACGGGTGGGGCTTGGGTGTTCTATTTTGCCGACGCACCGACCCTTGCCGTTGATATCGCCACGCTCGCAGCACCGCCCGTGGCCTATTCGACCATCGCTATCTTGACCGCCACGACCTTTGTCTTTGGTGGTTTCATGCGTGAACAGGTCTGCATCTACATGTGCCCGTGGCCCCGCATTCAGGCGGCGATGATGGACAATGACACCCTGACCGTGGCCTATCGGGATTGGCGCGGTGAGCCGCGCGGCAAGAAACGCAGCGCCGACAATCACCAGCCTGCGCAAGGTGACTGCATTGACTGTATGGCCTGCGTGAACGTCTGTCCGGTGGGCATTGACATTCGAAACGGGCAGCAAATGGCATGCATCACCTGCGCGCTGTGCATCGACGCCTGCGACGACATCATGGAACGCATTGGCCGGCCGCGCGGCCTTATCGACTATCTTGCGCTCGCCGATGAACCGGACGAGCGCGCCGGCATGGCCCCGAGACCGTATTGGAAACATGTGCTGCGACCTCGCACGATGATCTACACTGCACTTTGGGGCGCGTTTGGCGCTTTACTTGTTTTTGCGCTGTTTGTCCGGCCCGAGATCGACGTGACGGTTTCGCCAATCCGCAATCCGCAATTTGTCACCCTGTCTGACGGGTCGATCCGCAATGCCTACGATATCCGCTTGCGCAACAAACACGGGGATGATCGCCCGTTTCGCGTCCAGATCGCTGGTGATCTGGCCTTGCGCGTCTCGCTGGAAGGAACGGCCTATGAACAGGTGACGGTCACGGCCAACGAAACCCGGCTGCAACGCGTCTATGTCACTGCCCCGCGCGGCGCCGCGCCCGCGACTGCAGATGCCACCGACATCCGCTTTTGGATCGAAGATCTCGCCTCGGGCGCACGGGTGCATGCCGACAGCGTATTCAACGGAAGGACCCCGGAATGATCCGAGAGCTCAAGGGATGGCACATTCTACTGGCGTTCATGGCGTTTTATGCTGTCATTATCAGTGTCAACCTGACCCTGGCATTCAGCGCGGTCCGCACCTTCCCCGGGCTTGAGGTCAAGAATTCCTACGTGGCCAGCCAGTTTTTTGACACCGACCGCGAGGCGCAGCTTGCGCTGGGCTGGACCGTGGCACTGAGCACAGAGGCGGACGAACTGGTCCTGCGCATCGACGACGCGTACGGCGCTGTGGCACCGGACATCACGCGCGCCACGCTGGGTCGTGCAACGCATGTCGGTGAGGATCAGGAGGTGGTTTTTCATTTTGACGGTGACAGGCATCTCGCCATCATCAGGCCGCTGGGCCGCGGCAACTGGAACCTGCGTCTTGTGGCCATTGCCGAGGACGGAACCACGTTCAAACAGCGCATCGTCCTCTGGGTGCCGCGATGAGTGTCGCCGCATGTCCCGGGTGTGCCGCCGTCGACGTGACGCGCGCTGTTGAACCTGACGGGTTCACCCACCAGCTCGTGCTGCCGGGCATTCACTGCGCCGCCTGTATCCGCGGGGTCGAACGTGCCCTGACCCGCCTGCCCGAAATCGCGGGGGCCAAGGTCAACCTGTCCCGCAAACGCGTGGCGATCACGTCCACGCCCGACGCCGATCCCGAGGCGTGGATCGTCGCCTTGGCAAAGGCAGGCTTTGAGGCACACGAGGTTTCCGACGCGGAGCCGCCCCGCGCCAGTGGCGAAGATTACACGATCCACATGGGCGTCGCCGGCTTTGCAATGATGAACGTGACGCTTTTGTCGGTCGCCGTGTGGTCGGGCGCCATCGATACAACGCGCGATTTCCTGCATTGGGTTTCGGCTTTGATCGCGTTGCCTGCGGCCGCCTTTTCCGCCCAACCGTTCTTTCGCAGTGCGGTGCGTGCGCTCATCGGACGCCGGGTGAACATGGACGTGCCAATCTCGCTCGCGATCATCCTCGCCTGCGGCATGTCGCTTTACGAGGTCATGCATTCCGGCCACCACGCGTGGTTCGATGCTGCCTTGACGCTTACCTTTTTCCTGCTGGTGGGCCGTGTGCTGGACCAACGCCTGCGCCGCTCGGCCCATTCAGCTGCGGACAACCTCGCCGCTCTGGAACCGTCGCGGGTGGTGCGTCTTGAGGACGGGGTGCGCGTCAGCCGAATGCTCTCGGAAATTGTGGTGGGAGACCGGCTGTGGTTGACCGCCGGTGCCCGCGTGCCCGTGGATGCGCAGCTTGCCAGCGGCGGAGCCACTGTCGATGCCAGCTTTATCACCGGGGAAAGCGATCCGGATACCCGTGTCGTCGGCGCACCACTGCACGCAGGCGAGATCATCCTGAACGGTCCTGTCACGGCCATCGCCACGGCCGTCGGCGAGGACACAACCATGCGCCGCATCGCGCGCCTTGTCGCCATCGCCGAAGGCGCGCGCGGACAGTACACCGGCATCGCCGACAGGGCGGCAGAAATCTACACGCCGGCCGTTCATATCCTGTCTGCCGCTGCATTCCTTGGTTGGTATATCGCCACGGGCGATGCGCGGACGGCCATCAATGTGGCGATTGCGACGCTCATCATCACTTGCCCATGTGCTCTGGGTCTTGCGGTTCCTGCGGTTGCGGTGGCGGCCACGGCGCGTCTTTATCGCGCCGGTCTGCTCATCACCTCTGACACGGCGTTAGAGCGGTTTTCCCAGGTCGACACGGTTGTCTTTGATAAGACCGGTACGTTGACCGAAAGATGCCTGTGCGTGCCCGATGACGTAAGCGACCGCGACATCCGCATCCTTCGCGCCCTGGCAGACAGCTCAAGCCATCCGTTGTGCCGTGGGCTGGCCCGCAGATTGCACGATGTCACGCCTGCACCCCTGACCGACATTTGCGAAACGGTGGGGCAGGGGGTGTCTGCCCGGTTCGGAAAATCGAAGGTTTCACTGGGACAAGGCTGCAATGGCACTGTTTTCCAGTGCGGCGCTCGGACCCATGTGCTCGATGCCACCGAAACACTGCTTCCCGAGGCGCGCGCGGCGGTACGCGCCTTGCACGACGGCGGGTTCAAAATCGTGATGTTGACGGGTGATACACGCAGCAATGCGACAGAAATGGCATTAGCGCTTGAGCTTGATGATGTGCGCGCCGAAGTGGGGCCAGAGGACAAGATCGCTGTGATCAAGCAACTCGAACGCCATGGCGCGCGGACACTGATGGTCGGAGACGGGCTGAACGACACAGCTGCGCTTGCTGCCGCGCACGCATCCATGGCACCCGGCACAGCACTTGACGCCAGTCGCAAGGCAGCTGACGCGATCCTCGTAACCAAAGACCTCACCACCATCGCGGCAGCGCTGCTGATCAGCCAGAAAGCCACCCGTCGCATGGCGCAGAACATCAACATATCCACGCTCTACAATCTGATCGCCGTGCCCGTCGCGGTTGCCGGTTTCGCCACGCCCCTCGCGGCATCCATCGCGATGTCGGCAAGCTCGATCACCGTGGTGCTCAACGCACTGAGAGGTC
>JBCBAV010000121.1:0-11634 GCA_038532285.1 Pseudomonadota bacterium | reverse complement strand
CTTGCCGCCCTCTAAGCCCATCTTTTCAAAGAGAATATCGCCCAGCTGCGCGGGGCTGCCTACGTTGAATTTCTCCCCCGCCAGCTCATGAATTTCATCCTCAAGCGCCGCCATTTTCTGCGCAAAGGCGTTCGACATCCGGCTTAGCGTGTCGCGGTCCACCTTGATCCCTGACCGCTCCATTCTCGCCAGCACGGACACCATCGGACGCTCCAGCCGTTCGTACACTTTGGTGACCTGTGCCTGATGCAATTGCGGCTTGAACATCTGCCACAGCCGCAGGGTGATATCCGCATCTTCGGCGGCATATTTCACCGCGTCGTCAATCGGCACCTGATCAAAGGTCTTCGCGGATTTTCCGCTTCCCAACAAAGGCTTAATCGGTATCGGCGTGTGCCCCAGATACCGCTCAGACAGCGTATCCATCCCGTGCCCGTGCAGCCCCCCATGCATCGCATAGGACATCAGCATCGTGTCATCGATCGGCGCCACGTCGATGCCCACCCGCGCAAAGATCTTGGCGTCATACTTCATGTTCTGCCCGACTTTGAGGATGCTGTCGTCCTCCAGCACCGGCTTGAGCATCTCCAGCGCCTGCTCCAACGGCATCTGCCCCTCGGCCAGCGCGTCCGACCCAAATAGATCATCGCCCCCCGCCCGGTGCGTGAGCGGGATATAACACGCGTGCCCGGCATTCACCGCCAGCGAAATCCCCACCAGATCGGCGGTCATCTCGTTCAGCCCCGTCGTCTCTGTATCCACCGCGACCCAGCCGCGCTCATAGATCAAATCTATCCATGTTTGCAGGGACTTGGCGTCCTGCACATGCTCGTATGTGCTATCCTCGAAGGACGGCGCGTCGGGCGCATCCGCCGCATGCGGGGCGGGTTCCTTGATCTCGGGCGTGTCCACGCCCATCTGCTCCGCGATCCGCTTGGTGAGCGTGCGAAACTCCATCTCTGCGAGGAAATTCATCAGCGTTTCCGGCTCCGGGTCGTGCACCTCCAGATCGTCGAGCGTAAAGTCCAGTGGCGTCGCCTCATCCAGCCGCACCAGCTGACGGCTCAGCCGGATTTGGTCGGCATGGTCGATCAGCGTGGCGCGCCGCTTGGGCTGCTTGATTTCTTCGGCGCGTTCCAGCAGCGCGTCCAAGTCCCCGTATTCATTGATCAAAAGCGCCGCCGTCTTGATCCCGATCCCCGGAGCGCCCGGCACATTGTCCACGCTGTCCCCGGCCAGCGCCTGCACGTCCACGACGCGTTCAGGGTACACCCCGAACTTCTCGAACACCCCCTCGCGATCAATCCGCCGGTTCTTCATCGCATCCAGCATCTCGACCCCGTCGCCGACCAGCTGCATCAGGTCCTTGTCCGACGAGATGATGGTGACACGGCCCCCCGCCTCGCGCGCCTGCACCGCGAGCGTCGCGATGATGTCGTCGGCCTCGTACCCTTCCTTTTCCTTGCAGGCGATATTGAACGCCTCGGTCGCTGTGCGCGTCAGGGGGATCTGCGGGCGCAGATCCTCGGGCATCTCGTCGCGGTTGGCCTTGTACAAGTCATAGATATCATTGCGAAATGTGTGGCTGCCCTTGTCAAAGATCACCGCCACATGGGTGGGCGCATCAGGCCCGTGGTTTCCCTCGACATATCGGTGCAGCATGTTGCAAAACCCGCTGACCGCCCCGATGGGCAACCCGTCCGATTTGCGCGTCAACGGCGGCAAGGCATGGTAGGCGCGAAAGATAAACGCCGACCCGTCGATCAGGTGCAAGTGACAGCCTTTGCCAAAGGTCCCGCTCATACTACTCTCCGTTACGGTTCATCGGGGTTTTGCCATGTTACGAGGTGCACTGCCAGCGACGCTGGCGCTTTTTCTGACCCAACCGCTTGCCGCGGATGACCTGCGCGTGCCCGGCCTGTCCCCCGATGCTCCGGCGCTGGATCTGCCCGCCTGCGACAACACCCGCGACAGCAACAACTGCGCCCGCGTGCTGGCCTGCGTCGGACGTGACGGATTGTGGCTCGACGGTCAGGCGCGCGGCTGGAACGCCGGCACGCTCGCCGCCCAACGCAGCGACGGTGTCGTCTGTGCCGGGACGTGGTCGGCAGATCAGGGTCCGTTCGGGTCCGGCACCGCGCGGTTCGAATGTCAGGACGGATCCTCGGGACGCGTGATCTACTACAGCCAGGACAGCCTGACCGGCACCGCCATCGCCCGCGGTCTCGACAGCCGGGGCCGCGCGATCCGCGCGTGGACCGGGCAAAATGTGCTGCGTTTTCTGGGGGATGGAGACGTACAGGCGGCGCGCCTGCCCTGCACGGACGCCACCATTCCGATCAGCTAGGTCGGAACGCTCAGGCCGCGTCTGCCTTGTCCTGATAGACATATTTGCAGTCGCAATAGGGACACTCGACAAAATCGGGACCGTCGGCGATCTGCAACCATACACGCGGATGCCCCAACGCCCCCTCGCCGCCGTCACAAGCGATGCGGCGGGTGTGCACGATCTTGGTCTCTGGTGGCGCGATGGTCATTGGTGCGATCTCCTTGTTGGGCGGACTATGTGCGCGGAAGGCCCGCCGCACAAGTGCACCCGGTGCCGCACGCCCCTTCTCTGTTTCAAAAAAATCCCGGGGGGCGCCAACGGCGCGGGGGCTGGCCCCCTCTGCCCCTTCAACAAAGAACAAAAATAGAACATACTTCCTGCAGTTTGCCCCATGATTCCCTTCGATATGTTTGCCGAGCTGTCGATCACGTCGAATTTTACCTTCCTCACCGGGGCCTCCCACCCCGAGGAGTACATGAACCGTGCCGCGCTGCTGGGCATGGGGGCGATTGCCATTGCCGATGACAATACGGTGGCGGGGATCGTGCGCGCCCACACGCAGGCCAAGGTGATTGCCCGGGACATCAAGGAACGGCAGGAATTCGATGTCGCACACGGCCTGATCGGCCCGCCGCGACCGGATCACGTGCCCGCGCCGCCGCAGGCCGCCATCACCAACGCCCCGCGCCTGATCCCCGCCGCGCGGCTGCTGTTCACGGACGCAGCCCCCATCACCGCCATCCCGGAAAACCGCGCGGGCTGGCGCAGCCTGTGCCGTATCCTGTCGCGCGGGCGGTTGAGGGCGGAAAAGGGGCAGTGCGATCTCACCCTCTCGGATCTCGAGGATTTTCCCGACGGTCTTCACCTGCTCGTCTGGCCACAGGCGCAGGGGGTGCAGGGCGGCGCGGGCGGATGGGTGCAGGCTGCACAACGGCTGACGCGCCGCTTTGGCGGGAAAATGCACGTGCTGCTGATCCCGCGCTATGACGGTCGCGACCGCGCGCGCTGTGACGCGATCACCCGGCAGGCGGACGCGTTGGGCCTGCCCACGCTCGCCTCGGCCGCACCGCGCATGCACCACGGGTCGCGCCGGCGGCTGGCGGACGTGGTCACCGCCATCCGGGAAAAAACGCGGGTCGATGCGCTGGGCCGCGCCGCCCTTGCCAATGGTGAGGGGCGCTTGCGGTCCGAGGCCGAGATGCTGCGCCTCTTTGCCGGTCACGAGGACGCGGTGCACCGGGCCGGTGCCTTGGCCGACAGCCTGAATTTCTCGCTGGGCGAGTTGCGCTATGAATACCCGTCCGAGATCACCGCCGATGAAACCCCGACCCAGCGGCTGGCCCGCCTGGCTTATGAGGGGCTCAAATGGCGCTATCCGTCGGGCACACCGGACAAGGCGCAGCGGCTCCTGAAACACGAACTCGCGCTCATCGCCAAACTCAACTACGAGCCCTATTTCCTCACCGTGCGCGACATCGTCGCCTTTGCCCGGTCGCGCGATATCCTGTGCCAGGGGCGCGGGTCGGCGGCCAATTCGGTGGTGTGCTACTGCCTTGGGATCACGTCTGTGTCGCCAGAAATGGGCACCATGGTGTTCGAACGCTTTGTCTCCGAGGCCCGCGACGAGCCGCCCGACATTGACGTCGATTTCGAACATGAACGCCGCGAAGAGGTGATCCAGCACATCTACGAACGCTATGGCCGCCACCGTGCGGGCCTGTGCGCCACGGTTGTGCATTACCGTGGCAAGCGTGCCATCCGCGAGGTGGGCCGCGCCATGGGCCTGAGCGAAGACACGATCAGCGCGCTCAGCTCACAGCTCTGGGGCTTTTTCTCGACCAAGGGGATCGAGGCCGAGCGCATGGCCGAGATCGGCCTTGACTGGCGCGACCCGCGCCTGCGCCAGACCATCGAACTGGTCTATGAAATCAACGGCTTTCCCCGGCACCTGTCCCAGCACGTTGGCGGCTTCATCGTGACCGAGGGGCGGCTGGATGAACTGGTGCCCATCGAAAACGCCACCATGGAGGACCGCACCGTCATCTGCTGGGACAAGGATGACATTGAATCCTTGGGCATCCTCAAAGTCGATGTCCTGAGCCTCGGTATGCTCACCTGCATCCGCAAGGCGTTCGACCTGATCAAGATGCACCACCAGCAGGACTTTACCCTCGCCACCCTGCCGCCCGAGGACCCGCGCGTCTACGACATGCTGTGCGAGGCCGACAGCGTCGGCGTGTTTCAGGTGGAAAGCCGGGCGCAGATGAACTTTCTGCCCCGGATGCGGCCGCGCAATTTCTACGATCTGGTGATCGAGGTCGCGATCATCCGCCCCGGGCCCATTCAGGGCGACATGGTTCACCCCTATATCCGCCGCCGCAATGGCGAAGAGCAGGTGAGCTTCCCGTCGGATGCTTTGGGCGAAGTGCTGGGCAAGACGCTGGGCGTGCCGTTGTTTCAGGAACAGGCGATGCAGATCGCCATCGTCGGTGCGGGCTTTACCCCGGATCAGGCGGACCGGTTGCGTCGGTCGCTGGCAACGTTCAAGAAACATGGGTCCGTCAGCGAATTTCGCGCCCTGTTCCTGCGCGGTATGCGCAAGAACGGTTATGACGACGATTTTGCCGAACGCTGCTTTTCCCAGATCGAGGGGTTCGGGTCCTACGGCTTTCCCGAAAGCCATGCGGCCAGCTTTGCGCTCCTGGTCTATGCGTCTGCGTGGATCAAGCGGCATCATCCGGGCATCTTTGCCTGCGCCCTGCTGAATGCGCAGCCCATGGGGTTTTATGCGCCCGCGCAGATCGTGCGGGATGCCCGCGAACACGGGGTCGAGGTGCGGCCCATCTGCATCAATGCCAGCTTCTGGGACAACGTGATGGAACCCGATGGCAAGGGCGGTCTGGCCCTGCGGCTGGGCCTGCGCCAGATCAAGGGGCTGAGCGAGGAGGACGCCAGCTGGCTGACCGGGGCGCGGGGCAACGGCTATACCGCGGTCGAGGATGTGTGGCGCCGTGCGGGCCTGGGCCCACAGGTGCTGGTGCGGCTGGCCGAGGCGGATGTGTTTTCCTCGCTGGGTCTGGCGCGGCGCGAGGCGCTGTGGGCGGCCAAGGCGCTGGCCCCGGGCGAGGTGCTGCCGCTTTTTGCCCGCGACATCGACGGCGAGGTGGTGGACGAACCCGCAGCCCTGCTGCCCCAGATGTCACTGGGCGAGCAGGTGGTCGAAGATTACGTCTCCACCCGCCTGACCCTGCGCGCCCACCCGGTGGGGCTGCTGCGGCACGTGCTGACCCCGGGCGCGCGGTTGGCCGCGGTCACGGCCACAGCCCCCGACCTGTCGAAAATCAGCTATACACGGGCCAACCCGGACTGATCGGAGGATGTCATGACAGCGCTTGAAACCTACAAGGCCCGATCAGGCCGCTTCGTCCCGGTCTGGACGCTCGAGATCCAGACCCTGCCCGAGGATACCGACCGCATCCTCGACGCGGTCATGCAGGTGCACCCGCTGGGTTATGGCCGTTATCAGCGCAATGCCAGCATCTCGGCCACGGGGCGGGAGACGGCGCAGCCCGAACCGGGGTCAACCACCACAACCCACGTGGACGGGTTTCAGGCCGGGGAAACCGAGACCTATCCGATGGTGGAGCTGAAGATTTCGATCGAACGGGATGTGGCGGTGCTGGAACAGGTCATGGATGCCGTGCTGGCGGTACATCATTACGAAGAACCGGTGATCTTCCTGCGCGAAGACTGGGCCAGTCGCGCGGCCTACGACCCCAACAGCAACAACCCTCACCGCTGGTGGAACAACGGGCGTGGATTGCCCGAGCGGATTCGCTAGGCCGTTTTCGCGTCGAAAAACGGGCGGAAACCGACCCGGTTTCCGATGCCCGCTTCACCCGCTGGGCGCAATCGGCTAGACCCGTGGCACAAGAACACGAGGCACCGCATGAGCATCCCCAAACCCGTTGTCCTGTGCATCCTCGATGGCTGGGGCCTGCGTGATGCGCGCGAGGGCAATGCACCCCTGCTCGCACATACGCCGACCTATGATCACATCATGGCAACCTGCCCCAATGCCACGCTTGTCACCCACGGACCGGATGTTGGTTTGCCCTCGGGGCAGATGGGCAATTCCGAGGTTGGCCACACCAATATCGGTGCAGGCCGGGTCGTCGCGATGGATCTGGGGCAAATCGATCTGGCCATCGAAGAGGGCAGCTTTTTCACCAATACTGCCCTTACAGACTGGATCGCCGCGATCAAGGATGCGGGCGGGCGTGCGCATCTGATGGGCGTGTTGTCCGATGGCGGGGTCCACGGACATATCCGGCATATGATTGTCGCCGCGCGCGCCTGTGCAGACGCGGGTCTGAAGGTGCTGATCCACGCCATCACAGATGGCCGCGACGTGGCGCCGAAATCTGCCGAAACCTATCTGGCCCAGCTAGAAGACGCGCTCCCCGATGGCGCGCGCATTGCCACGCTCACAGGTCGCTATTTTGCGCTGGACCGTGACAAACGCTGGGACCGGGTTGAGCAGGCTTTTGCCGCGATGGTTGCGGGGCAGGGGGCAACCGCACCAGGTGCCGGGTCCGCTATCGCGCAAGGCTATGACGCCGGCAAGACGGACGAATTCATCCCAGCAACCGTTTTGGGCGACTACGATGGCGCGCGGGACGGTGACGGAGTGTTCTGCCTCAACTTTCGCGCCGATCGCGCGCGCGAGATCATGGCGGCGCTGGGCGATCCCGGTTTTGATGCCTTTGACACTACGGGCCGACCCAAGTGGGCGGGGCTGTTGGGGATGGCGGACTACTCCGAGGCGCACACGGCCTACATGACCACCGCCTATCCCAAGCCCGAGATCGTCAACACGCTGGGCGCATGGGTGGCCAAGAAAGGCCTGCGTCAGTTCCGCCTCGCCGAGACGGAGAAATATCCGCATGTCACTTTCTTCCTCAACGGCGGTGAGGAAATGCCCGAGCCCGGCGAAGACCGATCCATGCCCGCCTCACCCAAGGTGGCGACATATGACCTGCAGCCCGAGATGTCGTCGCGCGAGGTCACGGACAGTTTCGTGGCGGCCATCGGCGCTGGCTATGACCTTATTGTCGTGAACTATGCCAACCCGGACATGGTAGGCCACACCGGCGATCTGGATGCGGCCATTGCCGCGTGCGAGGCGGTGGATGCCGGGCTGGCACGCGTTCTTCCCGCGCTCGAGGCAGCGGGGGGCGCGATGATCCTTACCGCGGATCACGGCAATTGCGAAACCATGATCGACCCCGATACGGGGGCGCCACACACGGCCCATACCACCAACCTTGTTCCCGTGGCTTTGATCGGCGCAGAGGGTAACCCGCGCGATGGCAAGCTTGCCGATCTGGCACCAACGCTGCTGCAGATGATGCTGCTTGATCAACCGCCCGAAATGACCGGGCGCAGCCTATTGTCATGAGGTGGTTGGCGTTCTCCATCGCGCTTTTTTGGCTCGCACCGGTCGCGGCCCAGCAGGACGACCCGCGCGCCTTGGCTTTGTCGGCGGCCGAGGCGCTGAATACAGCGTCCGAACAGCTGGCCGCTGCCGAGGGCGCGCGCGACCGCGTGCGCGAACTGACCGCGACCGTACAGGCCTACGAGGACGGGCTCGCCGCAATGCGGGGCGGCATGCGACAGGCGGCAATCCGTGAAGATCAGTTGCGCCGCCAGTTGCAATCGCGAGACACCGAAATTGGTCAATTGCTGGCCGTGCTGCAAAGCGTGTCGCCCGATGCCGCGCCGACTGTTTTTCTGCATCCCGACGGACCCGAAGGCACCGCACGCGCGGGCATGCTGCTGGCCGAGCTTGTTCCGGGTCTGAGCCAGCGTGCCAACCGGCTGCGCAATGATCTGGAGGACGTGGAAACCCTGCGCCTGTTGCAAGAGGATGCTGCCGCGCGCCTGCAAAGCGGGCTGACCGAGGTCCAAACCGCGCGCACCGCGCTGAGCGAGGCCATGGCCGAACGCACCGACTTGCCGCGCCGGTTCACTGCGGATCCCGTGCGCACTGCGCTGTTGATTGCCTCTGCCGAAACGCTGGACGCGTTTTCCAGTGGTCTGACCGAGATCACGGGCGAGGAAGCCGCCTGGGCGCCGCCGGATTTCAGTGCGCGCATCGGGAACCTGCCTGCACCGGTCCGCGGACTGCTGTTGCGCCGCGCGGGCGAAGCGGATGCGGCGGGCATTGCGCGCCCGGGCATCCTGCTGGCGACTCGCCCCGGCGCGCTGGTCACCAGCCCGACGGAGGCGACCATTCGCTATGTCGGCCCGCTTCTCGACTTTGGCACCGTCATCATCCTCGAGCCGCGCCCCAGCACCCTGTTTGTCTTTGCCGGTCTTGGCGCCACATATGGATTGGCAGGCGACATCATTGCCGAAGGCACACCGCTTGGCCTCATGGGCGCTGCCGTGCCCACAATTGGGTCAACAGGTGGTGAAGGGGCTGGCGCTGGGTTGACGGAAACGCTCTATATGGAAGTAAGACAGGACAACGCGACCGAAGACCCGTTGGGGTGGTTCGATATCGACAGGAATGGATAGGCAAGAATGAAACGATTTTTCATCGCGGCACTGGGCGGCACATTGGCCGGGGTGCTTGCGACCACGCAGATTGCGGGGCCGCTCTTGGCGCAGGAAAACAATGCCAGCGGCAGCGTCTATGAACAGCTGGACCTGTTCGGCGACATCTTTGAACGCATCCGCAACCAGTATGTCGAGGAGGTCGAGGCCTCCGAACTGATCGAGGCGGCGATTGACGGCATGCTGACGTCGCTTGATCCGCATTCCAGCTATTTGTCGCCCGACGATGCCGCTCAGATGCAGGTGCAGACCCGCGGTGAATTTGGCGGCCTCGGGATCGAAGTCACGCAGGAAGAAGGGTTTATCAAAGTTGTTTCCCCCATTGACGGCACACCCGCTGACGAGGCCGGGATCGAGGCGGGCGATTTCATCACCCATGTCGACGCCGAAAGCGTTCTGGGGCTGACATTGGACGAAGCCGTGGACCGGATGCGCGGCCCGGTCGGGTCCGAGATCATCATCACCGTCGTACGCGAAGGCGAAAGCGAACCGTTCGACGTGACGATCATCCGCGATACCATCGAATTGCAGGTGGTCCGCAGCCGCGCGCAGGACGACACCGTGGTGCTGCGCGTCTCGACGTTCAACGACAACACCACCCGCAAGCTGACCGAAGCGCTGGAACAAGAGGTCGAAGCGCTGGGCGGCATGGACAAGGTCAACGGCTTTGTGCTCGACCTGCGCAACAACCCCGGCGGTCTGCTGACGCAGGCGATCCGGGTGTCGGACACTTTCCTCGAAGAGGGTGAGATTGTTTCGACCCGCGGTCGCGATCCGGCGGATGGTGACCGGTTCAACGCCACACCCGGTGACCTGGCCAATGGCAAGCCAATCGTGGTTCTGATCAACGGCGGCTCCGCCTCGGCATCCGAGATTGTCGCAGGTGCGCTGCAGGATCACCGCCGGGCCATCGTTGTGGGCACCAAGAGCTTTGGCAAGGGATCGGTGCAAACCGTTATGCCGCTGCGGGGATCCTCGGCTATGCGTCTGACCACGGCGCGCTATTACACCCCGTCGGGCCGGTCGATTCAGGCGCTGGGCGTCAGCCCGGACATCGTGGTCGAACAGCCACGTCGCGAGCCGGAACCCGAGGACGAGGAAGAACCGCGCAGCGCTGTTGGGCAACGTTCGGAATCGGACCTGCGTGGCGCGCTGGGCAATGACTCCCTCAGCGAGGACCAGATTCGCCAGATCGAGGAAGATCGCCAAAAGGCCGAAGACGCCGCCGCCCTGCGTGAAGAGGATTACCAGCTGGCCTATGCCATCGACATCCTCAAGGGATTGACCGCGCTTGGGCCCACCGACTGATGGGATATGTGATCGACCCGCCGCCGCAGGCTTCGGTCGCGGTGGCGGGGACGGAAGACCGATTTGCCATCCGGCGGGTGTTTTGCGTGGGGCGCAACTATGCCGAACACGTACGCGAAATGGGAAACGATCCGGATCGCGAGGCCCCCTTCTTCTTTACCAAGCCTGCGGACGCGGTTGTCGATACGCCCTGCACGCTGCCTTATCCGACACTGACGTCAAACCTTCACCACGAGATCGAGCTGGTGCTGGCCATCGGCAGGCGTGGTGCCGACATCGATCCCGGATCAGCGCTGGATCACGTTTGGGGGGCTGGCGTTGGCATCGACCTCACCCGCCGGGATCTGCAAGCCGACGCCAAGAAAACGGGCCGTCCATGGGACATGGCCAAAGGGTTTGATCAATCTGCCCCGATGTCCCCGCTGACGCCCGTGGCGCAGGTGCCCAGCCTGACGCAGGCGCGGATCTGGCTGTCGGTCAATGGCGAGACGCGTCAGGACGCCGACATTTCCGACATGGTCTGGCCTGCCGCAGAACTGCTCGCGGAACTGTCCCGCGCTGTCGTGCTGGCCCCGGGTGATCTGGTGATGACCGGAACGCCAGCGGGCGTTGGGGCCGTTGTGTCGGGCGACATGATGACCGGCGGTATAGACGGGATCGGCACGCTCGACGTGACAATCGCCTGAACCAGATCAGACGGACATCGTCGCCTGAACCGCGCGCGACCAGCGAGCGTACCGTGCGTCCCGGGTCTCTGCGTCCATGGACGGTGTGAACTGCACATCCCGCGCCCATGTCGCGGCAAAGCCCGCGCGGTCCGGATAAACACCGGCCTGCATCCCGGCCAGCCACGCGGCCCCGAGTGCTGTCGTTTCAACCCCTGCAGGACGGTCCACGGGCGCGCCCAGCATGTCCGACAGGAACTGCATCGCCCAGTCATTCGCGCTGAGCCCGCCGTCAACGCGCAGCACGGCGTCGCTCGCGCCCGGCCAGTCGGCCTTCATGGCTTCCCACAGGTCGCGGGTCTGGTAGCCGATGCTTTCCAGAGCCGCGCGCGCCATCTCCGCCGGGCCGGTGTCGCGGGTGATGCCGTAGACAGCACCACGGCAATCCGGATTCCAGTAGGGTGCGCCAAGACCAGTGAAGGCGGGCACGATGATCGCGCCATCCTGCGCATCGGTCACCAGCGTTTCGGTCTCGGTCGCGGTCTGGATGATACCAAGGCCATCCCGCAGCCATTGCACGACTGCACCGGCAATAAAGATTGACCCTTCGAGCGCGTAGGTCGGTCTGCCATCGAGCTGGTAAGCGACCGTTGTCAAAAGGCGGTTCTGCGACGTGACCGGCGCGTTCCCGGTGTTGAGCAACGCAAAGCA
>JBCBAV010000120.1:0-11697 GCA_038532285.1 Pseudomonadota bacterium | reverse complement strand
GCTGATCGGCGGCAGCGCGTTCGAGGCGACGGGGGCGGCGCTGGAACTGCCGGGGCGGATCGCCTGTGTGGGCGCGGCAAGCTGTTATGCAGTGGGGTCGATCCTGTTGCGGCGCTTGCCTGCGGTGGATCCGGTGGGGTTGGCCTGCGTGCTGTTGATCATCGGGGCGGTGCTGATCGTGCCGGTGGCGTGGGCGGTTGAGGGGCCGCCGCCCCTGCCCGGCCTGCAAACCCTTGGGGTGCTTGCGTTTTTGGGCTTGGTGCCCACGGCGATTGCCAATGTGCTGCGCGTCTATGTGGTGCGCACGGCGGGGCCGGTGTTCATGTCCCTTGTGAACTACCAAGTGCCCGTGTGGTCGGTGATGATCGGCGCGCTGGCGCTGGCAGAGCCGTTGCCGCCGCAGTTGTGGGGTGCGATGGCGCTGATCCTGAGCGGTGTGGCGCTGAGCCAGTGGGGCGCGCTGCGCAGGCTCTTTGGTTCAGGCGGGTGATTTTGTGGCCGCGGTGATCGCGTCCACGACGTGATCGACGCAGGCGTGCATGAGGGTTTCATCCTCGGCCTCGGCCATCACGCGGATCAGCGGTTCGGTCCCTGATTTGCGGATCAGGAGGCGGCCCTGGCCCGTGAGCTTGCCCTCGGCATCGGCGATGGCGGCGGCGACGCCCGCATCGTCCAGCGGGGTCTGCCCGGCTAAAAAGCGCACGTTTTTCAGGAGTTGCGGGACGGGGTCGAAGACGTGTAGCACCTCGCTGGCGGGGCGACCCGTGCGGACCAGTTCGGCGAGGAATTGCAGGCCCGCGAGCAGACCGTCGCCGGTGGTGGCGTAGTCGGTCATCACGATGTGGCCCGATTGTTCACCGCCCAGATTGTAGCCACCCGCGCGCATGCGTTCGACCACGTAGCGGTCGCCGACGCCGGTGCGTTCGAGGCGCAGGCCCTGCCCTTCGAGATGGCGTTCGAGGCCGAGGTTGGACATCACGGTGGCCACAAGCGCGCCGCCCTTGAGCGTGCCTTCGGCCGCCCAGCGGGTCGCCATGAGGCCCATGAATTGGTCCCCGTTGGCGACTTTGCCGCGTTCATCGAGCAGGATCACCCGGTCGGCATCGCCATCGAGACAGATGCCCACATCGGCGCCATGGGCCACCACGGTTTCGGCGGCGGTTTCGGGGTGGGTCGATCCGCAGCCTTCGTTGATGTTGTGGCCGTTGGGCGCGGTGCCCACGGGGATCACGGTGGCGCCCAGTTCCCACAACGCCTCGGGGGCGGTGCGGTAGGCCGCGCCATTGGCGCAGTCAATCACCACCTTGAGCCCGTCGAGCCGCATCTGGCGCGGGAACGAGGATTTGACCCGTTCGATATAGCGAAAGCGGCCGTCGTCGATCCGCTTGGCGCGGCCTATTTCGGTGGCGGGCACCGGGTCGACGCCGGTGGCGACGAGGTGTTCAATCTCGGCCTCGGCGGCGTCGCTGAGCTTGTAGCCATCGGGGCCGAAGAACTTGATCCCGTTGTCATAAGCCGGGTTGTGGCTGGCCGAGATCATCACGCCCAGATCGGCGCGCATGGACCGGGTCAGCAGGCCCACGGCGGGCGTGGGCACGGGTCCGAGCAGCAGCACGTTCATGCCCGTCGAGGTCAGCCCGGCGGTGAGCGCGTTTTCGAACATGTAGCCCGACAGGCGCGTGTCCTTGCCGATCACCACGCGGTGCACGCCCATGGCGTCGCGGCGGAAATA
The DNA here is from genome assembly GCA_038532285.1 of Pseudomonadota bacterium. Taxonomy (GTDB): domain Bacteria; phylum Pseudomonadota; class Alphaproteobacteria; order Rhodobacterales; family Rhodobacteraceae; genus Tateyamaria. The sequence continues at coordinate 9,965 of JBCBAV010000120.1, read as the reverse complement.
GCGGCCCACGGCAGCGCCGATGCGCAGGGCCATTTCGGCGGTCATGGGGGCGGTGTTGGCGGTGCCACGGACACCGTCGGTTCCGAATAATTTGCTCATGTCTGGGGATGTGCCACAGAGGCGCGCCACAGCGCAATGGCTTGGGCGTGGTCGGCGACGTCGTGCACGCGGACCATTTGCACCCCTTGGGCCATGGCGGCGAGGGCCACGGCGATGGAACCGGGCGCGCGGTCTGCCGCCTCGGGCGCGTTGCCGATGGTGCCGATAAAGCGTTTGCGGGAGGCGCCGAGCAGGATCGGGACGCCGAGCGCGTGGAACAGGCTGATGCGTTCGAGAAGGGCGAGATTGTGGGCTTGGGTTTTGCCGAAGCCGATGCCGGGGTCGGCGATGATTTTGTCGGTGGCGATGCCGATATCCACAAGGGCGGAAATCCGGCTGTGGAGGAAATCGAAGGTTTCTGTCAGAACATCAGAATATGTGGGGTTATTCTGCATATCCTGTGGAAGACCGATGCTGTGCATGACGCATATGTGCACGTCTGATGCGGCACAAAGGGGCGCCAAATTGGGGTCAAAGGTGAAGCCGGACACGTCGTTGACCATGGTGGCACCCGCTTTGATCGCGGCCTCGGCCACGGGGGCCTTGCGGGTGTCGATCGAGATGGGTGCGGTGACGCCTGCGGCGCGCAGGGCGGCGATGACCGGCGCAGTGCGTTGAATTTCCTCGGATATTTCGACCTCAAGCGCGCCGGGACGGGTGGATTCGCCGCCGACGTCTATGACGCCCGCGCCTGCGGAAATCATCGCCAAAGCGTGCTCAACGGCACGAGAGACGCTGTTGTGCTGTCCGCCGTCGGAAAAGCTGTCTGGCGTGACGTTGAGAATCCCCATGATTTCAGGGACTTGGGCGCGGGTGCCGAAGCGGTCGAGCGCGCCTGCGAGCAGGTCGGAAACGGGCAGAACGCGGGGATTTTCGCCCAGAACCTCCACATGTGTGAACCAGAGCGCGCCAAAGGGCACGGCACCGTCGGGCCGCGCGGGCCCGGTTTGCAAGAGCGGTCGGAGGTGGCGCATCAGATGTCCGCTTGGGTCACGGGGATGTGGCGCAGGGCGACGGGGGCGGCCTCGGGGCCGTCTTCGCCGATGACCAGCATTTCCTGCGCATCGAACGTGGCGGCGAACCATGAGGCGAGCGCGACCGCGTCCGCGCCTTTGGCCGAGGGGCCGTCGACGGCGTCGAGCACGATCTTGGATGGGGCCCAGATGCTGATCTGGCCGTTGCGCATGGCCCAGTCGAGTTCCGTGCGGGTGTCGACGACCTTGCAGCGGGCATCGCGGGCGGCGAGCACCCAGGCGTTCTGTTCGATGGCCAGAAGGTCGATGCGCCGTTGGGCCAGCGGGTGGGACGCGGCGGGCGCGTCGATGTCGGCGGGGCCGACGCACAGGATCAGCGGGCGGTCCATGGCGGCCAATTGGTCGATCCAGCCCGTGAGCAGCGGCGAGGCGATGGCGGTGTTCGACAGGTACACCAGTTCGGGGTGCGGCGTGTCGGGTTCGATGTCGTCCACGGGTTGCACGGCGGTGCGGCTGCGCACGATCTCGACCCCCAGCGCGCCGGGGCCGCGGTCGAGTTTTTCGATCCGGACAAAGGCGCGGATGGCCTGCGGTTCGGCGAGGATGCGTTCGGCGACGCGTTCGGCAAGGGTTTCGAGCAGGTTCAGCCGCTCTTCGGCCAGCGCGTCGGCGATGGCTTCGGTCACCTTGTCATAGCTGAGGATGCGGTCGACGTCGTCGTCGATGGGACCGGAGAGCGGGCGCACCTCGACCACGATGTTGAAGCAGATGCGCTGCGTGACGCCGCGTTCGGCCTGAAAGGCGCCAATTTCGACCTCGACCAGGTGATCGCGGACCGAGATGCGGTCGAGGTGGTCGGCGTCGGCGGTGGCCTCGCTGCGTTCGGAGGGGTGCGAGAAGGCGAGGCGGATTTCGGAGGTCACGGGCGCGGTCCTGAGGTGGTTTCGGTGCCCTTTTAGGGGGGTGCGGGGGGATTTGACAGGTTCAAACGCGGCTTGTGCGATTTGGAATGCGGCATGGGGCGTGGTTTGGCATGGGGCCAAAGCATGACCGTACGCACCATATTACACGGTGGCGTAACTGCGCGGCGCGTTTGGGCAGAGGCGAACCTTTGATTGGACGGGAGCGGGTTGGCGTGGCGTGACGAAAACGTCAGTCGGTTTGCTCGCGGCTAGGAGACCTAGAAGACGGCAACGATGCCGGGGAACACATTATGGATGCCTCGGTTTTTATGACAGTCGTGGTTGCCCGTCACTCTCCGCACGCGCCGGCCCGCGGGGTGGCGCAATCGCGCCGCCCGTTTTGCCGCAGGCAAACCTTTGGTTTGACGGGGGCGGGTCGGCGCGGCCTGACGTGAACGTCAGGCGGTGTGCTCGGGATTAAACGGTTTTCTATGGATCAGTTGGACGCGGTGCGGAACGTGTGGCGGTAGAAGCGGTGCACACCGATGGAGGCGGTGTGGGTGTAGACGCGGCTCCAGCGGGGGCGGACGGCGGTTGTGTGGTAGTGCGTGGCACCCTTGGTCAGTTCGGCGGCCTTGCCGTCGAGGGCGGCGCGGGCCACCTTGGACACGCGTGTCCAGGCCTCGGGTTCGTGGATTTTCTCGGGGTTGCCGTCGCAGGTGTAGGTGAACTGGCACTGGTACTTGCGGCCCGTTCCCTGATTGATCACGGCGCAGACCGAGCCCGGGAAGCGGGCACTGTCGACACGGTTCATGATCACCTCGGCCACGGCAAACTGGCCGCGCACGGTTTCGCCGCGTGCCTCGAAATACAGGGCTTCGCTGAGGCAGCGCCAATGCGCATCGCCCGCCGCCTCGGGCTGTGCATCAACCCAGGCGCGCGAAAATTCGACGTTTTCCGAGCCTTGCGCGTCGGTCTTTATCGGCGCTGTGAGCAGGTCCTGCAACCGCGCCTGGGACACGCGGGTCAGACCCGCCTTTTCCTCGGCGCGCAGGTCGTCGGTCATCTGTCGGCCGTCATCGTTGGCTGCCGCCCCGTGCGCCATGGCAAAAGACAACAGTATTCCAAATGCGAAACGCAACATAATGCCCCCAAGTCTCACCTTCGAAGCGCTGATTTAGTGATAAATTGTCTAAACGTCCAGTTTTTGAGCTTTCGTGGTAAAAGCCAAAGCCGGTTCAAGACGTTATGCCGCGGGGCTGAGACACAAGATGAGGCGGTTCGGGCGGGCCCGCCTACCCGGTCTTGTCAGATATTGCCAATTGGGCTGCGGCCAAACGTGCCACCGGCACCCGGAACGGAGAGCACGACACATAGTCAAAACCGATGGACCGGCTGAAGGCAATTGATTCGGGGTCCGCACCGTGTTCGCCGCAGATCGACAGGGTCAGATCAGGCGACGCGGCGCGGCCCCGGTCGATGCCGATCTGCAAAAGCTCGCCCACCCCGTCGACGTCGAGCGAGTGGAACGGGTCTTCGACAAAGACGCCCTGGCGCACGTAGTCGGACATGAAGCGACCCGCGTCATCGCGGCTGAGCCCGTAGGTCATTTGTGTCAGGTCGTTGGTGCCGAAGCTGAGGAAACTGACATGGGGTGCAATCTCGCCCGCGCGCAGGGCGGCGCGCGGGGTTTCGACCATCACGCCGAGGCGGTAGTCGAGCCGCGCCTGCTGTTCGGCCATCACGGCGGCGGCGACGCCATCGACGCGGGCGCGGACCAGTTCGACCTCGCGTTTGGCGCTAACGAGCGGGATCATGATCTCGGGGATGACCTGCGTGCCGCCTGCGGATTCGGCAATCGCGGCTTCGAAGATCGCGCGGGCCTGCATTTCGTAGATCTCGGGCACGGTGACGCCGAGGCGCACGCCGCGCAGGCCCAGCATGGGGTTGTATTCCATCATCGCGTCGATGCGGCGGGTCACGTCGGACACCGGCAGGTCAAGCGCATCGGCAAGCGCGCGCTGACCTGCGCGGTCGGTGGGCAGGAATTCGTGCAGGGGCGGGTCAAAGAGGCGGATCGTGACCGGTTTGCCCTGCATGATGCGGAAGATTTCGATGAAATCCGCCCGCTGCATCGGCAGCAGCCGTTCGAGGGCTGCGGCGCGGTCCGGGCCGCTTTCGGCAAAGATCATCTCGCGCATGACCGTCAGGCGGCCGGGTTCAAAGAACATGTGTTCGGTGCGGCACAACCCGATGCCGCCCGCGTCGAAGTTGCGGGCGGTTTGGGCGTCTGCGGGCGTGTCGGCGTTGGCGCGGATGCCGATGTCGCGGGCGGCGTCGGCCCAGTCCATCAGGGTCTGGAAGGCGTCATCAAGCGCCGCCTCGCGCATGGGCGTGGCGCCCTTGATCACGGTGCCGCGGGTGCCGTCGACGGTGACCACGTCGCCTTCGCCCAAGGTGCGGCCATCGGCTGCGATCAGTTGCTTGGCCCGGGTGTTGAAGGTCATGTCCTCTACCCCCACCACGCAAGGAAGGCCGATACCGCGCCCGATCACGGCGGCGTGGCTGGTGGTGCCGCCGCGTTCGGTGATCACGGCGCGGGCGGCGTGCATGCCGCGCACATCCTCGGGCGCGGTTTCGCGGCGCACGAGAATGCAATCCTCTTTGCGGGCGGCGCTGGCCTGCGCCTCGGCGGCCGAAAACACCAGCTTGCCGGTGGCAGCACCTGGGCTGGCGGCGATGCCAGTGCCGATCACGTCGCGCGGTGCGTTGGCATCGACCTGGCGGTGCAAGAGTTCGTTCAGCGTGCCCGGGGCGATGCGCATCAGCGCCTCTTGCTGCGGGATGATGCCGTCGCGGGCGAGATCCACGGCGATGCGCACCGCGGCGCGGGCGCTGCGGGCGACGCGCACCCCGTCGAGGATGTGCAGCACGCCGTTTTCGATGGTAAATTCGACCTGCATTTCCTCACGCAGGCGGGTGCGCATGGTTTGGGCCTGATCGACGAGGGTGGCGAAGACGTCCGGCGCCGCCTCTTCGAGGGAGGGGCCGCGGTCGTCGCGGGTGATGTAGAGGTTGCCTGCATCGCCCGAGAGCGCGTCGCGCCCCTGGCTTTGGCGGCGGTAGCGGCCGGTGATCTGCGCCTGCCCGGTGTCCGAGGAGACCAGTTGCAGCACGCCTGCGCCGCTTTCGCCCTGGCCCATGCCAAAGGCCATCTGCTGGATCACGAGGCCGAGGCCTGCGTCCACCGGCGCGCCCTTGGCCTGCCGCAGGAGGCGGGCGGAGGTGCCTTCCCACGCGCGGGCCATGGATTTGAGCACCGCGGCCAGTTGGGCCGCGCGGGTGTCGGGAAAGGCGGCGTCGGTTTCGGCCTCGTACGCCTCGAGCGTGCGTTGCAGGGCGTGGGCGTCCTCGCCCTTGATCCCGTCGAACATGTCCGGGTCGAGCCGGTCGACATCGACCGCGTAGCTTTGGACAAAGCGGGTGAAGACCGCCGTGGCCGCATCGACGCCGATTGTGGCGCAGAGGGTTTCGAACCGCTGGTCGGTCATGCCGATGTTGAGGATGGCCGAGGGGCCGCCCCAATCGGGGTCTTCGGACGAGGGGCGCACGCAGAGCAGCACGTCACCCGGAAACTGGCTGAGGATGGCGTCGATGTCGGGCACGTGCCCTTCGGCGATGCGGTGCACAGCGTCAAACGACAGCGCGACAGTGGTGGGCACCGGCAGGTCGAGCCGCACCAGCCGCTGCAGGCATTTCGCGCGCCCGCCATGGGTGGTGTCGGCGATGGGCGCCTGGGCCGTGACCAGCGTGGTGTCGGGGTTGTTCTGCACCGCAGCATCCTTTGTTGCGGGGCGAGCATAGAAGATTGCCGAGACCTGGCAAGGGGTTGCGGGCGCGGGGTTTTGTCGACTTTTGTAGACTTTGGTCGGGGGCCCCGCGCCGTGTCGGCGGGTTAGCCGTCGATGCGCGTCAGGTCCGCCACCGACAGGCACAGGGTGCGGATGCGGCTGAGCAGGTTGAGACGGTTGCGGCGGATCGTCTGGTTGTCGGCGTTGATCTGCACGGCCTCGAAGAACGCGTCGATGGGCCCGCGCAGGGCGGCCATGGCGGCCATGGCGGTGGTGAAATCCTGCGCCTGCATTGCCGGGGTGATCTTGGCCTCTGCCTCATCAAGTGCGGAAAACAGGTCTGTTTCCGCGCTTTCTTCGGCAAACTTGGGGTCGGCGCCGTAGGAATATTCGACGCCGTCGGCGGCTTCCGCCTGGGACAGGATATTGTTGGCGCGTTTGAAGCCCTGGATCAGGTTTTCGCCGTCGTCGGTGGCGAGTGTCTCGCTGAGGGCGGTGGCGCGTTTGACCAAGAGGGCGAGGTCGTCGTTGTTCGGCATCGCGATGCAGGCGTCGATGATGTCGTGGCGGATGCCTTGGTCGCGGAGGTAGACTTTTAGGCGGTCGTGGAAGAAGGCGAGGAGGTCATGCACCGCTGGAGATATCAGTTGGCGTTCGACTTCATCCGAATTCAATTCGGTGTAGTCCACCCCATTTTTCTCAAAACCGATTCCATTATTGATAAACGTCCAAAAACAATCGGTTGCTATGGCAGCGAAATTCAACGGAACCCGATTAACAAGAACCAACCGAATAACCCCTAACGCTGCCCGGCGCAGCGCAAAGGGGTCTTTGGACCCGGTGGGCTTTTCGTCGATGGCCCAGAAGGCTGTGAGTGTGTCGAGCTTGTCCGCCAAAGCCACGGCGACCGACACCGGCGCGGTGGGGACGTCGTCGGATGGTCCAAGCGGCGAGTAGTGTTCTTGCGCCGCCGCCGCGACGGACGCGTTTTTTTCGGTTTCGCCGATGTAGTAGCGGCCCATGAGGCCTTGCAGTTCAGGGAATTCGTAGACCATTTCGGAGCTGAGGTCGGCCTTGGCGAGGCGGGCGGCCTCTTCGGCTTGGGCCTCATCGGCGCCCACCAGCGGGGCCAGTTCGCGGGCGAGGGCTGCGATGCGGTTTATGCGGTCGGCCTGGGAGCCGAGTTGCCCATGGAAGGTCACGTTTTCAAGGGCTTGCAACCAGTTGCCCATGCCCGCGCGCGCCTCGCGCAAATCATTCTCCCAGAAGAAATTCGCGTCGGCCAGACGGGCGCTGAGCACTTTTTGGTTGCCGGCGAGGATCGTGGCGCCGTTGTCGGCGGTGTCGATGTTGGCGACGGTGATGAAGCGTTCGATGCGGCCGGTTTTGGGGTTTTTGACCGAGAAGAACTTTTGATGGTCCTTCATCGAGGTTTGCAACACCTCCGGCGGCAGGTCGAGGAAGGCGGCGTCGATCTGCCCCATGAGCACAACGGGGTGTTCGACAAGGCCCGCAACCTCGGCCAGCAAGCCGCGGTCTTCGATCACCTCAAGACCTGCGGCGAAAGCCATGTTGGTGGCGTCGTTCCAGATCGTGTCGGCGCGGGTGGTCGCATCCAGCGTGACGTGGGCGCGGGCGAGTTTGGCGGTGTAGTCGTCGAACGAGGTGACGGCAAAGCGGCCCGGGGCCATGAAACGGTGGCCTTCGGTGGTGTCGGACGCCTCGAAGCCGTCGACCGTCATCGGGACCACGCTGTGGCCCGCCTCATCCGACAGGATGCACAGGATGGATTGCAGCGGGCGCACCCATTTCAGGCTGCCGCGTCCCCAGCGCATGGATTTGGGCCAGGGGAAGGTGCGGATGGTGTGGGCCAGCACCTCGGCGATGATGTCCGCCGCCGGGCGGCCCGGTTTTTCGATGACGGCAAAGAGCACGGGGCCTTTGGGCGTGTCGCGGGTTTCGACCTGATCGCGGGTGAGGCCTGCGCCGCGCAGGAAGCCCTCGATCGCCTTGTCGGGCGCGTCGGCGCGGGGGCCTTTGCGTTCTTCGCGGGTGGTGGGGCTGCTGGCCAGGAGCCCCTCGACCGTGAGGGTCAGGCGGCGGGGCGTGCTGAACGCTGCCGCACTGGCATAGGTCAGCCCGGCCTCGACAAGGCCGTTTGTGACCAGCTTTTTGAGATCCTCGGCGGCGCGGGTCTGCATGCGCGCGGGGATTTCTTCGGAAAAGAGTTCGATCAGCAGGTCGGGCATGTCAGTTGTCTCGTCTGGGGCATTCTTCGCCCACGATGGTGCCGTCATAGGCCTTGGTCCCGCAGTCGTTGAGTTCGTGCCAGACATAGCCGCGGCCGTCTTCGGTGATGGCGACCACGCGGTCGACGCCGAAGTGGATGTTTTTCTGCGCGAGGAAGGTGAGGGCCGTGCCTGCGTCCAGTTCGGCGGCGATGGCGGCGGCGTCAAAGCAGTCGAACCAGCCCGGCGCGTTGCGCGGCGTCTGGTTTTCGATGCCGACATAGGTTTCGGTCAGCGTGGGCAGGCTGAGGTCGGTGCGGAAGCAGGCGCGGTAGCGGATGGGCGAGCTGTCGGCGTCGATGGCCTGAAAGTCGGTATAGGGGATCGGTTCGGGATCGTCGGAGACGACCGAGACCAGTTCGACATTCGCCTCGGGTCCGTCGGTGATTTCGACGTAGAAGCCGTAGATTTGCAGGTAATAGAGTGCTGCGCCCGCGATGATGCCACTGAGCAAGAGAACGATTCCTATGAGTTTTCCGGTCATGGTTCAGACCCAGTAGAGGTTGATATAGGGCCGTGTCATGGCCTCGGCTTTGTCTTGGAGCGCTTCGAACAGTGGGATGCAGCGCGCGGGGTCGTAGCGTTCGTGGGTTTCGACAAAGATGCAGTCAATGCGGGCCAGCACGGGGTGGTCGAGGAGCGCCTGAAGGAGGTCCCATTCTGCGCCTTCGATGTCCATCTTGAGGATGCGGATATCGCGGTCGAGGGTCGCGAGGAAGGCGGGCAGATCGACCACGTCGACCATGACGCCGAGGTCTGCGCTCATGTCCTTGTCATCGCGGATGATCGAGGAGGCGACAGTGTGGGCGAGCGCGTCTGCGTCATCCCAGTTGGCCGAGCGGCGCAGAATCATGCGGGTGTCGGACGTTGACGCGGCCTTTTGGTGCAGGGTGACGTTGGGCAGATCGCCTGTGGCCCGTTGCAGGGCGGCAAAGGCGGCGGGGTCGGGTTCGAACGCGATGACATCGGCGCCGGTGGCGGCGAGTTCGGCGGTGACCTTGCCCACGTTGGCGCCCAGATCGATGCACAGGTCGCCCGGGCCGGTGTCGGCCAGCACCTGCGCGAAGGTGTCGGGCACGTGGGCGCAGAGGCGACGCTTGAGCTTGCGATAGCAGATGTGGCCGGGCGTGCCCGGCAGGTTGCGGCCCAGCGCCATCAGGTGCTCGAACGCACCTTTGGGTTTCGGGCGGCTGGCGCGGGGGATCACGCGGGTCGTCATCCCGCGTCCTCGCCCAGGCAGAGGACATTGCCGTCGGGGTCGCTTACCTCGACCTCGCGCATGCCGTATTCGGTGACGGTCGGCCCCTTGAACGCGGTGCCGGTGGCGGTGATGCGGGTCACCATGTCCGACAGGTTTTCAGGGTAGAGGTAGACGCGCCAGTTGTCATAGGTGGCCTCGGGCCCGTTCCATGCGATCAGGAACACGCGTGCGGCCCCGGCCTGAAAGATGCCAAAGCCTGTAACCGGTTCGCCCGCCTCCTCGACCACGGCAAAGCCGAGGACGTCCATGTAGAACGCCTTCGCGCGCTCATAATCGGAGACGCGCAGGACGGGGCAGGCGCTGGTGTAGCTCACGCCGCGTCCTCGGGCTGCCAGCCGCCTGCGCGGGTCTGGACAAAGGCGTCGGCGCACATCTTGGCCAGCGCGCGGACGCGGCCGATATAGGCCTGGCGTTCGGTGACCGAGATCACGCCGCGGGCGTCGAGCAGGTTGAAGATGTGGGACGCCTTGATGCACTGGTCGTAGGCCGGGTGGGCCATGACGATGCGGTGGCCCGTCTTCGGGTCAACCTCGGGCGCGTCGAGGATGCGCGCGCATTCCGCCTCGGCGTCCTTGAAGTGCTGCAGCAGC
>JBCBAV010000119.1:0-12125 GCA_038532285.1 Pseudomonadota bacterium | reverse complement strand
AGAAATCATAACACCGTAAGATATACCCTGTAGTTGAATTTAATTCAATCACTTCGCTTCAGGCGTGCAAAAAAGAACCCGTCACCGTCATCATCCACCGGCCAGGTCCACGCCTGATCCAGCGCCCAATCCGTGTGCGCAGCACAAAACCGCGCGACCGTGTCGACATTTTCCCGGGTCAGCACCGAACAGGTCGCATAGTACAGTGCGCCGCCCGGGGCGACATGTGTTTGCGCGCGGACCATGATGTCGACCTGCAGTGCGGTCAATTCGGTCAACCGCTCCGGCGCAAGCCGCCACTTGGCTTCGGGCGTGCGGCGCCAGGTGCCGCTGCCGGAACAGGGGGCGTCACACAAAACGGCATCAAATTTGCCCTCGGGCGCTTCGGTGACCGTTATGGTGTGCCCTCCGCGCTGCGCTCGGTTCGGCAGGTCGGTCATGCGCGCAGGATCGGCGTCATGCGCGGTGACGTCCCAACCGCGTGCCGCCAGCGCCAGCGCCTTGCCACCGCCTCCCGCGCAATAGTCAAGCAACCGCCCGGACCCGGCAATCAGCGCAACCGCCGCCTGGCTTGCGGCGTCCTGCAATTCGACCAGACCGTCCTGAAACGCCGTCGACCGGCGCAATTTCCGCGCGCCTTCGCACACGGTCAGCACGGTACCCGCCCGCGCGTTGCGGCGCACGTCAATGCCATCTGCCGCCAGAGATTCACAGGCAGTCGTCACATCACACCGCGCCAGGTTGACCCGCAGGCTCACCGGCGCCCGGGTTTGCAACGCGCGCGCAGCCCGGGTCCAGGTGGGACCCAGCGCAGTCTCGAACTCAGGCACCAGCCAATCCGGCAGATCGCAAGCCTCGCCACCCGGTTCCGGCACCCTGCCTGCGTTGCGCTCTGCGTCGCTCAGCGGGGACGGCGCATGGCCCTGACCCGAAAACAACGCGTCCAGATCCAGACCCGCCGCCCGGCACCGCCCGATCAACCGCGCCCGCCCGGTCTCGCCGCCACCGCGCGCCGCATCCGACCGCCAGTGCCGCAACACGTCAAACACATGATCCCGCACCGCCGCGCGGTCCCCCGAACCGGCAAACCGGCTGGCCCGCGCCCAGCGGGTCAACGCCTGTTCGGCAGGCGCGCCATCGGCAATCCGGTCAAGGATCTCGATCGCCGCGGCCACCCGCGCGCCGGGCGTCATTTACAGCCCGCGATAATTCGGCGCCTCGCGGGTGATCTGCACGTCATGCACATGGCTTTCCTTCAGCCCCGCGCCGGTGATCTTTACGAAATTGCAGTTCTGGCGCATCTCGTCGACCGTGGCACAGCCGGTATATCCCATGGCCGCCCGCAGCCCGCCCACAAGCTGGTGGATCACCGCGCCCGCCGACCCCTTGTAGGGCACCTGCCCTTCGATGCCTTCCGGCACCAGCTTGTCACTGGCGGCGTCCTTCTGGAAATAGCGGTCCGCCGACCCGCGCGCCATCGCGCCAAGGCTGCCCATCCCGCGATAGCTCTTGAAGCTGCGGCCCTGGTACAGGATGACCTCGCCCGGGCTCTCATCGGTGCCCGCGATCATGCTGCCCACCATGGCACAGGACGCGCCCGCGGCGATGGCCTTGGCAAAATCGCCGGAAAACTTGATGCCACCATCGGCAATCACCGGCACGTCACCGGCGACGGCGGCACAATCCATGATGGCGGTCAACTGGGGCACGCCGACACCTGCCACCATGCGCGTGGTGCAGATCGACCCCGGGCCGATCCCCACCTTCACCGCATCCGCGCCCGCATCGATCAGCGCGCGCGCAGCCTCGCCGGTGGCCACGTTGCCCGCCATGATCTGGACCTCGTTCGACAGCGCCTTGGCGCGTTTGACTGCCGCCGCCACGCCTTCGGAATGGCCATGGGCGGTGTCGATCACGATCATGTCGACACCCGCATCCACCAGCGCCTCGGACCGTTCAAAACCCGCATCTCCGACGGTCGAGGCCGCGGCAACCCGCAACCGGCCCAGCTCATCCTTGCACGCGGTGGGGTTCAGCACCGACTGCTCGCTGTCCTTCAGCGTCAGCAACCCGGTCAGCTTGCCGTCCCTGTCGGTCACCAGCAGCTTTTCGATCCGCCGCGCCCGCATCAGGTTGATCGCCTCGTCCCGGTCCGCAGGTTCGCGCAGGATCGCGAGGTTTTCGGAGGTCATCATCACGCGCACCGGCGTCTCGTCGGCCTGGGCAAAGCGCATGTCGCGGTTGGTCACGATGCCCAGCACCCGCCGGTCCGCATCGACAACCGGAAACCCCGAAAACCCATAGCGTTCGGTCAGCGCCCGCGCATCGGCCAGCGTTTGATCGGGGCGCAGGGTGATCGGGTTGTAGACAATCCCGCTTTCAAACCGTTTCACCCGCCGCACTTCTTGCGCCTGCTGTTCGACGGTCAGATTGCGGTGAATGACCCCCATGCCGCCCGCCTGCGCCATGGCAATCGCCATCCGCCCCTCGGTCACCGTGTCCATGGCAGAGCTGAGCAGCGGGATGTTCAGCGCAATCCGCCGCGTGACCCGCGTCCGCGTGTCCGCCGTGCTGGGCAACACGCTCGACGCCGCCGGCACCAAAAGCACATCATCAAAGGTAAGCGCCTCGCGAATCTCCATCGGTTTCTCCTTGGGAGGGTTCGTTTGACGCTTCCCTATTTCATGCGCGCGCCTGAATGGAAAGGCCCCAAACGCCGCGCTCGCGTGTCACACCCCAAACCCATTGTCGGATCGCAACGCACATAGGTTCCCGTCAGGGTCGGCAAACTCCGCCGTCGTGCCCCAGCTGTGTTTCGCAACCCTGACATCCACCCCCTTGCGCCGCAGCGCATCCGACGCCGCAACAACATCCGGCACATTGAACCGCAGCTTCGTCGGGTTCTGCGCGACCGTCTTGCGGCCCGTGCTGGCCACGCCGTCAGTCTCGACCATCAAATAGGTGTCACCCAAGGCAAAGGTTGTCAGCCGTTCGCCCGCGCGATCAATGCTGTGCAGCCGGTCCAGCCCAAGGACCGATCCATAAAACGCCACGCAGTCCGCATAGTGTTCCGTAAACAGGATGATCCCCGCCTTGGTGAATGTCATGGCCTGCTCCTCTGTCGCCCGTCTCAAGACCCGCCTTCGTCGCGCCGCAAAGGAACCGTAATTGCTCAAGTAAGGTTGAGGTCAAGCGCCCTGAGCCCCGCACCGCCATCAATTCCCCTTGCCCGCCTGCACGCTTTTGCGCAACGTCGCGGCCATGACCCAGAACACCTATGACACCGGCCGCCTGAACCTGCCCTTCGTCGGCATCGCCACCTTCGGCAAACGCGTCTATGTCGAGGATTGGAGCACGCTGCAGGCCGATGTCGCCATCCTCGGCGCGCCGTTCGATGCGGGCACGCAGTGGCGCTCGGGCGCGCGGTTCGGGCCACGGGCGGTGCGCGAGGCGTCGACGCTGTTCAGCTTTGGCCACGCGGGGGCCTACGACCACGAGGACGACGCCACATACCTGCCCGCCGACGTACGCATCGTCGACATGGGCGACGCCGACATCATCCACACCGACACGGAAGGATCCCACGCCAATATCGAAACGGGCGTGCGGGCGGCGCTGGCGGCAGGTGCCCTGCCCGTGACCATCGGCGGGGATCATTCGGTCAACATCCCCTGCGTCCGCGCCTTTGACGGACAGGGCGACATCCACATCCTGCAAATCGACGCGCATCTGGATTTTGTCGACGAACGCCACGGCGTGCGCCACGGCCACGGCAACCCGATGCGCCGCGCGGCAGAACAGTCCTTTGTCACCGGGCTGACCCAGGTCGGCATTCGCAATGTCAGTTCCACGGCGCGCGAGGGCTACGACGACGCACGGCGCATGGGCGCCGACATCCTGTCGGTGCGCCAGGCCCGCGCGCTAGGCCCCGCAGGCGTGATCGACCGCATTCCGCCGGGCGCACGGCTCTATATCACCATCGACATCGACGCCTTCTGCCCCTCCATCGCGCCCGGCACCGGCACCCCCAGCCACGGCGGCTTTCTCTACTACGACGTGCTCGAGATGCTGCAGGCCGCGGCCCGCCGCCACGACATCGTCGGCATCGATCTGGTCGAGGTCGCCCCCGACTACGATCCCACCGGCAGCACCGCGATCCTGGCCGCGCAGGTGCTGATGAACCTGCTGGGCTTTATCTTTCACGCGCGCGCCGGTGGATAACGGCCCTTCGGGGACGGTTTATCTGGCAAAGTGAAGCCACCATCAGGTTGATCTTGCAAAGAAGGCACTGCGCACTGACCGCCGCCATGCCGCGCACGCGATGTCACAGGTCGCGGGATCGCTTTTCCTTTGTGCGCATCTGTCTATGTTGAGCGGCAAACAGGCACGGAACAGCACATGACCACCGACCCTCTTGTGATCTTCACACCGTCCGGCAAACGCGGGCATTTCCCCGTGGGCACGCCGGTGTTGACGGCGGCGCGGCAGCTTGGCGTCGATCTCGACAGCGTGTGCGGCGGGCGCGGGATCTGTTCGAAATGCCAGGTCACCCCCAGCTTTGGCGATTTCCCCAAACATGGCGTGACGGTCGCCGACACCGCCCTGTCGGACTGGAACGCGGTCGAGGCGCGCTATGACGAAAAGCGCGGGCTGACCCCGGGACGCAGGCTGGGCTGTCAGGCCACGATCCAGGGCGACGTGGTCATCGACGTGCCCGCCTCAAGCCAGGTGCACAAGCAGGTGGTGCGCAAACGGGCCGAGGCGCGCGACATCACCCTGAACCCGTCGGTGAAACTGTTTTACGTCGAGGTGGCCCAGCCCGACATGCACGACCCCTCCGGCGATCTGGAACGGCTGGTCGCGGCCTTGCAACAGGACTGGGATCTGCCCGAGGTGCGCGCCAACCTGCACATCCTGCAAGCGCTGCAGCCCACCCTGCGCAAGGGCGACTGGAAGGTGACCTGTGCCGTGCATCTGGGCGACGCCGACACGCCCCCCCGCATCCTGCAGATCTGGCCGGGTTACTATGACGGCGCGGTCTACGGCCTCGCGGTTGATCTGGGCTCCACCACCATCGCGGGCCACCTGTGCAACCTCGCCACCGGCGCGGTCGTTGCCTCCTCGGGGCTGATGAACCCGCAGATCCGCTTTGGTGAAGACCTGATGAGCCGCGTGTCCTACGGCATGATGAACGACGGCGGCGCGCTCGAGATGACACATGCCGTGCGCCAGGGCCTGAACGCGCTGGTCACCCAGATCGCCGCCGAGGCATCTGTTGACCCCGCGCTGATCGTCGACGCCGTGCTGGTGTGCAACCCTGTGATGCACCACCTGCTTCTGGGCATCGACCCGTTCGAGCTGGGCCAGGCTCCCTTTGCGCTGGCCACCTCCGACGCGATCCGGATCGAAGCGCGCGCGCTCGATCTCGACATCCACCCGCTCGCCCACGCCTACCTTTTGCCCTGCATCGCGGGCCACGTAGGCGCCGATGCCGCCGCCGTGGCCCTGTCCGAAGCACCGGACAAATCCGACGATCTGGTGCTGGTCGTGGATGTCGGCACCAATGCCGAGATCCTGCTGGGCAACCGCGACAAGGTGCTGGCCTGCTCCTCGCCCACCGGTCCTGCCTTTGAGGGCGCGCAGATCAGTGCGGGCCAGCGCGCCGCCCCCGGCGCCATCGAACGGGTCGAGATCGACCCCGACACCAAGGACCCGCGCTTTCGCATCATCGGGGTGGACCTGTGGTCGGATGAGGACGGCTTTGCCGAGGCTTCCGCCGCCACCGGCATCACCGGCATCTGCGGCTCGGGCATCATCGAGGCGCTGGCCGAAATGCGCCTTGCGGGCGTGCTCGACGCCTCGGGCCTGATCGGGTCCGCCGCGCAGACCGGCAGCGCGCGCTGCATCCCCGACGGGCGGACCCAAGCGTACGTGCTGCACGATGGCCGGGCCGAAGGCGGCCCGCTGATCACCGTCACCAATGCCGACGTGCGCGCGATCCAGATGGCCAAGGCCGCACTCTATTCCGGCGCGCGGCTGCTGATGGACAAGTTCGGCGTCGACGCCGTCGACCGGGTGGTGCTGGCGGGCGCGTTCGGCGCGCATATCTCGCCCAAACACGCGATGGTGCTGGGCATGATCCCGGATGCCCCCTTTGACAAGGTCACGTCGGCGGGTAACGCCGCGGGCACCGGGGCGCGCATCGCCCTTCTCAACCGCGATGCCCGGACCGAGATCGAAGACACCGTGCGCCGCATCCACAAGATTGAGACCGCGATCGAGCCGCGCTTTCAGGAGCATTTCGTGAACGCCTCCGCGATGCCCAACGCGGTCGATCCGTTCCCGACCCTCAACAGCGTGGTCACCCTGCCCCAGGTCAGCTTCAACACCGGCGGCGATGGCGGCACCCGCCGACGCCGACGCCGCGCCTGAGGCCGACGCGCGGGCAGCGCCCGCGATGAGGCCGACCATCACGCTTGCACGCCACCGCACTCTGCGGCACGCTGTTACCATGGGGGCGCACGCCATGACCAATCTCGATCAACAGGAATTCTGGACCCACTCGGCGGGCCCCGCGTGGGTCTCGCACCAGGACGAGATGGACACGCTGCTGACCCCGGTGCTGGATCTCGCGCTGCAGGCCGCCGCCCTGCAACCGGGTGAACGCGTGCTCGACATCGGCTGCGGCACCGGGCAAAGCACGGATGTCATCGGCACGGCTGTCGGGCCCTCGGGTTCCGTCACCGGGCTCGACATCTCCGAAACCATGCTCGATCTGGCCGCCACCCGTACGCGGCAAATGCGCCAGATCACGCTGCTTTGCGCAGACGCGCAGACCCATGCCTTCGCGCAGGCCAGCTTCGATGTGCTGTTCTCCCGGTTCGGCGTGATGTTCTTTGACGACACGACGGCGGCCTTCGCCAACCTCTGGCGCGCGCTGGCACCGGGGGGGCGCATGGCGCTGGCGGCCTGGGGCCACGTGGCAGGCAACCCCTGGTTCACCGATCCGGCGCAGGCCGCGCGCGAGGTGCTGGGTCCCAGCCCGAAACCCGATCGCACCCTGCCCGGCCCCTTCGCGTTCGAGGATCCAGAACGCATCCTGCCGCAACTGCGCGCCGCCGGCATCCCCGCCCCAACGGTCAGCACCCATGATATCCGGCTCACGCCGCGGGGCAACGTGGCCGATGTGGCCCGGCTCTGCTGCCAGATCGGGCCCGCGGACAGTGCGCTCACCTTTCACAACGCCGACGATGACGCCCGCATCGCCGTCGCCGGAGCGGTGGCCGGGCGGATGGCGAAATACGACACGGCCCAAGGGCTGCGCGTGCCCGCCCGCATCCACATCTACGCCGCCCGCAAACCCTCTTGACGGCGCAGGGGCCATTGCCTATCGCACGGAGCACGAGCGCGGGTATGGTGAAAAGGTATCACGCGAGCTTCCCAAGCTTAAGTTACGGGTTCGATTCCCGTTACCCGCTCCAACCCGCCGCGACACGGCCCCGCCTGGCACCGAAAACCCGCTGATCCGCCGCCCAATTATTGCGTCATTGCCGCATAATTCAGCATCTCGACGGAGACATACTGTAGCGAATGTTTACCATACGCACGCGAGGCGCGAGAAATCCCCAAAAGCGTGTAATTTCAGAAACTTAGCCGCGAATCCTTGGCCTCAATACAACGCTCGGTTATCTTGAGGGAAGTTCTCACACGGCGCCCGCGATCCCGATCACCCACGATGCCATAGCGTTCCTCATGCCCTGAATACCTGCATGCGTATCAACGAAATTTTCGACGACGTCCGGCGCACCGAACGGATGCTCAGCCGCGAACTGCTGGTCCGTTTCGCCCTCATAACGGTGTGCTGCGCCACCGGATGGCTGTTCCTGCGCCTCGCCTTCCTGCCGGTCTGGATGGTCTGCTACATGGCCATGGCGGTTCTGGAAAAGCACCTTGTCATGCGCAGCGCCCGCATGCCGCCCCGACGTGCGCTGTGGGTCACGTGCATCGCGGGGTTCACCCTTGCCAGCGTGTTTGCCGTGCTGCCCATCATGGTGTGGAACATCGGCAGCGAGACCGCGAAATTCGCAACCGGCCTGCTGCTGTGCGGCGCGGCCCTGAACATCTTCTTGTTGCGCGCGCGCAATCTTGCATTGGGTGTGGCCTACATGCTGCCGATCTGCGCCGCGTTCTACTGGATCGCCTTCTCCTTTTTCACAGCCCCAACCGGCGGCACGGATTTCTGGATCGGCCTCGTGCTCTGCCTGAGCCTGACGATCTACTTCTGGGTCTGCCTGGTCGAGGCCGACCGCGCCCAGACCGAGCTTACGACCACCCGCGCCCAGTTCGAACAGGCGCAAAAGATCGAAGGCATCGGCCAGATGACCAGCGGTATCTCGCATGATTTCAACAACATTCTCAACGTAGTGCAGGGCAATCTTGAACTGCTGCGCGACTATCCGGACACCCCCGACCGCGCCGATTTCGTGAACGAAGCGCTCACCGCCACCCGCCGCGGCGCTGAACTGGTACAGGCACTCACCTCCTATGGGCGCGCCGCGGCCAGCCACGAAACCCTGCTCGACCCCGCCGATGTGCTGCGCGCGGTCGCGGACATGGCCGCCCGCGTGCTGCCCGCCAACATCCACCTCGATGTGCAATACCCCGCGCCGGGCCAGACCATCATGGTCAACGAAACCACGCTGCAATCCGCGCTTTTGAACCTCGTGATCAACGCGCGCGATGCCATGCCGTCAGGCGGCAACCTGACCCTGCGCGTCAACACCTCAGCGCCCGCCCCCGACACCGTCAAGGCCAGTGCCGCAGGCCACATCGCCTTCGAGGTGCGCGACACCGGCACCGGCATCCCGCCCGACCTGATCGACCGCGTGCGCGACCCCTTCATGTCGACAAAACCCAAGGGCGAAGGCAGCGGTCTGGGCCTGCCCATGGTCAGCGGTTTTGCAGTAAAGGCGGGCGGCGACATCACCATCGACAGCACCCCCGGCGCGGGCACGACATTGCGGTTGTTTTTGCCGCTGACGTGACCCCCGCTCCCGTGCACCGGCGCACGGGATGGGAGGCATCGGCAGAGGGGGCCAGCCCCCGCGCCTCCGGCGCCCCCCGGGATTTTTTTAAAACAGAGAAGATGGACCGCTATGGCGCGCCCGGCAGGGCAAAGGTCCGCGCTACCCCGCGCCCACCAGCACCTCGCCATGGGTCTCGCGCAGATCGCGTTTCAGCACCTTGCCGGTGGCATTGCGCGGCAGCGCATCGACAAAGATCACCTTGTCCGGCACCTGCCACTTGGCCACTTGCCCGTCAAAGATCGCCAGCACATCCGCCTCGCTCGGGCTCTGCCCCTCAGCGGGCACGGCGATCAGCACCGGACGTTCGTCCCATTTCTCGTGCCGCGCGCCGATCACGGCGGCATCGGCCAGTGCTTCGTGCCCCAACGCGATGTTCTCAAGATCGACCGAGCTGATCCACTCGCCGCCCGACTTGATGATGTCCTTGGACCGGTCCTTGATCGACAGATAACCATCGGCATCAATCACCGCCACATCGCCGGTATGGAACCAGCCGTCGGTCAGCGTGCTTTCCATGCTCTTGCGGAAATAATTGCTCAGCACCCAGGGCCCGCGCACCATCAGGTCCCCCTGCGCCTCGCCGTCCTCGGGCAGCGGCGCGCCGTCGGGATCGACGATCTTCATCTCGATCCCCCAGGGCGGGCGTCCCTGGCTCTCGCGCAGGGCGTGCTGCGCCTCCACCGGCAGGCTGGCATGTTTCGCGAGCGGCTGGTTCGTGGTGCCCAGCGGCGACATCTCGGACATGCCCCAGGCGTGAATCAGCTCCACGTCATAGCGCTCGCGGAAGGTCTTGATCATGCTCGGCGGACAGGCCGACCCGCCCACCACCGTGCGCTTGAGGGTGGCAAGCTGCGACCCCGCCGCCTCTGCCGCGCCCAGCAAACCGGCCCAGATCGTCGGCACCCCCAGCGCAATGCTCACACCATAGGTGTCGATCAGCCCCACCAGCGACGGCCCGTCCAGCCCGGGTCCCGGCATCACCATCCGCGCGCCCACCTGTGCCGCGGCATAGGGCACGCCCCACGCGTTCACATGAAACATCGGCACCACCGGCATGATCACGTCGCGCGCCGAAAACCCGATGCAATCGGGTGTGTTCGACGCCAGCGCATGCAACACGGTTGACCGGTGGGAATAAAGCACGCCCTTGGGGTGCCCCGTCGTCCCCGACGTGTAACACAGCGACGAGGCCGTCAGCTCATCCAGCGCAGGCCATTCATAGTCAGGCGACCCGCGCGCAATCAGGTCGTCATAAAACACCAGCCCCTCGATCTCGCCCGCCAGCGCGTCGTCGCGGCCCTCCATCAGCACGATGTATTCCACGCCCTCGATCTTGTCCCGGATCGCCTTGACCAGCGGCACGAACGTGCGGTCGATGAACAGCACCCGGTCCTCGGCATGGTTGATGATGTAGATCAGCTGCTCCGGAAACAGCCGCGGGTTGATCGTGTGACAGACAAACCCCGCCCCCGACACGCCGAAATAGATCTCCAGATGCCGCCGGTTGTTCCACGCGATGGTGCCGCAGCGCGCCTGTTCGCCCAGGCCCAACTGCTCCAGCGCGTGCCCCAGGCGGCGGGCATTCGCTCCAACCTCTGCCCAGGTGGTCTCGGTCACGCCGCCCGCGGTCTCGACCGAATAGATCTCGGTTGCCCCATGATACCGCGCGGCATGATCCACAAGCGACGCAATGGTAAGCGGAAAATTCATCATCTGGCCGTGCATCTCGTGCCTCCCCTGCAACGCTTGACGAGGGTTAGACACTGCCGCAGGACATCGCCCGCGCGCAAGACCGGAATGTACTCCGGCTACGCGGACGTGTCCCGGCCGACGGTCGCCGTCACTGTGACCGCCGTCAACGGTGTCCGCAGCTGCGTCCTCAGCCTCGCTCAGACGAAAAATCTTTACCAGGACAAACCACTTCAGCAGCACCCACGCCATGTGATAGGGCCCGATCTCCCGGCCGCCGCTCTCTACCGGCTCGTATTTGCGCGCCGCCTTCACCGTCCAGGCGACCGCAAACAGCAAAACCGCCACATATTCCCAAAAGTAGAAAAGCGACACCTCAACCCCCTCAAAGGGAAAGGATCCGCCGCTGTCAGTTGCCAGCGCATAAAGGCAGTACAGAAGGCCCACACCGCACAATACGTAGATCGCTGCCGCGCGAAACCGCTTGGGCCGCAATGTGTACGTCCGGTCGCTGTCCTTGTGCTTGTAGCCTGCTTTCTCCTCGCGCGTGAACACCACCAGACACAGCAACGCAATCGACACGAAAAACAGCACCGCGGACCCGAAATGCGCCAGGTTTCCATGCGTGGTCAGCCCCGACACGCAAGCCGTCGACGCCGCCTCTTCAATCACCAGATGACATTCTTCTGCCACCCGCGGATCCACCGGAAAAATCGCCACCCCGATGGCGCCAAGCCCGGCGGTCGTCGACACCCAGAAACTCAACCCCAACCGCGCGGTTTCTGCCGGGTTTCTGTAGGCCACCAAAAACAACCCAACCGCAAACAGACTGCCAAACACCATGTCACCCACCCAGGTGTGATAGGAATGGCTGATCGACTGCGGAAACGCCTCGGGCGTCCAGATGATCAGGGCAAAGGGCGACATCAGCACCACGACGGCACACCAGATCATCGATTCCTCGACAAAGGCAAGGCGGGCGGCGCGGTTCTTGTATTGGTCCAGGACCGAAGCGTTTTGGTCGTTACTCATGTGTCACTCAAAATTATGGGGCCGTCAAAATGCGGTGTGCTCGAACAGCCCTGTTTTGCCACACTTGCCGTCGGCAACCAAGAGCCCTGCACGCATACTGTTTTGTGAGGCGTGCCGCGGTCCGGCGTTTTGCTTTTGGTGATCACGCCGCACCAGGATGCGCCGCATTTTGCCGCAACCGCCGTCCGAGACGTCACCGCCGATGTGCTCGCCTCCGAACCGAGCGAACCAATACCCGGCCTGTCAGTTCAATTGCCCCCGGCAGCATGCCGCCCAAGCGCCCGCCTCCTTCTCTGTTTCAAAAAATCCTCCGCGAAG
>JBCBAV010000118.1:0-12148 GCA_038532285.1 Pseudomonadota bacterium | reverse complement strand
ACACAGACGATGCCGAAGGCGAAGTGATCGCATCCTCGGACGCCCGCCCGTCAGACGACGAGATCAAGGACGCGCTGGGCGCCTTCATCGGCGACATCGAACAGGTCCCGCCCAAATTCTCTGCGGTCAAGATCGACGGTCAGCGCGCCTACAAGCTGGCCCGAGATGGCGAAGACGTTGAGATTGCTGCCCGCCCCCTCTGGGTTGAGGAACTCGTTCTGACCGACCGCCCCGACGCCGATCATGTCGAACTGGAAATGGTCTGCGGCAAAGGCGGCTATGTGCGGTCCATCGCGCGCGATCTGGGCGCGGCTTTGGGATGTCATGGCCATGTCGTCACGCTGCGTCGCATCTGGTCCGGGCCGTTTGATGCCGAGGACGGGATTAGGCTGGATCAGGTCGAAGCCCTGGCGCACGACCCTGCGCTGGACGCGCACCTGCGCCCGGTGGCCGAAGGGCTTGCCGATCTGCCTGAACTCAAGGCGACACCCGAAGGTGCGGTGCGCATGCGCAACGGCAATCCGGGCATGGTGCTGGCGTCAGATGTCGACTACGGCGAAGAGGCTTGGGCCTCGCTTGACGGCACGCCGGTGGCCGTGGGCCGCTACAAGGCGGGCGAGCTGCACCCCGCACGTGTCTTCAATTTGTAACATTTGACCCCCTGTTTTGTACAAAACAGGGTCCGGAGCGAAAGTGACGTAGGGGCCATGTTACGTAAAGCGCCGATTTGGTAAGCCCTGCGTGAGGCGGGTATCCTGACGGTCTTCCTTGGCCCACCTTAGTCCCATCGCAGCATTTGATGGGAGACCCCCAATGACCAATTCACCCCTTCGCACCGCCGGAATTGTCCTGACCGCCGGTGCCTTTGCAACAATCGCATTCGACGTCTTCGGCCAAGCGCTCAGCCCGCTTTTCGGCTATGCCAAACTGGCGCCCGTGGGCCTTGCCGGGGCCTCGCTCAAGGCGATCTTCGGCGCCAATCCGTCCGGTGCCGCCTACCTGCTGCACGCCATGACCGGCCTCCTGTTCTACGCAGTGGGCTGGTTCGCCATCGCCCGCCCGGTGCAACGCATGGTTCTGCCGCGCATGCACTGGGCGCTGACCGCCGTCGCCTACGGCGTCGCCCTGTGGGTCTTTGCCTTGTATGTCATGGCGCATCTGGTGACAGGCAACGCGCCGTTCCTCGGCTTTACCGGGATCACATGGGTCGCGCTGTGGGGGCACATCGTCTACGCGCTGGTGGCCGCAGGCATCATGGAGATGAAAGGCGCCGTGCTGACCGTCAACCGCACGCCCGCCGCGGTGCCTGCCGAATAAATCAGACCACAAAACGCATTGATGGGGCGGTCTGCGGCTGGCAGAACCGCCCCATGATCACGCGCACACATACCAAGGGCGACGCACCATCAACCGCCGTTTATTCTGACTGCGAACGCTACCGCTACAGCCTGACCCGCATCTGGGACGCACCCGGGCGGAGGGTGAATTTCGTGATGCTCAACCCCTCCACAGCGACCGAGGTCCAAAACGACCCTACCGTTGAACGTTGTGAGCGGCGGGCGCGGGCGCTGGGATACGGCAGCTTTGCGGTGACCAACATCTTTGCGTGGCGCGACACCGATCCGCGTGCGCTGCGGCGGGCCGACGATCCTGTGGGCGACGGCAATGACGCGGCCATCCTGGACCGCGCGGCATGGGCAAACGACGTTGTGGCCGCGTGGGGTACACATGGTGCGTATCTCGGTCGTGGCGCAGCGGTTCAGACGCTGCTTTGTCTCAGTGCGCGTCCACTTTTTCACCTCGGTCTCAGTCAAGCGGGGCATCCCAAGCACCCGCTGTACATCGCGTATAGCCAAAAACCCCAGCCCTGGAGGATTGATTAACCATATTTTAGAAATCGTTTTGGTCTTTCGCGCCGAAACGCCTACTATAGCGGGTGGTGAGATGTGAATAAGGGGTGACGGCATGTTATGGCTTGCCGGCTTGTTGGGACTGATGGCTGCAGGCACCGTGGGTGTTCTGCAAATGGGCGACACCGACGCTGACGCGACGGAAGCATCGACAGAAACCGATAATGACGATGGCGGGGCAGTTACCACCGTCACAAGCCTGTCAGACCTCTTGAGCGACCCAGCCGGTACACCGGGTGACGGCGACGAAGTTATCGAACCACCGGTTGACGTCGCGGGCCTGACCATAGGCACCGATGCCGATGAGACGCTGACAGGCGAAAGCGGCAGTGACACGATCATGGGGTCTGGAGGCAACGACGTCATTGATGGCATGGGTGGCGACGACAGCCTGCAAGGTGGGGATGGCGACGACCTGATTGAAGCAGGCGCAGGCGCTGACGAAGTCTTTGGCAACAACGATGACGACACGATCACCGGCGGCGCAGGATCCGACAGCCTGAACGGCTCTGCCGGGGCGGACGTTGTCGATGGCGGCGCGGATGATGACGTCATTTGGGGCGGTCTGGATGATGACACGCTGTCCGGTGGTACGGGCGCGGACACGGTGTTTGGGGGCTTTGGCGATGATCTGATCAGCGGCGTTGATACTGATGGCGCTGCGGATGTGGACGCCGGCGATTACCTGAATGGCGGCGATGGCGATGACACGATCATAGCAGGCAATGATGATGTGGTGACTGCTGGATCAGGGGCTGACGACATCGTTGTGGGCGATTGGATCATGCAGGGGTCCGCCACCGATGTGATCGATTTCAACGCGGATGAGGATGATATCATTCTGGTTTATGACGACGCCGGTGGAGCGCCTGATTTGAACCTGTCGCCAGACCCGGATTCGCCTGATGTGATGCACGTTGTGATGGACGGTGTGACCGTGGCACATGTGTCTGGCGGCGCCGGGCTTGAACTGGGCGATGTGACCGTGATGCCGCTGAGTGCTGCGCAAGACGCCGGGTTTGCGCCACTCTGATCAAGGGCGCGGCGTTGGCCGTCCAGATTCCTTTTGCCTTTGCAGCGAATCCCTTCTATACGCCCGCATCCCCGATCGACGGGGAATGGCCCCGTGCTGGACGACATCCCGGCCGGCGGCGTCAAACCCTCAAGTCAAAGGAGATCCCGATGTCGATCACTGCCGAAGACAAAGCCCGCGTGATGAAGGAATACGGCACCAAGGATGGCGACACCGGTTCGCCCGAGGTGCAGGTTGCCGTTCTCAGCTCGCGCATTGCGACCCTCACCGAGCACTTCAAGACCCACAAGAAAGACAACCACGGCCGTCGCGGCCTGCTCAAGATGGTGGCACAGCGCCGTAAGCTGCTGGACTATCTCAAGGGCAAGGATGAGGCGCGTTACGCTGACCTGATCAAGCGTCTGGGCCTGCGCCGCTAAGCGCGTGCGCCTTTCACACGTTTCGGGGTCGCGCGCTTGCGCGGCCCTTTGTCGTTCCAGTCAGGCGTCGAGATACTGGCGCCACGAATGTTCAGGCGCAAACCCGACCAATTCGCGCGCTTTCTTGTTCGAATAAAACGTCTCGCGCGGTTCCATCTCGCACATGGGCACACCGTCATAGAATTCGGCGGCAAGGTCGGCTGTGTCGACATTCACGGAATGATCGTCGTTCGACACATTGAACACCTGGTAGCCCAGCCCGTCGGTCTGCAGGCATCGATCCACCATTTGCCCAAGGTCGCGCGCGTCGATATAGGCAAAGAAGTTGCGCAATCGCAGCGCCGGATTTTCCATGAAGGCGGGAAAGTTCTGCGCGTATTCGTGCGGCTCGATCACGTTGTTGATCCGCAACC
This sequence comes from Pseudomonadota bacterium, assembly GCA_038532285.1. Taxonomy (GTDB): domain Bacteria; phylum Pseudomonadota; class Alphaproteobacteria; order Rhodobacterales; family Rhodobacteraceae; genus Tateyamaria. The sequence continues at coordinate 8,373 of JBCBAV010000118.1, read as the reverse complement.
CGTAGATATCCACGCCGGACCGCGCCTGAAAGCTGCGCGCCGTTGCCTCGTTGCAGACCTTGGACATGGCATAACTGTCTTCTGGGATGGTCGGGTGGTCCTCGTCTATCGGCAGATAGGCAGGCGTGCGAGTGCCATCGGCGAAACAGACGCCATACGTCGTCTCGGACGAGGCAAAGATGATCTTGCGCACGCCCATTTTAAGGGCTGCGTCGATGACGTTGTACGTGCCCATGGTGTTGATGCGAAAGCATTCATTATCACTGGTCACGAGAATACGGGGGATTGCGGCGAAATGCACAACCGCGTCAAACCGCGGCACACCGGTTCCCGGGAACAGTTCTTCGCGATGCGCGTAGTTGAGCATGGTGTCGTAAACCTGTCCGGCGTCGGTGATGTCGCCGATGCGGTCGGGCACACCATCGACACCCAGCGGCACCTTGTCGAAATTCAGCACGCTGTGCCCTTTGTCCCGCAGGTAGGCGACCGAGTGGCGCCCGGCTTTGCCTGACCCGCCGGTGAACAGAATGCGCATAGGGTGTCTCCTTCTTTGTCATAGGAGGTAGCAGGGTCCGCTACATGGACCAGCACGTGTTGGCGGCTAGGTTGTGGAACATGGATGATTTGCCGCGCCTCGCCCTGTCCGTTCGCCAGCCTTCGGCCTGGGCGATCATCGCGGGTCACAAACCGATCGAGAACCGCAGCAGGGGCGCGATCCGGGCGGGGCGCATGGCGCTGGGGCGGATCTGCCTGCACGCCGCGGCGGGCCTGAAAGAGGAGGAGTTCCGATACCTCTACTGGCGGCTGGGTCAGCACGGGGTGCAATGCCCGCACCCTCTGGATTTGCCGCGCGGGGCGATCATCGGCACGGTGGAGGTGACGGGCATCATCACCGAAAGCGACAGCGAATGGTTCGGTGGCAAGGCCGGGCTGACGCTGGCCGATCCGGAGCCCATCGCACCGGTCCCGGCGCCGGGCGCGTTGGGCTATTTCGAATGGGCGCCGGGTGGAGCGCTGGCCGCGCCTGCGAAATGGATGCGGGATTGGGGTACGCCTGATGCTGGCGCGGGCAGCGATGATCTGTTTCCCGATGCGCCAATTGCCTTTGCCACGCCGCCACGCAAACCGTGGTCCTGACGCGCGCCAAGATTTTTTGACGAAAAATCGTAGCCACCTTCAGACCAGTTTCCGGATCGGTCCCCGCGAACAGATCACTACGAACTGATGCCCGCATTCCAGCAGGTGAAACCCGCGCCGCTCCACCTCGGCGATGAACCGCGTCCGCCCGATCTCATGCTCCACCCAAGGCACCGCGCGGCGGATGACCCCGCCGCGTTCCACCGCCTTGGCCGAGAACATGTGATCGATCCACCGATCCGCCTGCACCTGATTAATTTGCTCCATCTGCGCAGCCAACCCGATGATGGTTAAGGCAATGTGAACGGGCGGAAATGTCCCTTTCGCCTGCCCGCAAAATCATGTATCGCCCGCCCATCCAAGACGTGACGCCCCTCGCCCCCGGGGCGCGTGCAAGAGGATAATTGGGGCGGCGGCAATGGGGCCGCCATGAAAAAGGGGAGACGCAGGAGGGCCTGCGCACGCTCCCAAACAGGAAACGCTGATGTTCAACGAAGTGAAAAAATCGATCCAGTGGGGCGAAGAAACGCTGACACTGGAAACGGGCAAGGTTGCCCGTCAGGCAGATGGCTCGGTCATCGCCACCTTGGGTGAAACAAGTGTCATGGCCAACGTGACCTTTGCCAAATCCCCGAAACCCGGTCAGGACTTCTTTCCGCTGACCGTCCACTACCAGGAAAAATACTATGCCGCGGGCAAGATCCCCGGCGGTTTCTTCAAGCGTGAGGCCCGGCCCACCGAAAAGGAAACCCTGACCGCCCGTCTGATCGACCGGCCGATCCGTCCGCTGTTCGTCGCAGGCTTCAAGCACGAAGTTCTGGTGATGTGCACCGTGCTGAGCCACGATCTGGTCAACGATCCCGACATCGTCGCGATGATCGCGGCAAGTGCTGCGTTGACCATCTCCGGCGCGCCGTTCATGGGTCCGATTGCTGGGGCCCGTGTTGGGTTCGAGGATGGCGAATACATTCTGAACCCCACCGTGGACGACATGCAGGACCTGCGCCTGAACCCCGAACAACGCCTCGACCTCGTCGTGGCCGGGACCAAGGACGCGGTGATGATGGTGGAATCCGAAGCCTACGAGCTGACCGAAGCCGAAATGCTGGGCGCCGTGACCTTTGCGCATGCGCAGATTCAGCCGGTCATCGACCTGATCATCGATCTGGCCGAAGACGCCGCGAAAGAGCCGTTTGACTTCCAGCCGCCGGAATTCGGTGACCTGAAAGCAGCTGTGGCCGCCGCAGGCGAAGCCCAGATGAAAGACGCTTACGCGATCCTCGACAAGCAGGAGCGCACCGCCGCCGTCGCCGCCGCCAAGGAAGCGATCGTTGCATCGCTCACCGAAGAGCAGCAGGAAGATCCCAACCTCGGTTCCGCGCTGAAAAAGCTGGAATCCAGCATCCTGCGTGGCTCGGTCGTCAAGGACGGCAAGCGGATAGACGGGCGTGCGCTGGACAAGGTGCGCGACATCGTGTGCGAAACCGGCCTGCTGCCGCGGACACACGGGTCGGCTCTGTTTACCCGCGGTGAAACGCAGGGCATGGTCGTGACCACGCTGGGCACCGGCGACGATGAACAGTTCATCGACGCGCTGCACGGCAACTTCAAATCCAACTTCCTGCTGCACTACAACTTCCCGCCGTATTCGGTCGGCGAAGCGGGTCGCGTGGGCCCTCCGGGCCGTCGCGAGATCGGCCACGGCAAACTGGCATGGCGTGCGTTGCAGGCGGTTCTGCCGGCACCGACCGACTTCCCCTACACCGTGCGCGTGGTCTCTGAGATCACCGAATCCAATGGCTCTTCGTCGATGGCATCGGTCTGCGGTGGCTCTCTGTCGATGATGGACGCAGGCGTGCCGCTCAAGGCCGCTGTGGCCGGTGTGGCGATGGGCCTGATCCTCGAAGAGGACGGGTCCTATGCGATCCTGACCGACATCCTGGGTGACGAAGACCACCTTGGTGACATGGACTTTAAGGTCGCGGGCACCGAAAACGGCATCACGTCGCTGCAGATGGACATCAAGGTTGCGGGCATCACGCCCGAGATCATGGAAAAGGCTTTGGCGCAGGCCAAGGACGGCCGGATGCACATCCTGGGCGAGATGAACAAGGCGCTGTCCGGCGCTGGCGACTTCTCGGTCCACGCACCGCGCATCGAGACGATGACCGTGCCCACCGACAAGATCCGCGAAGTGATCGGGTCGGGCGGCAAGGTGATCCGCGAGATCGTCGAAGTCTCGGGCGCCAAGGTCGACATCAACGATGATGGCGTGATCAAGATCGCCTCGCCCAACGGCGAAGCCATCCAGAAGGCCTATGACATGATCCATTCGATCGTGGCCGAGCCCGAGGAAGGCGCGATTTACACCGGGACGGTCGTCAAGATCGTCGATTTCGGTGCCTTCGTGAACTTCTTTGGCAAGCGCGACGGTCTGGTGCACGTCAGCCAGATCGAAAACCGCCGCCTGAACCATCCGTCGGACGTTCTGAAGGAAGGTCAGGAAGTGAAGGTCAAGCTTTTGGGCTTTGACGATCGCGGCAAGGTGCGCCTTTCGATGAAAGTCGTCGATCAGGAAACCGGCGAAGAGATCAAGAAAGAAGCCGCGACGCAGGAGTAATCCCGCGCGGCAACACCGGGGCGGCACAGGTCGCCCCGGTTGTTTTGTACAAAACACCCCCCCATTTCATCAAAATGTCCGCCTTTGTCACTTTGCTGATCAACCTCGACGCCAGTTCCGACCGGCTGAGAGCAGCAGAGACGGTGATGGCCGTCCAAGGGGCTGCGTTCGAACGGGTGCCGGGCGTTGATGGACGTCAGACCCCGGTCGACACGGTCGAGGCGTATGATGACGCAGCAGCGCGGCGTTACTTTGGGCGTACGCTTAGCCCGGGTGAGGTGGGCGCATTTCAAAGTCATGTGCGCGCGCTCGAGACCTTTTTGGCCGGTGGGGCCGCGTTCGGTCTGATCCTCGAGGATGATATGGACCCCGATGCGCATGCGATGGCGTTTGTCGGGGAAATTGTCAGCTGGCAAAATTCGCGCTGGCAGCAGGACTGGTATGTCGCGAACCTCGGTGCCAAGCGGCAGAAGATCACCACGCCGCTGATCGATTTCGAGGGCGGCGACAGCACGGTCACGCTGGCGCGGGCGCATTATTTTCCGATGTTGGCCACGGCGAACCTGTGGACGCGCGATGGCGCGCGCGCTTTTCTGGATCAGCACCAAATGATCGACTGTCCGTGGGATCATGCGCTGCGTAGGTGGCTGACGGCGAATGACATGGGGCTGCTTGTGTCGCCGCTCTTGTTTTCGACCAGCCGCGCCGAAAGCACCATCGACAGCAGCGCGCCCGAGGGGCGGCGCGGGGCCGAGGAACGGGACAGCTTCTACCGCCTGCGCCGGATGCGCCGGAATTGGGGTGACAGGTTGCGCGCCCATGTTCATAAGACGCGCAACGGACCCCGGTACAAGCGGCAATAGGCCAGAAAGCGCGATCATGACCTCACAGCCGGTGGTGCAAAGCTTTTATCGCTACAATATCGATCCACGCCTGCTGGACGCGCAGAGCCGCGTGTTCGACCATCTGGGTGTGCCGCTGCACCAGGACCGCGACGACGACAATAGCCATGCGGGTTGGCTGACCGAATTGATGCGGCGCGATGGGGATGATGACGAGGTGGTCGTGATCGCGGATATCGATGCTTTTCCGCTGAGCCACGCGGCCTATGCCGGGATGGTGGCGCGGGCCGAGAGCGGCGCAATCGCGGGGCTGGCGCAGACGACAAACCATCTGGACCCGTCCAAGATCTTTGCGGCCCCCATGTTCCTTGCACTCAAGCGGGGGGTGTACCGGTCGTTCGGGTCCCCGGACCTCAATGCGTATGAAACGGGGGACGTGGCGCAGATCCTCACGGACATCGCGCACGAACGCGGGGTCGACGTGGCGCTGACCTATCCGCGCTTTGCGCTGCAGCCGATCTGGCCGCTGGCGGATCGCGGGGTGTACGGCGTCGGCACGTTCTATGGCGAGCATGAGTTCTTTCACCTGTATTTTGCCCGGCTGGCGCATACTGTTGATCTGTTTTGCGAGGTGGCGGACGGTGTGATTGCCGGGCGGCACGATTGGGGTCGATACCTCGACATTCTGGCCAAGGCTCCGCGCCCGGACAAAAAGGCCAATCCGATCGTGCACAACATCCGCAAACTGCGTCAGAAAATGCGCGCCCGCTGACCGGTACGCCCACTGGTACAATACATCCCTTGCAAGTCGAGGCGCGCTTTGTCTCTATCGCGCTCGACATATTTGGAGACATCGACATGATCGAGAAACGTCAGTTCTACATCAACGGGGCTTGGGTCGATCCGGTGGACGGTTCGGACCATCACGTCATCAATCCGTCGACAGAAGATCCATGCGCCATCATATCGATGGGCGGTCAGGCTGACGCAGATGCCGCGGTGGCTGCGGCCAAGGCTGCGTTCCCGGCGTGGATGGCGATGGACCCTGCCGATCGCATCGCATTGGTCGAAAGGGCGCTGGAAATCTATTCGGCCAAGGCCGAAGAGATGGCGCAGCTGATCAGCCTCGAGATGGGCGCGCCGATGGATGTGGCCCGCCAGCAGCAGGTGCCGGCGGGCATCGGACATCTGAAGGCGTTTGTGCGCGCGGCCAAGAATTTCGAGTTCATCCACCCGCTTGGTGCGCACGCCCCGAATGACCGGATCATCTACGAAGCGGTGGGCGTGACCGCCCTGATCACACCGTGGAACTGGCCGATGAACCAGATCACGCTCAAGGTCGGCGCGGCCGCGATTGCGGGCTGCACCATGGTTCTGAAACCGTCCGAGGAATCGCCGCTGAGCGCGATGCTGTTTGCCGATGCGATGCACGAAGCCGGGTTCCCGGCGGGTGTGTTCAACCTGATCAACGGTGACGGCATGGGCGTGGGCACCGCGCTGACCGGGCACAAGGACGTGGATATGGTCAGCTTTACCGGGTCGTCCCGGGCGGGGCGGCAAATCTCGATCAACGCGGCCGAGACGCTGAAGCGCGTGCATCTGGAACTGGGGGGCAAGGGCGCCAACCTGATTTTTGAAGATGCCGATGAAAAGGCGATCAAGCGCGGCGTGCTGCGCATGATGAACAACACCGGCCAAAGCTGTAACGCGCCGAGCCGGATGCTGGTCCAACGCGGCATCTATGACCGCGCAGTCGAAGAGGCCGCCGCCGTCGCCGACAAGGTCGCCGTGGGCCCCGCGAGCGAGGAAGGCCGCCATATCGGGCCGGTCGTCAATGAAACCCAGTGGAACAAGATCCAGGACCTGATCCAGAAGGGCATCGACGAAGGCGCGCGGCTGGTGGCGGGCGGCACCGGGCGCCCAGACGGGCTGAACAAGGGCTACTATGTGCGGCCCACGGTCTTTGCCGATGTGAACAACGACATGACCATCGCACGCGAAGAGATCTTTGGCCCCGTGCTGACGATCATCCCCTTTGACACCGAAGAAGAGGGCATCGAGATCGCCAACGACACCGTTTACGGCCTGACCAACTATGTGCAGACGCAGGATGGCGCGCGGCTGAATCGGGTGGCGCAGGCGTTGCGGTCAGGCATGGTCGAGATGAACGGCGAAACCCGCGGCGCGGGTGCGCCCTTTGGCGGGATGAAGCAGTCCGGCAACGGGCGCGAGGGCGGCGTCTGGGGCATCGAAGACTTCCTAGAGGTCAAATCAGTCGCCGGTTGGGCGGCTGAATAGTCTGGGAATCCTGACTACCCCATGCGCGCAAAAGTAGTGATGATCCCCCAATCGCATTTCTGATTGGGGGATTTTTCATGGCGACGTTTTATCGTTGGGTGCCGCGCGAACACGCCGAAGACGCCTTTGATCTGGGATTGGTTTCTCACAATGGCTCTGCGACGTGGATTTTCAGCATGGATGTGGGCAACTTCTATCGTCCAAGCGTCAGCATCACCAAGGACGCGTGGCTGTTGGCCTACGAGGTCAGCGACAACGCGACGACCAATTTGACCACCCACAATCTGATCAAGTCGACCGATGACGACTTTGAAGGCGAGAATCAGCATCCCTGGAAAAATATCACCAAGGACAATGAGATTGGCGCCATCGGGATCGGGCGGCACAGGCAGAAAACGACAAACTGGCACACTGAGACGCGTTGGGCGACGAAAAAGGAGGTCGCCAAAGCGTTGGGCATCAGCGAGCTGTCGGTGGATGTCGGGTACCGACCGGGCAAGACCTGGCCGAAGTAGTCAGAACGGGACCGGCGCGGAAAAACGCATTGCGCGGCTGTCGCGCGGGTGCTTGATGCGCAGGGTTTCGGAATGGAGCATCAGGCGGGGGTGATCGCGGGCCGCACCTGTCGCATAGAATGGATCGCCAAGGATCGGGTGGCCCAGCGCTTGCATGTGGACGCGCAGCTGGTGGCTGCGACCGGTGCGGGGCATCAACTGCACGCGCGTTTGCTGTGCCGTATCGGCAAGAACGGTCCAGTCGGTGATCGCCGGTTTTCCATTCTCGTGATCCACGTGCTGGCGCGGGCGGTTCGGCCAGTCCGTGCACAGCGGCAGGTCGATGCGCCCTGTCTTGGGTGTCAGGCGTCCGTGGACCAGCGCGACATACGTCTTGCGCGCGGCGCGCAATTCGAACTGGCGCCCGAGAAACCTTTGCGCCTCAGGCGTCAGGGCAAACACCATCACGCCCGAGGTGTCGCGGTCGAGCCGGTGCACGACCAAAGCGGTCGGCCAACGTTCTTGCAGGCGGGAGATCAGGCAATCGGCCAGATGCGGCCCCTTGCCCGGTACGCTGAGCAGGCCGGAGGGTTTATCGACCGCTAGCAGATCGGCATCCTCGAAGAGGATGGACAATGCGGTGTCGGGTGGGGCGTAGGTGTCGCTCATCCCTTTCGCCTGACAAATCAGCGGTGCGCGCGCAACCCTTGGGCGGCACGGGATCACGATTTGGCGACCTCATCGGCTTGGGGTTCCCTTTGACCGGGGGATGCGGTCTGTCGAGGGCATGAGAGTTCTCTTGTGCCTCTTCGCTTTGCTCATCGGCCCGTCGCTGAAGGCGCAAACCTGCGGTCCGGACGCGCCTTGCGAGATTGACGGGGGCAGTTACCACGTGATGCTGCCCGAGGGCTGGGAAGACGCGGGGCCGAAGCCTGCGCTGATGTTCTATCACGGGCACAATGCCACCGGGGCGATGGTGTTT
>JBCBAV010000117.1:0-12172 GCA_038532285.1 Pseudomonadota bacterium | reverse complement strand
CGATCAGGATGCCGTAGAAAATCGGGGTTGGCAGGGAAAACTGTAAATCGAAATGCGTGACGTCCATCACGCGACTATGGCGCGAACCCGCATCAGTTGGAAGCGTGGCGGTGCAGCATCTCGCGGACCCAAGCGCCGATGCGGACGGCGATGGCGTTGCCGCCGTCCTGGCTGGAGGTGACGGCGACAACCTCGTGGGTGCCGTCGGGGCGCGTCTGCAGCACGGGGCTGCCGGAATTGCCGCCGATGACGCGGCAGCCGACGGTCAGCAGGCCCGGCTCCAGCGCCTTGAGCGGGCAGTCGGTGCGGCCCGAGAGGCGGTAGGGCACGGCCTTGTGATAGCCCAGCAGGGCAAAGACGTCGCCCTCGGGCGCGCCGAGCGTCAGGGGGGCGATGTCGTCGATGGGGCTGTCGAGCAGCCACAGGCCGATGTCGAAATCGGGCGTGTGGTGGCCGGCGCTGCGGTAGACCGGGTTGCGGATCTGGCGGATGATGCGGCGGGTGGCCACGGTGTCGGTGTTGTGGGCCCCGGCGAGGAACTGCAGCTGGTCGGCAGGTTCGGGGCGCGTTGTGGCGCCCGAGCAGTGGCCCGCGGTCAGCACCACGTCGCGCGCCACCAGCGTGCCCGAGCAGAACCCGCGCCCGGGATCGAGCGGATCGAAGACGCGCCCGATGGCGGGCCAGTCGCGGGCCTGATCGTCGGGCAGCGGCCCGAGCGGCATCAGGTGCCCGTCGGCGGCGGCTGCGGCGGGCCAGAGCAGCAAAAGCAGGGGCAAAAAGCGCGTCATGGGAGAGAAGCTAGTGCGGCTGTGCGCTGGCGTCTATTGCGGCTTGCGCCTCATGGGCGCAGACCCTAGGTAGGGCCAAAGTCACAGACCTTGGATGAGGACCCCGACACGATGGAAGCCTTTGGCCAGTTTATTCCGCTGATCCTGATCTTTGCGATCATGTATTTCCTGCTCATTCGCCCGCAGCAGAAGAAGGTGAAGGAACATGCCGCCATGGTCGAGGCGCTGCGGCGCGGGGATCAGGTGGTGACCCAAGGCGGGCTGATCGGCAAGGTGGCCAAGGTCAAGGAAGACAACGAGATCGAGGTGGAACTGGCCGAGGGCGTGAAGGTGCGTGTGGTCAAGTCGACCATCGCGCAGGTGCTGAGCAAGACTGAGCCTGCCAAGTAATGCTGCAGATCGAGGGCTGGAAACGGGTTGTTATCTGGGCGCTGGTGGCGTTGGGGCTGATCCTGGCGGTGCCCAACGGGTTCTATACCCGTGTCGAGCAGCATAACGACGCCGCACAGGCGATCGAGCTGGGCGCGGATACGGCCGAAAACCAGGCGCTGTTGGCGCAGTGGCCGGAGTGGATGCCGTCATCGCTGGTGAACCTTGGCCTCGATTTGCGCGGGGGCGCGCATCTGTTGGCCGAGGTGCAGGTCGAGGATGTCTATGCCTCCCGCATGGAGGTGATGTGGCCCGCGGTGCGGGATATCCTGCGGTCTGAACGTGCGGTGGTGGGCACCATCCGGTTGCAGCCGTCGGCGCCCGATGAGTTGCGGGTGCGGATTTCGCAGCCCGAGGGGATGCAACGCGCCTTGCAGCAGGTGCGCACGTTGGCGCAGCCGGTGCAGACGGTCACCGGCGTGGGGGCCATGGACATCGTGGTGAGCGCCGAGGGCGAAGTGCTGGTGGTCACGCTGAGCGAGGAAGAGCGGCTGGCCAGCGACCAGCGGACGGTGCAGCAGAGCCTTGAGATCGTGCGGCGGCGGATTGACGAGGTCGGCACGCGCGAGCCGACGATCCAGCGGCAGGGCGCGCAGCGGATCCTGATCCAGGTGCCCGGCATCGGGTCGGCGGCGGAGCTCAAGGAGATCATCGGGACCACCGCGCAACTGACGTTCAACCCGGTGGTGACGCGCACGGGCGATGCGAATGAGGCGCCCGGGATCGGCAACCAGTTGGTGCCGTCCCTGGACGAGCCGGGACAGTTTTACGTGATCGAGAGCGCGCCGGTGGTCACCGGTGAGGATCTGGTGGATGCGCAGCCGAGCTTTGACCAGAACGGCAATCCGGCGGTGAATTTCCGGTTCAATACGTCCGGGGCGCGGCGGTTTGGGGATTACACGGCCGAGAATATCGGGCAGCCCTTTGCCATCGTGCTGGATGACGAGGTGGTGAGCGCGCCGGTGATCCAGAGCCATATTCCGGGTGGGTCGGGGATCATCACCGGCAATTTCTCGGTCGAGGAATCGACCAATCTGGCTGTGCTGCTGCGTGCAGGTGCGCTGCCGGCGGAACTGGTATTTCTGGAAGAGCGGACGATTGGGCCCGAGTTGGGGCAGGACAGCATTGACGCGGGCAAGGTCGCGACGATTATCGCCTTTGCCGCGGTGCTGGTGTTCATGGGGCTGAGTTATGGCCTTTTTGGTCTCTTTGCCAATGTGGCGCTGATCATCAATATCGGGCTGATCTTTGGGCTGCTGTCCTTGATCGGGGCGACGCTGACCTTGCCCGGGATTGCCGGGATCGTGCTGACCGTGGGGATGGCGGTGGACGCCAATGTGCTGATCTTTGAGCGTATCCGCGAGGAATTGAAGAGCGCGCGCGGGCCTGCGCGGGCGATTGAGTTGGGGTACGAGAAGGCGCTGAGCGCCATTCTGGACGCCAACATCACCACGTTCATTACGGCTGTGATCCTGTTTGCGATGGGGTCGGGGCCGGTGCGGGGCTTTGCCATCACGCTGGGGCTGGGGATCATGACGTCGGTGTTTACGGCGATCTTTGTGACGCGCCTGTTGGTCGTGATGTGGTTTGAACGCCGCCGGCCCAAGACGATTGAGGTGTAGGAATGACGATTGCCACGTGCACGCGCCATGCCCGACCTCGGGGGGGCTTTGATCGGACTGTTCAAAGCGCAGCACTTCAAAGCATGGATGCCGGATATTTGGTGAATGACATCGCCGTATGCCCTCCCGGGGGGGAGGTGTCGCCATCGTCACTCGGACCGATGGCGCTCCTCGGCGACCATGGCGCGTGCGCGCCGGGTGGGATGGCTGATCAATCGCCCAGAGAGGCTTTGCTATGAGACTGAGACTGGTCAAACAGGGCACGTCGTTCGATTTCTTCTCGCGCTGGAAGATGTGGCTGGGGATTTCGGGGCTGCTGATCATTCTTGCGGCTGTCAGCTTTCTCTTGCAGGGGCTGAACTATGGCATCGACTTCCGCGGCGGCACCACGGTGCGGACGGAAAGCGCGCAGCCTGTGGACATTGGCCAGTACCGCGATGCGCTGACGCCGCTGAGCCTGGGCGATATCTCGATCACCGAGGTGTTTGACCCGACCTTTGGCCCCGAGCAAAACGTCGCGATGATCCGCATTCAGGCGCAAGAGGGCCAGGAGGCGGTGACGCCCGAGACCATCCGCGAGGTGCAGGGCGCGCTGGTGGCCGCTGTGCCGGACATGACCTTTCCATCGGTGGAATCCGTCGGCCCGAAAGTGTCGGGCGAGTTGATCCAGACGGCGGCGATTGCCGTTGTCCTCGCCATTGCGGCGGTGCTGGTCTACATCTGGTTGCGGTTCGAATGGCAGTTTGCGCTGGGCGCGGTGGCGGCGTTGGTGCACGACGTGGTGCTGACCATCGGCATCTTTTCCGAACTGCAGATCAAGTTTGACCTTGCCATTATCGCGGCCCTTCTGACCATCGTGGGCTACAGCTTGAACGACACGGTGGTGGTGTTCGACCGGGTCCGCGAAAACCTGCGCAAGTACAAGAAAAAGCCGCTGAGCGAAGTGCTGAACATCTCGATCAACGAAACACTCAGCCGGACGGTCATGACGTCTGTGACCACGCTGCTGGCGCTGATTTCGCTGTATATCCTTGGCGGGGACGTGATCCGCGGCTTTGTCTTTGCGATGATCTGGGGCGTGATCGTGGGCACGTATAGTTCCGTCTTTGTGGCGTCGACCATCCTGCTTTGGCTGGGGGTAAAGAGGAACTGGGACAAGGCGGACCCGGCCAACACCGGCAACCAGTTCGGGAACGTGGATGCCTGAGGCACTTGTCGCGGCCCTGGCCACGCCGGGGCTGTGGGCGATTGCGGCGACCTATTTCTGTGCCGGCGTGGTGCGCGGGTTCACCGGATTTGGTACGGCGCTGATCGTGGTACCGGTGGCGGGCATCTACCTTGCACCCTTGGTAATCCTGCTGATGATCACGGTGAGCGGCATTTTGTCGAACCTTTATCTTGTGCCGCACGCATGGCACTCCGCCGATCGCGGCGAGGTGGGCGCGCTGACACTGGGAGCGTTGCCGGGCGTGGTGCTGGGGATGTTCCTTTTGAACTATGTGGAGCCTGTCGCGGTGCGCTGGGTCGTGGCGGCGGTGTCGGCAGTGACGCTGGCGGCGGTGATCTCGGGCTGGCAGTGGCGCGGGCGGTTGCGGGCCAAGGGGCTGGCGACCGTCGGCGGGGCAGCGGGTACCGTGGGCGGGCTGACCGCGCTGACGGGTCCAATTGCCATCATGTTCTACCTTGCCAATGCGCGGCAGGCGCAGGCGGTGCGGGCCAACATGATCCTGTTTCTCGCGTCGCTCGATGTGCTGCTGATCGGGAACATCGCGGTGAACGGTGCGCTGACGGCGCAGGGCATCTGGCTGGGCGTGCTGGTGTCGGTGCCCTATATTGCCACGATATTCGTGGGTCAGGCGCTGTTTGACCCCGGGCGCGAGCGGGCGTATCGCATCGCGGCCTATACCATCGCCATTCTGGCCCTGTTGACCGGCCTGCCGATCTGGGAGTGATCCATGCGTTTTACCGAAGTGGACTATACCGACGCCGCCCCTGTCGAGGGCTATGGCCCCGGCTTTTTCCGGATTGGCGGCGAGGTGATCGAGGGCGCGGCGGTCACCGGCCCTGCGGGCACGGGGCCGTGGGGCGGGTATGACGATCTGGACCCGCTGCGCCTGCTGGAAGGGCAGATCGACGTGCTGTTTCTGGGCACGGGCGCGGAGATCGCGCATCCGCCTGAGGCGTTTCGTTCGGCGGTCGAGGCGCTGGGGATCGGCATCGAGGTGATGGCGTCGCCGGTGGCGGCGCGGACCTACAACGTACTGCTGAGCGAGGGGCGGCGCGTTGCGCTGGCGGTGTTACCTGTGTGAACGCGTCGAAGTGGGGGCCAGCCCCCACACCCCCGAGGTATTTTCAGCCAGAAGAAGCAGGGGACTTTTGCCAGTGGTGGCTTTGGGTTAGCCACGGGGTATGACTTTTACTGTGCGCGATCTGGCCGTGGGGCGGGGCGGGGTGCCCTTGCTTGCAGGCGTGAGCTTTGAGCTGACCGCTGGGCAGGCGCTGGTGCTACGCGGGCCGAACGGGTCCGGCAAGACGACGCTGTTGCGCACGCTGGCGGGGTTGCAGCCGCCGCTGGAGGGCACGGTTGCGGGCGCAGAGGAGCGCATTGCCTATGCTGCCCATGCCGACGGGTTGAAGGGTGCGCTGAGTGTTGCGGAGAATTTGCAGTTCTGGGCGGCGGTGTTCGGGCAGCGGGATATCGCGCCTGCGCTTGAGGCGTTCGATTTGCGCGAGTTGGCGGGGCGGCGGGCGGCGATGCTGTCGGCGGGGCAAAAGCGGCGGCTGGGGCTGGCGCGGCTGATGGTGACGGGGCGGCCCATCTGGGTGCTGGACGAGCCGACCGTGTCGCTGGACACCGCATCTGTCGCGCGCTTTGCCCAAGCGGTGCGCGCGCATCTGGCGGGTGGCGGCATGGCGGTGATGGCCACGCATATCGATCTGGGGATCGAGGCCGCCGTATTGGATGTCACGCAGTTTCAGGCCGCTGCCGCCGCGATGGCGCCTATGGACGAGGCGTTCCTGTGAGGGCGCTGTTTTTCCGGGACCTTGCGCTGGCGCTGCGGGCAGGGGGCGGGTTTGGCCTGGGGCTGGCGTTTTTCCTGATCGTGGTGGTGTTGGTGCCGTTTTCGGTGGGACCGGAGGCGGCGCTGTTGTCCACCATTGCACCGGGCGTGCTGTGGCTGGGCGCGCTGCTTGCGTGCCTGTTGTCGCTGGACCGGCTGCTCGCGGTGGATTTCGAGGACGGCGCGCTGGACCTGCTGGCCACATCACCCCTGCCGATGGAGGGGATCGTGGCGGTCAAGGCGCTGGCGCATTGGGTGACGACGGGGTTGCCCTTGGTGATCGCGGCACCGGTGCTGGGTGTGCTGCTGTCGCTGCCCGGCCCGGGCTATGGCACCGTGGTGCTGAGCCTCGCGCTGGGCACGCCGGCCCTGTCGATGATCGGGGCCTTTGGCGCGGCGCTGACCGTGGGGATCAAGCGCGGCGGGTTGCTCTTGTCGCTGCTGGTGCTGCCGCTGTATGTGCCCACGTTGATCTTTGGCGCAGAGGCCGCGCGGCGGGCGGCAGTGGGGCTCGATCCGACCACGCCGCTGATGCTGCTGGCGGGGATCAGCGCGGGGGTTCTGGCGTTGATGCCCTTTGCCGCAGGGGCTGTTTTGCGGGTCAATTTGCGGTAAATCGGACGCAACAAACGGAGGAGCGATGTCTCTTTGGGAATATGCCAATCCGGTGAAGTTTCTGGGCCTGAGCGAGCGGCTGTTGCCGTGGCTGTGGGGGCTGGCGGCGGTGTGTCTGGGCGTCGGGCTGACGTGGGGCTTTTTCCTTACGCCCGATGATTTCCGGCAGGGCGCGTCGGTCAAGATCATCTATCTGCACGTGCCATCGGCGCTGATGGCGATCAACGCGTGGTTCATGATGCTGGCGGCGTCGCTGATCTGGATCGTGCGGCGGCACCACGTGTCGGCGCTGGCGGCGCGCGCGGCGGCGCCCGTGGGCATCGTGATGACGCTGATTGCGCTGTTCACCGGCGCGGTCTGGGGCCAGCCGATCTGGGGCACGTGGTGGGTGTGGGACCCGCGGTTGACATCGTTCCTGATCCTGTTCCTGTTCTACTTGGGCTACGTCGCGCTGTGGGAGGCAATCGAGGACCCCGATACCGCGGCGGACCTCACGTCGATCCTGTGCCTTGTGGGTACGGTGTTTGCGGTTCTCAGCCGCTATGCGGTGCTGTTCTGGAACCAGGGGCTGCATCAGGGCGCGTCGCTGAGCCTCGACAAGGAAGAGAACGTGGCCGACGTGTTCTATATCCCGCTCTTGGTCTGTATCGCGGGGTTCGTGGCGCTGTTTCTGGCGCTGGTGCTGTACCGTACGGGCACCGAGATCCGGGTGCGGCGGACCCGCGCGCTGATGGCGCGGCAGATGCGGGCGGAGGTGCGCGATGCCTGATCTGGGCAAATACGCCGAGGCGGTGCTGTGGGCCTATGGGGTGTCGTTGCTGATGATTGCAGCCATCGTGGTGCTGAGCCTGTGGCGCGGGCGCCGGGTGCGGGCCGAGATGGAAGAAATGGAGCACCGGCGCGATGGCTAAGCCGTTGATGATCGTGCCGGTGGCGGTCTTTGCGGGCTTTGTCGCGCTGGCGGCGGTGGGCATGTTCCGCGGATCGGACGAGTTGCCGTCGACCCGGGTGGGCGGGCAGGCGCCCGGCCTGCCTGCGACCGCGTTGGCCGGTTTTGCGCCGGTGGCCGCCGGAGACCTCGCGCGCGGCGAGGTGACGCTGGTCAACTTCTGGGCGTCGTGGTGCCCGCCCTGCCGCGCGGAACACCCGCGGCTGTTGCAGATGGCCGCCGAGGGAATGCCGATCATCGGTGTGAATTTCCGGGATCAGGCGGGCAATGCCGCGACTTATCTGCAGGACGATGGCAACCCGTTTGTCGCGGTGGCCTTTGACCCCGATGGGTCGGGCGCAATCGACTGGGGTGTGACCGCCCCGCCTGAGACCTTTATCCTCGATCGCGACGGCACCGTGCTGTTTCGCTTTCAGGGTCCGCTGGTGGGCTCGGATTACGAGCAGCGGTTTTTGCCCGCGCTGGAGGCTGCGCTGTCACGCTGAACGTCCGCTGACGGGATGCGAGCGGGCCTGTCTTCTTCTGGCTGAAAATACCTCCGCCGGAGGCACCTGCCCGTGCCGATGGAGCCGCCGGCGGGGATTTTTTTGAAACAGAGAAGGGCGGACCGCCGCGCGTTATGCGGTCGGACGGCGGGGTCGGGCAACCGGTGCGGGAAACAGTGCAGGCAATGACACAAAGGCTCAACAAAGCTTGATTGGCAACGGCGCGCATGGCTGGTTATGTGGCTGGAGTGACTGTCGCAGCCATCCTTGACCAGCCAACCACACGGGCGCATGCACTGATTATGACACGATTGATCCTTCGGGGCCTCATGGCTCTTTCGCTTGCTGTAACTTCGTTTGTCGCCGTTCCTGCATCGGCGCAGTCGCCGGTGGTGGTGGAACTGTTCACCTCGCAGGGGTGTTCGTCGTGTCCGCCGGCGGATGCGATGTTGCACGCGCTGGCCGAGCGGGATGACGTGATCGCGCTCGCGCTGCACGTGGATTACTGGGACTATATCGGCTGGGCCGATCCGTTTGCTGATCCCGCACATGCCGAGCGGCAGCGCGGCTATGCCATGGAGGCGGGGCGCCGGTCGATCTACACGCCGCAGATGATTGTGGGCGGGGTTACGGACATTGTCGGGCACAAGCCGATGAAGCTGGCCAAGGTGATTGCCGAGCACGCCGCACTGCCGCAGACTGTGGCGGTGGCGGCGCGGCGGGACGGGGCTGGCGTCCTGATCGAGGCCGAGGCGCAATCGGCGGGAACCTATCTGGTGCAGATGGTGCGGTACACGCCGCTGCAGACCACGATGATCAAGCGGGGCGAGAATCGCGGGCGCACGCTGGATTATGCCAACGTCACCGAGGGCTGGCAGGTGCTGGCCGAGTGGGACGGGGTGGCGCCGTTGGCGCTGCAGGCCGACGCACCCGGCAACAAGCCCTTGGTGGTGCTGGTGCAGGATGGGGCGCACGGGCGCATTCGGGCTGCGACTGTCGTACGCTGAGGCGCGTATTTCAATTCAAAATCAGGCGGTTGCGGCGCGCAGTTAAATCCGATCTTCGGGCGCGCGCCAGCGGCGGGCGACCCAGAACCATTGATCGGGATGCGCGCGGATGCGCGCGCCGAGCCGGTCGTTCATTTCCTGCGTCATGGTCATGGCGTCACTGTGCGGGATCGGGTCTTCGATCACGTTCTCGAAGCTGAGACCGTCGGGGCGACGGATGCCGAAGAACGGGATCAGGGCCGCGTCAAAGCGCAGGGCAAGCTCGGCGGCGGAGGTGGCGGTTTGCGCGTCCTGGCCGAGAAAATCCAGCACGGGCTGGCCCTGGGCGTGCTGGTCAAAGAGCAGGACAAGCTGGCCGCCGCCCTTGAGGTGGCGCACGAAACCTGCGGTGCCGCGGCGCCCCTGGGCAAAGACCGGGCCGCCGAAGGCCTGCATCGTGCGCACGTAGTGATCGTTGAAATAGGGGTTTTTCATTTCCCGGTAGAGGCCACCCACGGCATAGCCGCGCGCCACGAGGGCGGCGCGGACGGCCTCGTAATTGCCGAAATGGCCGGTGACGAGGATGACGGGGCGGCCTGCGGCGGCGGCCTGTTCGAGGGCGGCGAGGCCCGGGCCGGTGAGGTCGGCGGTTTTCTGGCGGGCGAGGAAGGCGCGGGTCGAATAGTTTTCAATGAGCGTGCGGCCCGCGTTGTTGAGGCTGGCGCGTGCGATGCGGTCCTTTTCGGCCTCGGGCAGGTGCGGCAGGGCAAAGTCCACGTGGGCGCGGGCGCGTTTGAGGTAGCCCGCGAGCGGGCCCACCAGCCGGGACATGGCCCAGCCCATGAAACGGATGCGCGCGCCATAGGGCAGCGCCAGCGCAGCCCCGATGAGGCCGCGCGCGATCAGGTCGGTGCCGCGGTAGAACGCCTTGGTCAGTGGCGGCAATGTGGCGGGGTCCTGACGCATGGACGGGCCTGTGGCTGTGATCGAGCCTGGGTTCTAAAGCGCGGGGCGCGCGATCACAAGCGGCGGGGCTAGGTGTCCTCGTCCTCGGTGATCAGCATCAGTTCGCCACGTTGTTCGAGATCGCGGATGGTCTGCACGATGGTGGCCATCGCCTCTTCGGTCTCGGCGGGTTTGGGGGTGCCTTTTTCGCCGATCTCCTCGCGCAGCTGGTCGGCCATGCGGGCGGACATGTTGGTGAGGATGTATTCGCCGGCCTGGCCCATGCCGGCCTCTTCGGCCCCGGCGAGCGCGGTGACAAGGGCGGCCTGATCGATGTCGCGCAGGATGCGGGGAATATCGCGGACGGCGATGCGGGTGGGGATGTTGGCAAAGGTAAAGATCGCCTTGCGCACGGCGTTTGCGAAGCCTTCGTCCTTTTCATCGAGGCCTGTCAGCACATCCTCGCGCGTGGCGGCGCGCGAGGAGTTGAGGATCGCGCCCACGCGTTCCACCGGTCCTTCGTCGAAGGCGCGCAGGGGTCGGGCGGCCAGCTGGCTGGCCAGTGACAGGCCGATGCGGTCCACGGCGTCGGGGGTCACCACGCTGGTCTGGCTGACGGCATAGGTGATCTGGCGGGCGCGGGGGCCGGGCAGGTTGCCCAAAAGCTCAGCCGCCTTTTTCACGTCCAGCTTGGACAGCATGACGGCGGCGACCTCGATGCTTTCGTTTTCGAGTACGGGTGTCAGGGCGTCATTTCCCATCTCGCGGATCCGTGCCCAGGGGTCGCCCGCGTCGCGCACGCCGGCCTCCTTGCGGAGGCGGGCGGCGGTTTGTGGGCTGATTTTGCCATCGAGCGCGTCGAGCGCGCCGGCCATGCCGCCGGGAAAGGACAGGCCGATGCGTTCAACCTCGGCGGTGAATTCCTCGACCACGTCGGCCAGCGTGTCGCGGTCGACGGTGCGCATCTGGCCCATCGCCTTGGTCAGTTCGGCCTGCAATTCCTCGGGCAGATCCTCGAGCGGGATATCGGCGCCCTCGTTCACCAGAAGGCGCACCACGATGGCGGCCTTGGCCTTGCGGCTGAGAGAATGGGCACCAAGGGCGGTGCCGCCGCGGGTCGCCGGAAGGCCACCTGCGGCGGGGGGTGGTAAAAGTGCTGTCATGTCCTGCCTCGGATCGGTTTTGTCCTTAACTGGCAGGCAAAGGTTGAGAATCCTTCAATGCGACAGCGGCGTCAGTAGCTGTAGGTCGTTCCGCTTTCGATGGCGCGGCGCAGCGAGACCTCGGACCATGTGCCTGTGCCGCCGCGGGCCACAATCTCGGCCAGCTGGGCGCGGGCGGCGTCTTTCTTGCCGGCGGTGACATAGCCCTGGCCCATGTAGGAGCGTGCGAGGATGTTGTCGGGGTTCACGGCGATGGCCTCTTGGTAATAGGCCTCTGCCTCGGTCAGTTTGCCCAGCTTGCGCGCGGTAAAGCCGCGATAGGTCATCACCTGATCTGACGCCTGGTTCGGCATCTGGTCCATCACGGTGATTGCATCGTCATAGCGGCCCGCGTAGGCCAGTTCGCGCACGGCCTTGTACAGCGTATCCTCGCCCAGATAGCCGGTGCGGTCGGGGCGGATGCACTTGCGGATATTTGCGTCCCAGACACCGTTCACGGGCTGCGAAAAGCGGACCCATTTGCCGATCTCGGGGTCCCACTGGCGGGCTTGAAAGCAGTCCTTGGTGGTCTGGGTCTGTTTCGGCGGCTCATCGCTGCCCTTGGCGTAGGTCAAGGTGGGCAGGGCGAGCGCGGTGGTCAGGATCAGGGTGCGCAGCATGGGAGGTCCTCCGGAGTTGGTGCGTTTCATGACGTATCAACCCGGCTGGGGCGGGATTTATTCGGATTTAATTTTGCGGAAGGTCAAAGGGTCCCGGCCGAGGGAAAAGAGGCCGGGACGAAAGGCGTCAGCTTGTGGTCGGCACGCAGGCGTTTGACGTGCTGTCGAACGTGGTGCCGGGGGCGCAGGTCATCGCCTGCTGTTCGTGCTTGCCGTATTGGCAGCCCATGGCAAAGCTGAGGGTGGGGGCGATGGTGAGGGCCAGCGCGACTGCGAGGGTCTTGGTCTTCATCGGTCGTCTCCTGTTTCTAGGTGACGTAAGGGTAGGGCAGATCGCCCGTGCTGCCAAAGAAAATGTCGCGGGCGGGATGTCGCAGGGGCAGTTTTGGTCAGATTTGGGGCGGTTTGGGTTGGTTTCGTGTCGTGGCTGGCCGGGGGGGTCGGGTGGCGGAACGGCCCTTCGGGGAGG
>JBCBAV010000116.1:0-12755 GCA_038532285.1 Pseudomonadota bacterium | reverse complement strand
CCCTCTCCGTGCCCTTGCCGATCAGGCCGAGACGCTTGAGCGCGACGCGCGCCAGATCGACGGGCTCCGGAGAGATGTCGAGGCCGTGCACGGCTGCAGCGTGGGTGATAATCATCTTGATCACGCCGATGTCGATCCCGAGAGTGACCGGGCCCGCACCTTGTTCGGCGCGCATCTTGCCGTAGTCGATCAGCTTCTGCCGGTCGAGGTGTCCGATCTTCTCCTTGCCCAGATCGCGCTTGAGCGTCGTGAGCGTGGCGGCCTTGCTGCGACGCGGCGGTTTCCCTACCTCGCACATATCGGCTATATGAAGATCGATGAGGTCGCCAAAGGTCTGGAGGCGGGAAACGGACGACTTGTTCGGCGCCAGCCCCTGATCGACCCGGGTCTCCGCCTGGCGGGCCCAACGATGGGCGTCGTCGCGGCGGAGGAACGTCTCGCTCGCGTAGCGGCCCTTTCGTCTGATCTGGACCCGGTATGCGCCGGAGGGGAGCTTGGTGATGGAGGCCATTTTCGTGTGCGCTGTGTGTGCAATGAGTCGTCGTAGAGGGGCAAATTCGGGGATATTGGGGCGTATTCCAGCGTAGCAGCATCCGCCGCCAACAGTTTGAAGATACACAAAAAATGCAAATAAAACAACACGCTAGATTATCCACGGCCCCTATGATGGATTGGACCGACCGGCATTGCCGGTACTTCCACCGCCAACTGACCGGGTGCGCGCTGCTCTATACCGAAATGGTGACCGCGCCCGCTTTGGTGCGCGGCGGGGCCATGCATCTTCTTGACCATGATCCAGCCGAGCACCCGGTGGCGCTGCAACTGGGCGGCTCGGACCCGGGCGAACTGGCGCAAGCGGCGCGGTTGGGGGCGCTGGCAGGGTATGATGAGATCAACCTCAATTGCGGCTGCCCCTCGGACCGCGTGCAATCGGGCACGTTCGGCGCCGTGTTGATGCGAGATGCGGGCCGGGTGGCGGATTGTGTGCGGGCGATGCGCGACGCGGTTGACATCGATGTGACTGTGAAATGTCGCATTGGCGTTGACGAACAAGACCCCGAAGAGGTGCTGCCCGAATTCCTCGCCCGGATTATCGCTGCAGGATGCGAACGTGTTGCGATCCACGCGCGCAAGGCGTGGTTGCAAGGCCTCAGCCCAAAGGAAAACCGCGATGTTCCGCCGCTCGACTACGGGCTGGTTCACCGCATGAAAATGCTCTTTCCCAACCTGCACATCTCGATCAACGGTGGTATCGAAAGCGTTGATCAAGCTGCGGAATTGCTCGACGCTGGCCTCGACGGGGTGATGATCGGGCGCGCGGCCTACAACCACCCCTACGCGCTTTTGTCCGAAGTCGATCAACGCATCTTTGGCATCGACGCCGCCCAGGTCACTGCCAAGGACGCCGCCCGCGCGATGCTCCCCTACATCGAGGCGCACCTGAGCGCCGGTGGCCGCCTGCACCAGATTACCCGGCACATGCTTGGCCTGTTTTCCGGCTGCCCGGGTGCCCGTGCATGGCGCCGGCATCTGAGCGAAGGGGCGACGTCGCCCACGGCCGGGCCTGAATTGGTCGAACAGGCCTTGGCACTGGTGACCGCAGTGCCCGAAGCAAAGGCCAGTTGATCGCGCATGGACGCGACGTTGCTGCTGCAAATGGCGATCCTTCTGGCGCTGATCGGCGCGGTTGCGGGCGTGCTTGCGGGGTTATTGGGGGTGGGCGGTGGCATCGTGCTGGTGGCCGCGTATTTCTACGGATTTCAGACGCTTGGGTTTGACGGGCCGGGGTTGATGCAGATCTGTCTTGCGACCTCGCTTGCCACCATTGTGGTCACCTCGGCGCGCTCGGTGATGGCCCACCATGCGCGCGGCGCCGTGATGTGGGATGTGCTGCGCGGCTGGAGCCCTGGCATTGCGCTGGGCGCGATACTCGGCGTGCTGGTGGTCGCGCGGCTGTCCTCGGACACGCTGCAGGTGATCTTTGGCGGCCTCGCGCTCGCCGTCGGGCTGTACATGGCCCTCGGACGCAGGGACTGGCGTTTGGGAACAGCTCTGCCCGGCGGCGTGTTTCGCCTGATCCTGTCGCCTGTCATCGGGTTGCTCTCGGTTCTGATGGGCATTGGCGGGGGCAGTTTTGGCGTGCCGCTGATGACGCTCTTTTCGACACCGATCCATGGCGCGGTGGCCACGGCGGCAGGCTTCGGCGCGGTTATTGCCGTGCCGTCCGTCCTTGGTTTTCTGCTCGCCACGCCACCGGGTCCGGTACCACCCTACACGGTCGGCGCGGTCAACCTGCCAGCCTTCGCGCTTGTGATTTCCATGACGTTGATCACGACGCCCATCGGCGTGCGTTTGGCCCACGGTCTCGATCCGCGCCCGCTGCGCCGCATCTTTGCGGCGTTTCTCATCCTTGTGGCGCTGAACATGCTGCGGAGCGCGCTATGGACCTAGACAAAGACGGATATGCCTTCATCGCCCCGTCCAAAGCCGGGAAACGCTGGGTACAGGCAGCCTGCAACGTGACCCGCGGCATCGTGAGCGACACTGTGATCCGCAAACGCAATTTGCGCCATGGCCAGACCTGGTTCGTTGGTGTCGACGTGCTGCCCAATGCACCTGACGGATCCATCGCCGGGGTGGCACTTCCCATGGAATGGCGCGCGCTCGCGCCGGACATGCCGCTGCACGCGGGCCAGGTGTCGATCATCTACCCGGGCTATCCGGGGCGCGATCTGCACGAAAGGGTGGGCAATCATCGCTACCGCCGCCTGCGCGGCGCAGCCCATGTCGACGGTCTGCTGCCCGAAGGCCCCGCGCGCCGCCGCTTTGCCCGCGAATACCATGCCTATGTGTTGGGCATCCCGCTGGGCAACGTGCGCCAAGCGCCGACGCTGGTCTGGCCCGGCAGCCACAGGATCATTCAAAGGGCCCTGCGCGACGCCATCGGCCCCGCGCCCATCGGCAATGTCGACATCACAGACGCCTACCAGTCCGCACGGCAAACCGTCTTTGACCGCTCTGAACCTGTACCTCTGCACGTCGATGAGGGCGGCGCATTCCTCCTGCACCGGTTTGCGCTGCATGGCACTGCGCCTTGGGACGGACCGGCCGGGCCCGCACGTGCGGTTGCGTTTTTCCGACCTCAACTTTGCAGTGCAACCGATTGGCTGCGCGGCGATAAACACACATGACCCCGCTCGGAAATCGCATGGGATCGTGCGTATGTCGGGGCCGATGACGCGCCCTAGACCGACCGTTTCAATTTTGCGGCACGCCCACCACGTCGACCGGACGGGGCGGGCATGCGCCCCGGCAATTCCGCCATCACGGTACGGCGTTCCTCGGGGCTCATCCGGCTCCAATATCCGATTTCGCTGAGCGACCGCGCGCAGCCCGTGCACAGCTTTGTCTCGGGATGGATCACGCAAATCTTCACGCACGGGCTTTCGATCTCCTCGCGCGCCCAGACCTCGTCCTTGCTCATTCCGCCTGCTCCCGTATCGCCGCCATGCGGTCAAGCACCCCCTGCAGGATGTAACCGGCTGCCACATGGTCGATCACCTCAGCCCGACGTTTGCGCGTTGTGTCCGCTTCGAGCAAGGCCTTTTCTGCCGCAACCGTGCTCAATCTTTCATCCCAGAAGGTGACCGGCCCGTTCCAGAGTGCTGAAAAGTTGCGGGCAAAGGCGCGGGTGGACTGGCAGCGCGGCCCTTCGGAGCCGTCCATGTTGCGTGGCAGACCCAAAACGATGCCCACCGCCTCGCGCGCCACAATCAACTCTTGCAGGCGCGCGGCATCCAGCCCGAATTTCTTGCGCCGGATCGTCTCGACCGGGGTGGCAACGGTGCGACGCAGGTCGCTGGCAGCGACACCGATCGTTTTTGTCCCCAGATCCAGACCCAGCACCGTGCCAAGGCCGGGCAGGGCGGTGGAAAATTCTTCGATTGTCTCGAAAATCATTCGACACCCGCCCGGTCTGCGGCGGCATCCAGAATGTCTGTCGCCCCGGGTTGGCCCGCGAACACCTCGCGCGCATTGGCCAGGATCGCCAGCGCCTCTTCGCGCCGCCCCAGCACGCCCAGCGCCGAAATCAGTTGCGCCCATTCCTCCACCGGTCCGCCATCGGTGGCCAATCGCTGCCCAAGGCCCGCAACCATGCCCTCGATCATCTGCAATCGTTCGGCAGGGCTCAGGTCTTCGGCCGCGTCGATGTCATCCTGCGTCGGGCCCCGCACCACGGCACTGCCTATCTGGGGCACCTGATACTGGTCCCCCGCCAACAGTGCGGTGCGCTCGATCTGGCTCAGGATCGCGGCAATCCACGGCGCATCCTCCGGGCCTTCGCGCAGCAGCCGGTCCCAGACGCGCAGCGCCACGTCCGGACGCCCGGTCTGGTCCATCATCAACCCCATGTAATAGCGGGCCGTGCCGTTGACGTTGTCACGCCGCAGCGTTTCTTCCAATGCCCGCTCGGCTCGCGGCGACACGAAGCCACCCGCCGCGAGGATCAGCAATTCGGCATAGTCGGCATAATCCTGTGCGTCGGCTTGCGGACCCAGTGCCGCAATCAGATTGGCCTGCGCCACATGTGCATCGGTGAAATTGCCCAGCCGTGCCTCGAAATGCGCAAGCAGTCGCAAACCCTCGACATCACCCGGCCGGGCCGCGACCGCTGTGCGCAACTGATCCACCAGCGCCAGATCGCCGTCCGACATCTCGACAGGCGGCGGCAGCGGTGCCCCGGCAAGGCTGGCCTCGGCATCGGCCTGGCTGGGGCGGTTCTCACGCAATTGTTGCGCCCGGGTGATCCGGTCGACCAGCGCCAGATCGCCATAGCCGGGCGCACCGATTTGCGTGTAAACGCCAAAAGACCCGCCGACCACAACCACCAGGGCCACAACCACGGCAGGCCAGGCCAACCCGCGTGCGTCCCCCTGCGCCTCTGTTGTCAGCGCGGCGTCAGCCGCCAGAATGCGTCGCGACACTTCCGTGCGCACCCGTTCGGCATCCGCAGGCGACAACAGCCCACGCGCCAGATCGCGGTCCACCTCCTTTAACTGATCCCGGTAAACATCGAGGTCATAGGCCGCTGCAGGCCGCGCCCCCTCGGGACGGCGCACCAGCGCCAGCGCGAGCGTGACCCCTACAAACAGGGCCAGAGCGATTGCGACAATCCAGAACATGGGCTTCCCGATCAGGCTTCGTCACGCCGACATAATCAAGTCGCGCCCCGCACAAAAGGGGCAAAGCCGCGCGCCCCCCGTGGCCCCCCGTCGCAAGTGTGGTCGCAAGTGGCGTCGCAAGGGCCGTCGCGACCGGCCTGCGCAACGCGGGGCGATCGACAAAAGGGGCGGGTCACGGTGTCGCAAATCCACCCCGAAACGCCGCGCGGGCCTTCCCATTTTTTGCGCGCTGCGGTGATATACACCGACCATCACAGCCCTCGAATCCAACCCGGTGGACGCGCAGCCATGAAACGATATTCCGCCTTTGCCATCGCACGCGAAGCTGCCCGGTATCATTCGGGCTGGGAACGGGCGTGGCGCGCACCGGAGCCGAAGGGCAAATACGATGTGATCATCATCGGGGCAGGGGGCCACGGCCTCGCCACGGCCTACTACCTGGGCAAGAATTTTGGGATCAAGAATGTCGCGATCCTTGAAAAAGGCTGGCTTGGCGGCGGCAACACCGGCCGCAACACCACGATCATCCGCTCGAACTATCTGCAGGACCCGTCCGCAGCACTTTATGAAAAGGCACGCAGCCTCTACGAAACGATGAGCCAGGACCTGAACTACAACGTGATGTTCAGCCCCCGCGGTGTCATCATGCTGGCCCAGACCCATCACGAGGTCCGCGGCTACCAGCGCACGGCACACGCCAACGCGCTGCAAGGGGTCAAGACCGAATTCATCGGGCCTGACCGGGTCAAGCAACTGGTGCCGATCATTAACATCGACGGCCCGCGCTATCCGGTGCTGGGCGGGCTGTGGCAATCCCGCGGCGGCACCGCGCGCCACGATGCGGTGGCCTGGGGCTATGCGCGCGCGTGTTCCGACATGGGCATGGACGTGATCCAGCAATGCGAGGTGACCGCGATCCGCCGCGACGGGGGCAAGGTCGTGGGCGTGGATACGGCCAAGGCCGCCATTGACTGTGAGAAGCTCGGCATCGTGGTCGCGGGCCATTCCGGCACCGTCGCCGACATGGCCGGCTTCCGCCTGCCGCTCGAATCCGTGCCGCTGCAGGCGCTGGTCAGCGAACCCATCAAACCCTGCATGGATGTCGTCGTGATGGCCAACACCGTACACGGCTACATGTCCCAATCCGACAAGGGCGAAATGGTGATCGGCGGCGGCACCGACGGGCACAACAACTACACCCAGCGCGGGTCTTTCCACCACATCGAGGAAACCGTGCGCGCGCTGATCGAAACCTTCCCGATGATCTCGCGCCTGAAAATGCTGCGCCAGTGGGGCGGCATCGTGGACGTGACCGGTGACCGCTCCCCGATCCTGTCCAAAACGCCCGTTGACGGCGTGTTCATCAACTGCGGCTGGGGCACCGGCGGGTTCAAGGCGATCCCTGGCTCAGGCTGGGCCATGGCCGAACTGATGGCCAAGGGGCACTCACCGCTGACGGACGAATTCGGCCTCAACCGCTTCCGCGAAGGCCGCTTTATCGATGAAAGCGTGGCTGCCGGGGTGGCGCACTAATGCAGACTGCTGTCCGATCCCCCAATGCGATTGATTGTGGCGTCCTCGGCGCGGATGCGCTCGCGGTCGGCTTCGGTCTGTGGCGTCTCCACGCGCTCGTCAATCAAACCGCCACGCCCCGTGCGCCACTGCCGCACGCTCAACACGACACCCGCAATCAGCAGCAGGGCAAAGACACCAAAAACCCATTCCATCGGCAACACGCTCCGTCAACACACCGGCACCGTAGCATGCCGCGCATCAACGCCCAAGCCGATGCGTCACTTGTTCGTCTTCTCGCCCTCGCCGGCCTCCGATCCAAACAGGATCAGGTCACTGACATCAACCTCGCGGCCCCCACGCTCTTTCAGCCGGCGCGCCACGCCGCGGCGTTCCATCACGAACATGATCAGCGCAAATACCGCAATTCCACCAAAGACCAGCACGGCCCCCATTTCCTGGCTCATAATGTCCTCCTGTCAACTTTGGTTGACACTAGCACAAGACCCGCTGCCCGGTCACATAAAATCGCCACCTCGGCGGGACGCTGCCACGCGCACCGTGCAAAATCGGCTACCCCACGCCCAACCGTGCACCGACACGGCCCATCCGTTGCCACCAAAACCCGACATGCTCTGATGCCGTCATTCACGACGGAGGATATCCCATGTCAGACCATACAAACCTCAGCCGCAGCAGCGGCGGCACCCGTGGCTTTGTCACCGCACTCGCGGTCATCGTTGTCGTCCTCGCCCTGCTCATGCTCATCGGCAGCTTTGCCAGCGACGGCACACCCGAAGGCGCCCCAACGCAGGACGCCATCACACCGCCCACGGCGCCACTGCCCACCGAATAACCCTCTTAAATCCCCATCCAACCTTGGCGGGCGCCGCGCGGCGTCCGCCTTTTTGCGTCTGCACGCCGGAGGTTGCCCATGCTGATGCTCACCTGTCCCAATTGCGGCGTCACCGCCGAGGAAACCGAATTCACCGGCGGGGGCGAGGCGCACATCACCCGGCACGGCCCCGGATCCTCGGACAACGACTTCGAAACCTACCTCTTCATGCGCGAAAACCCCAAGGGCGTGCATTTCGAACGCTGGCGCCACGCCTACGGCTGCGGCAAGTGGTTCCACGCCGCCCGCTGCACCGTAACGCTCGAGGTTTTCGGCACCTACAGCGCGCAAACCACGCGCCCGCCGCAGGACATCCTCGACACCATCACCCAAAAGCGCCCCGGCTGGACCTGGAGAGATATCGCCTGATGCTTCTTCTGGCCAAAAATACCTCCGCCGGAGGCTCCGACGCCTCGACACGTGACAAGGGCTGATCCCATGAGCACACGACTGGCCACAGGCGGCCGCCTCATCGATCGCAGCACCACGCTGAAATTCCGCTTCAACGGCAAGCTGATGCGCGGCTTTGCGGGCGACACGCTCGCCTCGGCCCTGCTGGCCAACGACCAGATGCTGGTGGGCCGGTCGTTCAAATACCACCGCCCGCGCGGCATCGTCGCCAGCGGGCCCGAGGAACCGAACGCCCTCGTCAACCTGGGCGAGGAGGGCACGTTCGAACCCAACCAGCGCGCCACCACGACCGAGCTGTTCCGCGAGTTGCAGGCCACCAGCCAGAACCACTGGCCCATGCTCGAGTTCGACATCGGCGCGCTCAATGCGCGCCTTGCGCGGTTCATGCCGGCGGGCTTCTACTACAAGACCTTCCTCTACCCGCGCCATTTCTGGAAATACCTCTACGAGCCGTTCATCCGGCAAGCCGCCGGTCTGGGCCGCGCCCCCAAGGCGCGCGATGCCGACACATATGACCACAGCTACGCCTTCTGCGACGTGCTGGTCATCGGTGGCGGCATCGCGGGGCTGACCGCGGCACGTGCGGCGGCACAAACCGGCGCCCGCGTCATGGTGCTGGAACAGACCGCCCACTGGGGCGGGCGCGCGCCCGTCGATGGCGGTACGGTCGATGACACCCCTGTGGATAAGGTCGTGGACAGTCTGATCGCCGAACTCAGCGCCATGGATAATGTAACACTTCTCAACCGGTGCATGGGGGCGGGGGTCTATGACCACGGCTACGTGCTGGGCTACGAACGCCTGCGCGACCACGCGCCCGACGCCCCCGGCCCGCGCCACCGGCTCTGGCGCATCCGCGCGGCCCAGATCGTGACCGCCACGGGTGCCATCGAACGCCCGCTCAGCTTTGCGGGCAACGACATCCCCGGCGTCATGCTGGCCTCTGCCGTGCGCGACTACATCGCCAATTTTGCTGTCAGCCCGGGCGACCGCACCGTCGTGGTCACCAACAACGACGACGCCTATCGTACTGCAATCGCTGTGAAAAACGCAGGTCTCGACGTCCCTGCCATCATCGACGCCCGCCCCGAAGGTGCCCCCGGGCCCCTCGCGACCGAGGCCGAAGCGCTAGGCATCCGCATCCTGCGCGGCAAAGCCATTGCCAAGGTCCACGGCACAGGGCGCGTGACCGGCATCACCCTGTGCGCCCAAGCGGGCGAAGGCGCTTCGCTGGAAGAAATCGCCTGCGACGCCGTCGCCATGTCAGGCGGCTGGTCCCCGGTCGTGCACCTGTGGTCTCACTGCGGCGGCAAGCTCACCTGGGACGACACGCAGGCCTGCTTCCGCCCCGATGTGGACAAAGCGCCCATTGGTGCCGACGGCTCGCCGAACCACCGCCCCGCCGGTGCCGCGAACGGTCACCTGCACATGAGCACCCTCGTGGCGGATGCACATGCCGCAGGCCAAGCCGCAGCCAAAGCCGCCGGGTACAAGCCGAAGAAAGGCGGCGCCCCGGCAGGGGCCAGCCTTGATGAGGCGCCGCTGATGCCCGTCTGGCGCATGCCGCAAGGGGCAGCACAAGACCTGCGCGCCAAATCCTGGCTCGATTTCCAGAACGACGTAAAGGTCTCCGACATCGAACTGGCCGCCCAGGAAGGCTTCGAAAGCGTCGAACACGCCAAGCGCTACACGACGCTGGGCATGGCCACGGACCAAGGCAAGCTCAGCAATATCAACGGCCTCGCCATTCTGTCGGACGCGCTGGGCCAACCGATCCCGCAAACCGGCACCACCACATTCCGCCCGCCCTACACTCCCATCTCCATGGGCGCCATCGCAGGCGAGGCGCGCGGCGAGATCTTTCAGCCGCTGCGCCGCACGCCGCTGCACGACTGGCACGACACAAATGGCGCACACTGGGAACCCGTGGGCCACTGGCGCCGCCCCTACGCCTATGTCCGCAGCGGTGAAAAACTGCACGACGCCGTCATGCGCGAGACCAAAAACGTGCGCGACACCCTCGGCTTGCTCGATGCCTCGACCCTCGGCAAGCTGCTGGTCAAAGGCCCCGATGCGGGCCGCTTCCTCGACATGCTCTACACAAACATGATGAGCACGCTGAAACCCGGCAAATGCCGCTACGGCCTCATGTGCAACGAAAACGGGTTCCTGATGGACGACGGCGTCGTTGCGCGCATCGACGATGACACGTGGCTCTGCCACACCACCACCGGCGGCGCCGATCACATCCACCAGCACATGGAGGAATGGCTGCAAACCGAATGGTGGGACTGGCAGGTGCACGTGGCCAACCTCACCGAACAGTTCGCCCAGATCGCCGTGGTCGGCCCTCATGCCCGCGACGTGCTGGAAAAGCTGGGCGGCATGGACGTCTCGGCGGCCAGCCTCGGTTTCATGGACTGGAAAGACGGCACACTCGCCGGCATCGACGTCCGCGCCTACCGCATCTCCTTTTCCGGCGAACTCAGCTACGAAATCGCCGTCAAGGCGAGCCAGGGCCGCGCCCTGTGGGACGCGCTGATCGCAGCGGGGCAGGAGTTTGGCGTCATGCCCTACGGCACCGAAGCACTGCACATCCTGCGCGCCGAAAAGGGCTTCATCATGATCGGGGACGAAACCGACGGTACCGTCATCCCGCAGGATCTCAACCTCAACTGGGCGATTTCCAAGAAGAAAGAGGATTTCCTCGGCAAACGCGCCCAAGAGCGCACGCATTTGGCCGATCCCACCCGCTGGAAACTGGTCGGACTTGAAACCGTCGATGGCTCAGTCATCCCCGACGGCTCCTACATCCCCGCCGACGGCACCAACGCCAACGGCCAGTCCAACCTGCAGGGCCGCGTGACCTCGACCTACCACTCGCCCAATCTCGGGCGCGGCATCGCCATGGCGCTGGTCGCCGACGGCCCGGCGCGCATGGGCGAAACCCTGATGATCCCCGAACCCAGCGGCGTCACCCGCTATGCGAGGATCGTCAGCCCGGTCTTTTACGATCCAGAAGGGGACAAACAGAATGTCTGAACCCGTCACGGCCCTCGGCGGCGCCACGTTCGACGGCAGCGCCACGATCACCGAAGCCGCGCGCACCGGCATGATCACCGTGCGTGGCGATCTGTCGTCCGGGCCGCTGAAAAGGGCGGTCAGAGACGCAACCGGCCTCGCCATCCCGGGGCAGGGGACCATGGCGCAAAAAGACGTGTACGGCATCGCGTGGATGTCCCCGGACGAAGTGCTTGTGCTCTGCCCATATGACGACGTGGCCGACACGGTCGCTCAGTTGCACACCGCGCTGGGCGACACGTTCGCCATGGCCGTGGACGTCTCCGATGCCCGTGCCATGTTCACGCTGTCCGGCGATGCCGCTTCGGTTTTGGCCAAACTCGCACCCGTCGACCTGAGCGACGCAGCCTTTCCGCCCGGCAGCTTTCGCCGCACACGTCTTGCACAGGTCGCCGCCGCCGTCTGGCGGAACGCCGACGACAGCTATCAGGTGGTCTGTTTCCGCTCGGTCGCGCAATACGTTTTCGACATCCTGAAAAACGCGGCACAGCCACGCTGAGACAATTTCAATTCAATTGCGTTTTCGGCTGGCATTCCAATTTTATCGGCCATACGCTGGCGACATTATCGAATTGGAGTGCGTTATGCGTTTTATTGCAATTTTGTCGTCTCTGGCGATGTCAACCACGGCGCTTGCCGCTCAGGACATTGTTTGCACAATAAAAAGTGGCGGACAGGGCTTCATGTCGCCGGTCATCGTATTCGGCCTGCCGACCGCCGATCAGCCGCCTTATGTTTTCGATGCAATCATCGAAATGGCCAAAGGCGAACCAATGCTGCCCAAGGTCAAATCGCGCAGCGGATCCAAGCTGCGCTATCGCTGGACAGTCAGCGGTATTCCCGCGCGCCCCTCGCCTGCGACCGTGGGCTATTGGGCCGATCTTGATACAGCGGCCATGACCGTCACGGTCTCCGGCAGCATCCGCGGCTTTGACAATGACATCAAGGGCCGCGGTAACTGCGAAAAGCGGTAGTGCGTGCAGCACGCCCCTTGATCTTGCCCTTGGCCGCACAATCTGTCAGGCACCGCATGAATTTTGACCGAATGGGGGCCCGATATGGCTTTTGAACTTCCCGACCTTCCCTATGCCTATGACGCGCTGGCCGCGCACGGCATGTCCAAGGAAACGCTGGAATACCACCACGACCTGCACCACAACGCCTACGTGGTGAATGGCAACAAGGCCATCGAAGGCACCGAATGGGCTGACAAATCGCTCGAAGAGATCATCGTCGGCACCTATGACAAGACCGCTGTGGCGCAAAACGGCATCTTCAACAACATCTCCCAGCTGTGGAACCACAACCAGTTCTGGGAAATGATGGGCCCCGGCGACAGCGCCATGCCCGGTGAGCTGGAAAAGGCCCTGACCGAAAGCTTTGGCTCGGTCGACGCGTTCAAAGACCAGTTCAAAGCCGCGGGCGCAGGTCAGTTCGGTTCGGGCTGGGCGTGGCTGGTCAAGGATGCCGACGGCAGCCTCAAGGTGACCAAGACCGAGAATGGCGTGAACCCGGTCTGCTTTGGCCAGACGGCCCTGCTGGGCTGCGACGTGTGGGAGCACTCCTATTACATCGATTTCCGCAACAAGCGCCCCGACTACCTGTCGAACTTCCTCGACAATCTGGTGAACTGGGAAAACGTCGCCAGCCGCATGTAATCCGGACCGTGGCTC
>JBCBAV010000115.1:0-12762 GCA_038532285.1 Pseudomonadota bacterium | reverse complement strand
TCAAGGCGGTGCGCGACGGCGCGTGGTTCCGCGAAGAGCTTTATGCCCGATTTGCCATCGTCGGTGACAGCGGCACGTGGAACGGCCAAAGCCCCCTCAAACGCCTGGAGACTGCCGCATGACACCTCCCTTTCCGTTTTCCGCCATCGTGGGCCAGGAGGACATGAAACTGGCCATGATCCTGACAGCCATCGACCCCGGCATTGGCGGCGTGCTTGTCTTTGGCGATCGGGGCACCGGCAAGTCCACTGCCGTGCGTGCGCTGGCCGCGCTGTTGCCGCCTATCACCGCGGTACAAGGCTGTCCGGTCAACGCGGCGACACGTTCGGAATGCCCTGAATGGGCCAATTTAGAGACTGACATTACGTCATTGCGTCCGACGCCGGTCGTCGATCTGCCCCTTGGCGTGACCGAGGATCGCGTGGTCGGCGCGCTCGATATCGAGCGGGCGCTGACACGGGGTGAAAAGGCTTTTGAGCCCGGCCTGTTGGCCCGCGCCAACCGCGGCTACCTGTATATCGACGAGGTCAACCTGCTGGAAGATCACATCGTCGACCTGCTTCTTGATGTGGCACAATCCGGCGAAAACGTGGTTGAACGCGAAGGGCTCAGCATCCGCCACGCCGCGCGGTTCGTTCTTGTGGGCTCTGGCAATCCCGAAGAAGGCGAACTGCGGCCGCAACTCCTCGACCGTTTCGGCTTGTCGGTCGAAGTCCGCTCACCACAGGATGTGACGCAACGGATTGAGGTCATTCGCAGACGCGATGCGTACGAGCGGCGGCCCGATGCCTTTGTGACGCGTCATGCAGACGAAGATGCCGCCATTCGTGCGATGATCTTGCAGGCACGCGCCGCCATTGATGACATCGAAAGCGACGATGACATCCTCGCCGATTGCGCCGAGCTTTGTCTTGCGCTTGGCTCTGACGGATTGCGGGGGGAACTGACGCTTCTGCGTTCCGCTCGTGCGCTGGCGGCGTCCGAAGGCGCGGCTGCTATCAGCCGCGCTCACCTGCGCCGCGTCGCCCCGCTGGCGTTGTCGCACCGCTTGCGCCGCGACCCGCTGGATGAGGCCGGCAGTGCCACACGTGTCAGCCGCACGGTTGATTCCGTGCTGGCCTGATCCGCGCATGACCGAACGCAGCTGGCACCACGCGCATCTGGCCCTTCAGTTGCTGACAATCGACCCCGTGCATTTGGGCGGGGCCGTGATCCGCATGCGGGCAGGGCCTGCCCGCGACGCGCTGCTCGAGGACTATGGCGCGACTGTTCCGATGCGCAAAGTGCCGCTGAATATTGCAGATGAACAGCTGTTTGGCGGTGTTGATCTGGCAGCGACGCTTTCTGCGGGGCACGTGGTGCGTGGCCAAGGGCTATTTGTGGAGCCGTGTGGTGCTATCCTGCCAATGTCGGAACGCTGCCCGCCCGACCTTGCAGCCAAGCTGGCGCAACTGATGGATCAGTCTCTGATCAAGGGCATCCTGGCCCTGGACGAAGGGATCGAGGCCGAAGAAGCCGTCCCTGAAAGCCTCGCCGATCGCGTGGCTTTCCATTTGGCCCCTGAGGGGCGGATGCCGCTCGACTGGACCGTCACGCAACCTGATCCGGGTGGCGCCAAGGTTTCGGGCATTACGGCAATCCAACATTTGACGGAACTTGCTGCAACTTTTGGCATCGCGTCCATGCGTGCACCTTTGTTTGCGCTACAAGCGGCACGTGCGCACGCCCTGCTTTACGGTCGTACCTATCTGACCGCAGCCGATATCGAAACCGCCGCCATGCTGGTCTATCCGCACCGGGCGACCCAACTGCCTGAAGCGGAAGAGGAGCACAGCTCCGATGACGCACCGGCGCGGGACAAGGACGCACCGGATGAAGCCACTGCCGAGCACGCAATGCTCGACACCGACATGCTGATCGATGCGGTGCAGGCGCTCTTGCCGGCCGGTGTGCTCGAACGGATGGGACAGTCGAAAGCAGCCCGAGCGGCCAAGGGCAACGGCGCAGGACGCAAGCGACGATCAAACAGGCGCGGTCGCCCCCTGCCCTCGCGTCCCGGCAAGTTGAACGGCAACGCTCGGATTGACCTGATTGGGACATTACGTGCGGCTGCACCGTGGCAACCCGTGCGGCGCAAGTCACAGCCCGAGCGCCCAGGTCTGCTGATCCGACCGTCTGATATTCGCGTCAGGCGCTACCAGCAGCATTCCGACCGGCTCCTGATCTTTTCCGTCGATGCCTCGGGGTCAGCGGCAATGGCGCGATTGGGCGAAGCGAAAGGCGCCATCGAGATGCTGCTTGCCGACGCTTATGCCAGCCGGGACCATGTGGCGCTGATCTCTTTCCGGGGCATCAAGGCGGAAACGCTCCTGAGCCCGACGCGGTCGCTGGTACAGACCAAGCGCCAGCTGTCCGGCTTGCCCGGAGGCGGCGGCACGCCGCTGGCTGCCGGTCTGGAATCGGCGATGCATCTTGCCGCGCAGTCACAAAGCCACGGCATGACGCCCACGATCATCGTGCTGACCGACGGCCGCGCCAACGTGGCGCTGGATGGCAGTCCGGGGCGCGGGTCGGCGGCTCAGGATGCGACGACCATCGCCCATGCCATCAGGGCGCAAGGCACGGATGCGCTTGTCATCGACACCGGCAACAGGCCTGCACCCGCGCTGCGCGATCTCAGCGGCGCACTCGATGGCGCCTATATCGCGCTACCGCGTGCCGATGCCGCCCGGGTCAGCGCCGCTGTGGACGCTGCGGTGCGGGCCTAGACGCCCATGGACTGGTGCCAGATTGGCGGTTGGCCTCTGGCCGAGGCCTCCCGCCAGATCACGGGGCCGGTGCATCGCTGGCATGTGCAGGAGGTCGGCGAAGGCCCCGTCATACTGCTGCTGCACGGTGCGGGCGGATCGACCCACAGCTTTCGTGACCTGATCCCGATCCTGGCAACCGGTTTCAAAGTCGTCGCGCTCGACCTGCCCGGCCACGGATTCACCCAATTGGGCGCACGGCAACGCAGCAGCCTGCCTGCCATGGCGCACGACATCAGGGCACTGTGCAAACAAGAGGGCTGGGACCCGTTTGTCATTGTCGGTCATTCCGCCGGTGGCGCTGTTGCGCTTGAGATGGCGCATGGATCCGACGTTCATGTCATCGGACTCAATGCAGCGTTGGGAGAATTTCCAGGGCTGGCTGGATTGATCTTTCCCCTGATGGCCAAGGCGCTGGCGGCCATGCCCTTTGCCACGACGTTATTTGCAAACACATCCGCCA
Source organism: Pseudomonadota bacterium (assembly GCA_038532285.1). Taxonomy (GTDB): domain Bacteria; phylum Pseudomonadota; class Alphaproteobacteria; order Rhodobacterales; family Rhodobacteraceae; genus Tateyamaria. Next base: position 9,492 of record JBCBAV010000115.1, on the reverse strand, counting down.
GCCCGGAACGTGTACGCACGCTGATCAGGTCCACCGGATCGTCGCTCACTCCCGACGGCTATGCGCTCTACCGCCGGTTGGTGGGCAACAAAACGCATGTGGATGGTGCGTTGCGCATGATGGCGCAGTGGGATTTACGTGCGCTTCTGGATGCGCTGCCCGCGCATGGCGGGCGGGTCGACCTGATAGTGGGCAGTGAAGACAAAACGGTGCCGCCGGACGTTTCTGCGCGGGTCGCCGGGCGCATGGCCCATGCGTCGGTCCATACACTGCAAGGGCTGGGTCATCTCGCGCACGAAGAAGCGCCTGAGCAGGTCGCAGGCCTCATTCTCGACTTGCTCAATCACTGACGCTCATCAAGCGCTCCCGCGCTCTCTTCGCGGCAGTGTCAGGCCACCGCGTGGGCGATGGCGCATTGCTTCCACAGATCCTTGAGCGCGTTGACCAGATGTTCGATGTCGTCCTCGCTGTGCAGGGGCGACGGGGTAAAGCGCAGCCGCTCGGTCCCCTTGGGCACGGTCGGATAGTTGATCGGCTGCACGTAGATGCCGTAGCGCTGCATCAGATAATCGCTGAGCATCCGGCATTTCACCGGATCCTTGATCATCACGGGGATGATGTGGCTGGGGTTTTCCATGTGGGGAATCCCCTCTTGGTCCAGCCGCTTGCGCAGGTGCCGAACGCGCTGGCGTTGCAGCAGGCGTTCCTGATCCGACTGCTTGAGGTGCCGGATCGACGTACGGGCCGCTGCCGCCACTGCGGGCGGCAAAGCGGTTGTGAAGATGAAACCTGACGCAAAGCTGCGGATGAAATCGCACAGCGCCTCGGACCCGGTGACATAGCCGCCGACAACCCCGTAGGCCTTGCCCAGCGTCCCTTCGATCAGGGTGATGCGGTCGGCCAGACCCAGCTCTTCCGAGATGCCGCCGCCGCGCGGGCCGTAAAGGCCGACGGCGTGCACCTCATCAAGGTAGGTCATTGCACCGTGCTTTTCGGCGACCTCGACGATTTCCTGCATCGGGCAGATGTCACCGTCCATGGAATAGACGCTTTCGAAGGCGACGATCTTGGGGGTGTTGGCGGGCAGGGCTGCCAGCTTGCGGTCGAGGTCCTCGGGGTCGTTGTGACGCCAGATCACCTTGTTGCAGCGGGCATGGCGGATGCCTTCGATCATGCTCGCGTGGTTCAGTTCGTCCGACAGGATCACCGCATCGGGCAGGCGCGACCCCAAAGTGCTCAAAGCCGCCCAGTTAGAGACATATCCCGAGGTGAACAGCAGCGCGCTTTCCTTGCCGTGCAGGTCCGCCAGCTCCTGTTCCAGAAGCTTGTGCGCGTGGTTCGTGCCCGAGATGTTGCGTGTGCCGCCCGCGCCTGCACCGCAGGCGTCAATCGCCTCTTTCATGGCGCGGATCACCGACGGGTGCTGACCCATCCCGAGATAGTCGTTGGAACACCACACCGTCACCTCGTCAGGGGCATCGTCGTTGTGGCACTTGGCCCGCGGGAAGGCGCCTGACTGACGCTCCAGTTCGGCAAATATGCGGTAGTTGCCTTCGTTTTTCAGTGCGTCGATCTGCGTTTGGAACAATGCGTCAAAGTCCATTATGTCCCCCTTGGGTCTTTTGGTTCTTTTGAGGTTGTGGCGCGGGCAGCATCCAGCGCCACAGCCGTTCGTCCGGGATCGGCAGGACCATCACCCAGTGTTCTAAAGTGGCCAGCGCAGTCAGCGCCGTGAGCAGGGCAAAGCCGATCTGATCGGCTTGCGTTTGCGCGGTATAGAGCCGCTCGAGCCAGCAAGCGGCGGCGAATGTGAGGGCAGAGACCGAGAGCGGGAACAGCCAGTTCATCTGCGCGCGGCGAAAGTAGGTCGGCAGGTGCGACAGGGCCGAAGGCAGAAACTCAGTATGGATGCGGGACACGCCGAGGAACAGGTTCAGCTTGGCCGAGACGCGGGCAAAGAACAGCACCGCGAAAGTCCAGAAGGCAAAGGGGTTGTCGGCGAGACCAAGGCCAAGGCCAAGCGCGATGAGGGCGATCACCAGAAGCGCCTCGTGATAGGCGATGGTGCCCAGAGCAAGCGAAAAGCGGTCGCTGCCTGACAGTCCGGCGGGCAACGGGGCGGCGACGGGACCGGTGATCACGCCGGTCAGGAAAGCCAGTTCAATCCACGCCCAGATCGCAAGCGCAGAGAAGAAAGCGACATAAACACCCAGCGCTGTGGTGTCCGTGGCTGAAACCTGCGCGCCATAGGCACCGGCGCCCAGCAGGGGCAACCCGGCAAAGGTCATCCAGAACCCGGCGCGCCCGCCGAGCCTGTCGGCGAATTTCACGGCCAAAAGGATCGCGCCGGTGGCGAACCACCAGATGAACAGGGCGACAAGGGCGGCGATCCACAAGGTCATACGTGCGCCCCTGATGCTGTGCATGTCGACACGAAAACGGGCGCGGCAGCGGGGCTGCGCGCACCGGGAAAGCGTGTCGCTTTCCCCCCGTTTTTCGTGTCGAAAAACGCCATCAGTACGCCGGCTCCAACCGGGTCACGGCGGGCACATCGTGCTTTTTCGCCGGAATGGTCAGCAGCGACAGGAACGCAGAAGCGGCCCGGGCTTGCGCGCTGATCTTGGCCAGACCCGTGGCACCGACCATATCGGCATTCGCCTTTTGCAGACGCTCGAGGCCGGGCTGCCAGCGCGGATGGTCGATATCCAGCGTGATCGGAAAGATCTGTTCGCTGAGCTTCGACGTCTTGGTGAACACCTCATGCGCGTACCAATCGGGATCAACGCCCAGCGCCTCGTGGAACGCAGGCCGCTGGTGATCGCGCACGTACATGGTGGCGTACACAGCGGTCAGAAAGAACTTGATCCAGTAGACGTTCATCCCGCTGGTCAGCTTGGGATCGGTTTTCATCAGCAGGGCGAAAGCCTCGCCGTGGGAAAACTCGTCGTTGCACCATTCCTCGAACCATTTGAAGATCGGGTGGAACCGGTGTTCTGGGTTCGCCTCGAGATGGCGGAAGATGGTGATGTAGCGGGCGTAGCCGATCTTTTCCGACAGGTAGGTGGCGTAGTAGATGAACTTGGGCCGGAAGTACGTGTACTTCTTCTTCTGGGTCAGAAACCCGAGGTTCACGCGCAACCCGGCCTCGCGCAGGGCGTCGTTGATGAAACCTGCGTGCCGCGCCTCGTCCCGGGCCATCAGTTGGAACAACTGCGTGATGTCCTTGTTGGACCCGCGCCGCTTCATCTCTTTGTACAGAACACAGCCCGAAAACTCTGCGGTGCAGGAACTGATCAGGAAGTCGATGAATTCCTTTTTCAGTTGTGGTTCCATCCCGTCCCAATCGACGTGATCCCAGTCTTCGTTTTTCTTGAAATGGCCCTTGTTCGGGTCGCTTTCCATCTGGCCGATCAGGGCGTCCCACTCCTCGCGGATGTTCGAGACGTCGATGGCGTCCAGTTCGTCGAAATCGGTGGTGTAGAACCGCGGCGTGAGCAGGGTGTTCTGCATCGCCGTTTCGGTGGCCATTTCCGAGGTGAACTGTTCGTCCTGGGCCTGCGCAATGGCCAGCCCTTCTTCGACCGTGGTCGCGTCGGCGGTGTGTTTGTTGTGCATGTTCATAGCTTCACCTCCTCGGAGAACGAGAACTCGCAAAGCTCCATGACCTCGAAATCTCCGGTGAGCCGGGTCCAGAGCTGTTCCAGCTTGGACGCGCGGATGATCACCGCTTCGCGGTCCTCGCGGACGATCTCGCCAAAGGGGGCCATGATCTCGGGGCCTTTCACCTGCACCTCGTCACCGGGGTAGATCACGGCGCCGTTGTTGAACCGCACGTGGGCGTGCAGGCTTTCGAATTTGTGGCTGATCTCGACGGTGCAGGGCGCCCGTTCGATATCCTTGGTCAATAGTCCCATTGGTGGCCTCCTTTGGGTTGGATGAACCGCGCGATCCTGGCGAGGGGGCGCGGTGAGGTTGGTTTGGCAGTCATGGCGATCATTCGGCCGCCACGTGTTCGGCGGGCATGACGCGCACGACCTGGGGTTCGTGAATGCGGGCATCCGCTGCTTCAGCGATCAGGGCGGCGACCCGCTGTGCATCGGGAATGCAGCGCAATGCCGGTTCGGTCCGGGCAAAACGCCACGGACGGGCGTGCGGCCAAAGAACCAGGTAGCTGAGCTTTGTGCGTGTTTTTGTCTGGAACGCGATTGTGCCCGTGCCTGAATTGCGCAGATCAAGCGCGGCGCCGGTGATTTCGCGAAATGGCAGGTTGATGTTCAGTGTCAGCGCGGCACCAATACGCATCGCGATGCGCGCGGTGGTTACGGTGTAATAGGTACAGCGCGCTTGAACATAAGCCATAAGCACCAGCAGTGCACCGACACCAAGGCCCAGCGCGACAAAAGGGATTGCAGCGCTCAGCGCCTGGCTCGTTGGCAGGACGTCAATCACGGTAAGAACGCGCCACACCGCAAGGATTGCGAAATAGCACATGATCCAGTTCGCATTCAGAGCCTCGCGCGCCAGCGCCCATGTCTCGGGACGTCCCTGCCAGAGGATCTCTTCTCCGTCTGGCAGGTATTCGGGCAAGCCGGGGATCGGCTCGACAACGATATCGGCACTTGGTTCGATGGTCAGATCCTCATTCGGCATGGCGCACATCCTTATGATCGGGTCTTTGGGTTCGGGGTGTGCAAGGCGACCGACCGGCCGCCTTGCGGTTCGGTCTTAGCTGATCTGCGGTTCAAACCGGTCGCGGTCGGCGTAAAGAAGGCCGCCACCGTAGTAGGCCACGATCTTTTCCTCTTCGAGCAGGGTGATCTGCTTGTCCGCGGCGATGGTCGGCACGGCGGCAAAATGCTTGCCATAGATCGAGCGGACCACGACGCGGTTGCCATGCACCTTGCTCATGGTCATGGGCACCAGCCGGTTGCCGGATCCCCACTTGGGGTCAAGCGTGTATTCGATGTAGCGGATGAGCTGTTCGGGCGCATCAACCCAGAGGTCCGTGACCTTGCCCACCGTTTCGCCATCGCCGGACACCACGGGCAGGCCGATGGGATTGACACCCGCCGCAACCGAGAAACCGTCGGACGCTGACATGGGCACAATCTTTGGGTGGCCGTGGCCATCCAGTTCGGGCGCGTCCTTGCGCGGGGCCCAGGATGCCGGTCCAACGCCGTCGATCATCGGGTCACCCGTTGGTTCAAACGGGTAGCCATTGACCTTGGACGTTTGGCGCAAGGCGATGTCGCTGCGCTCGGGGTTCTGGCCCGAAGGCACGGTCAGCGTGCCACGCCCGTCGCGCAGGATGAACGTCTTGTCCGACGGCACCGGGTACGGCCCCTGGTTGGCGGCTTCGGTCCCGTCGTCGTTTTCCAGCGGATAGCCTTCGCGCATATTCTCGCGCTGGATGTAGATGATGAGCGCCGCAAAGAAGATGTAGAACAGCCAGATCGCCAGCGAAGCCAGATCGAAATTGGCAAAGAATGAACCAGACATGAGCGGTTTCCTTTCCTGGTCAGGTCATGTGGGGAAGTCCGCCAGGCCGAGGCGGGCATCCTTTGGGGTGAGAGGACCTGATTGGCGCACGAGCGGTCCCAGTAGGATGAGAGTGACAAAAAGCAGGCCAATCTCAGCGTGATAAACGAAGGTGTATCCGGTGGCGGGTGTGGCGAGCGCGTCGCCGAGGGCACCGCTTTGGGCAAGCCCTCCGATCCAGTCGCGCAGCGTACCGCCCATGGCGATGGCAAGGCCCGCGGCAGTGGCCTGTGCGGCCCCCCATGCCCCCAGCGCCAGCCCGCGCCCCGCGAGCCCGCGGTCGGGCATGGACATGGCTGCGGTCAGGGTGGCCACGGCAAAAAGCCCGCTGCCAAACCCGATCAGCATCGCTCCGATGTAGAACAGGGCATTGGCCGCAAGAGGAGCGGCAAAGATCACCAGCGTAAAGGCCCAGACCCCGGCCAAAATGCCGCCGCCCGCCAACCGGTAGCTGTTTGATCCCATGCCAAGCCGTCGCCCGGCCCAGCCAAATCCCACCAGCGCGCCCAGCGCCCAAAGCGCGGTCAGCAGTGTTGTGGCCGAAACCGACAGGCCCAGAACTTCGCCGCCATAGGGTTCCAGCAGCACGTCCTGCATGTTGAAGGCAACGGTGCCAAAGAAGACGACCGCCAGCAGGCGCCCCGCCTCGCCGCCACGGGTGTAACTGGCCCAGGCATCGCGAAACAGCGGACGCGGGGCGTCGCGTTCGGCGCGTGTCATCGGGCGCACGGCCTCTTGCTTCCACAGGGCAATCAGGTTCAGCACGATGCCAACCACCGCCGCGCCCTGTACCACGCGCACCAGCCGTTCATCGGAATAGTCTGCAAGCAACCCGCCGACGATCAGGGCCGACACACCCATACCCACCAGGAACATGACATAGAGCAGCGCCACCACCCGGGGCCGCGTTTCATCGGTCGCCCGGTCGGAGGCCAGTGCCAGCCCTGCAGTCTGCGTCATGTGCAGTCCAAGGCCCGTCATCAGGAACGCCAAAGCCGCCAGCACCTCTCCGGCAAAGGGGATGTCGTGCACAACGTCGCCACCCAGCACCAAAAGCGCAAAGGGCATCACCGCCAGCCCGCCGAACTGCCACAGCGAGCCGAACCAGATATACGGCACCCGTTTCCAGCCAATGGCCGAACGGTAGCTGTCTGACCGGAATCCCAACAGTGCGCGGAACGGCGCAATCAGCACAGGCAGCGCGATCATGATGGCGACGATCATCGCAGGCACGCTCAGCTCGACGATCATCACGCGGTTCAGCGTACCCAACAGCAGCACCGACGCCATGCCGACCGACACCTGAAACAGCGACAACCGCAGCAGTTGCGCCATCGGCAGCGTGTCGGATGCCGCGTCCGCAAAGGGCAACGCCCGCAGCGAGAGTTGCTTGAGCGCGCTCACGGCCGCAACTCCACCGCCTCGGAGATGTAAAACCCGCTTGTGACCCGTTCGACCGCCTGCAAGCTGCGGGCCACGCCCGCTGTGCTTGCGGCTTGGGTCAAGCGCGGCATCGATTGCGGGATCATCACCGGCGATCTGTCGGAGCGGGGAAAGGCTTTGCCCGCATACCACATCGCCATCAGCGCGGGTGTCCGCGGCGCCACGGTAAAGACAATCGGCCCGGCGATGCGCTGTTCCAAACGTACCAGCGCCGCCCCGATGTCAGGGGCGGTGTAGTAGATCAGGCTGTCCATCGCGATCATCGCGTCAAACCGGCCCAGATCGTCCGCCAGCATGTCGCCCACTTGGAATTGCACCTGCGGCGCCAATTCCTCGGGCATGCGCAATTGTGCGATGTCGATCAGTTGCGGCGAGATATCGACGCCCACGACCTGCGCCCCGCGCCGCGCCAATTCAATGCTGGCCGGTCCCGCGCCGCATCCGGCATCCAGCACCCGCGCACCCCGCAGATCCTCCGGCAACCGCGACAACATGACCGCGCGCATCCGGTCCCGCCCCGCGCGCACGGTTTCGCGCACCCGACTGACCGGCGCGTCAGATGTCAGACGCTCCCATGTCCGGGTGGCGGTGCGGTCGAAATAGGTTTCGACCCGTGTGCGGGTTGAGGCGTAGTCCATCAATCAAAGCCCAACAGTTCAAAAATCTCTCGATCTTCCAGCGGCGCAGGCGCCAGCCCCTCGGTCCCGTTCCACAGCGTTTGGGCCAGCCGCACGTATTCCGCGCGGCAGCGAACGATGTCTTCGTCGTCGTCCATCTCGAACAGGGTCTTTTTCTTCAGCCGCGAGCGGCGGATGGCGTCCACGTCAGGCATGTGTGCGATCCGGTTGAACCCAACGGTATCGCAGTAACGGTCAACCTCGTTGGTCTCGCGGCTGCGGTTGGCGACACATCCCGCCAGCCGCACCTTGTAGTTGGCCGACTTGGCCTGCACCGCGGCAATGATCCGGTTCATCGCGTAGATGCTGTCGAAATCATTGGCGGTCACGATCACGGCCCGGTCCGCATGCATCAAAGGTGCTGCAAACCCGCCGCAAACCACGTCACCGAGAACGTCAAAGATCACGACGTCAGTCTCTTCAAGCAGGTGGTGCTGCTTGAGCAGTTTCACCGTCTGCCCCACGACATAGCCGCCGCACCCGGTGCCTGCTGGTGGCCCACCGGCCTCGACACATAGCACGCCATTATAGCCTTCTGACACGAAGTCTTCGGCCCGCAACTCCTCGGGGTGGAAATCCACCTCCTTGAGGATGTCGATCACCGTGGGCTGCAAATGCCCGGTCAAGGTAAAGGTGCTGTCGTGTTTCGGGTCGCACCCGATCTGCAGCACCCGTTTACCCAGCGTCGAAAATGCCGCGGACAGGTTGGACGAGGTGGTCGACTTGCCGATCCCGCCCTTGCCGTAGATCGAAAACACCGTGGCGCCCTCGATCTTGGCCGAAGGGTCCTGATGCACTTGCACCGACCCTTCGCCATCCTGGCCGCGCAGTTGTGGTGGGTTGCGATCCAATGGGCTCATGACGCCCTCCTTTCCAGCAAAGCGGAACGTGTCCCCTTCTCTGTTTCAAAAAAATCCCCGCCGGAGGCTCCCGGGATATGTGCGCGTGCAAGGGTCATTCGGCGGCGATCCCTTCCAGCTTGTCTTCCAGTGCGTCCGCCGCATCCTGCAGCGCGGCGAGCGTGTCTGCGTCCGGCGACCAGTAGTTGCGGTCCGACGCTTCCAGCAGGCGGTTGGCCATGCGGCTCGACGCGGTCGGGTTCAGATCTGCGATGCGGGCGCGCATGTCTTCGTCGAGCACAAAGGTTTCGGAGATGCGCTGGTACACCCACGGCTCCACCTGTCCGGTGGTGGCGGACCAGCCCAGCGTGTTCGTCACCGTCGCCTCGATCTGGCGCACACCTTCGGCGCCGTGTTTCAACAGGCCTTCGAAGAATTTCGGGTTCAGCGCGCGGCTACGGGTTTCCAGCGCCACCTGGTCTTTCAGGGTGCGCACCTTGGCCGTGCCGCGGGTCTGATCGCCGATATAAACCGCCGCCTCTTGCCCCCGGGCGCGTTTGACCGCGCGGGCGATGCCGCCCAGCGTGTCGAAATAGTGATCGACCGTGGTCACGCCCAGTTCGACCGACTCGAGGTTCTGATAGGCAATCTCGACATCCGCCAACGCGCGTTGCAGCAGCTTGGGGTTGGCCGCCGACTTGCCGTCGACGCCATAGGCAAAGCTCTTGCGCGCCTCATAGGCGTCGGCCAGTTCGTCCTCATCCCCAAAGGCCGAGCTGTCGACCAGCTGGTTGACGTTTGAGCCATAGGCCCCCTCGGCATTCGAGAAAACCCGCAGTGAGGCCTCTTCCAGCGAACAGCCTGCCTTCTCGGCATAGGCCAGCGCGTGGGCGCGCAGGAAATTCTGATCGAGCGGCTCATCGGCCGTCGCGCATTTCCAGGCCGCTTCGGCCAGCATCTTGGTCTGCAGCGGCAGGAGATCACGGAAGATCCCC
>JBCBAV010000114.1:0-12810 GCA_038532285.1 Pseudomonadota bacterium | reverse complement strand
CGAACTGCACGTCGACGACGGCCCCGATGACTTGAGTTACTTTGCCTTTAGCGTTTGCCATTTCTCGTCTCCGGATGTCTTACAGCGCTTCCGCGCCGGAAATAATTTCGATGAGTTCGTTGGTGATCACGGCCTGGCGTGAGCGGTTGAACTCGATGGTCAGCTTGTCGATCATGTCGCCCGCGTTGCGGGTTGCGTTGTCCATGGCGCTCATCCGGGCGCCCTGTTCGGACGCGCCGTTTTCCAAGAGGCCGGAAAAGATCGCCGTGGCCACGCCGCGCGGCAGAAGGTCGGCGAGGATCGCCTCTTCGTCCGGCTCGTAGTCATAGAGCGTCTCGCCCGCCTCGTAGTCGGCAGGCACCTCGAAGGGGATGATCTGCTGCGCGGTCGGGATCTGGGTGACCACGTTCTGGAACTTGGAATAGAACACGGTGGCCACGTCGAATTCGCCCGCGTCAAAGCGGTTCAGCACGTCGCGCGCCACGTTCTGCGCATCGGCATAGCCGACATTCTTGACCTCGGACATGTCGATGTGACCGACGAAGTGGTCGGAAAAGTCGCGCTTGAGCTGGTCGCGCCCTTTCTTGCCCACGGTGACGATTTTCACCGTCTTGCCCGCGCCTGCCAGTTCGGTCGCCTTCTGGCGTGCGAGCTTGGCGATGTTTGTGTTGAAGCCACCGCAGAGGCCGCGTTCCGCGGTCATCACCACCAGAAGGTGGGTCTGATCGCTGCCAGTGCCCGACAGCAGTTTCGGCGCGCTGTCCGACCCGGCGGCGGCCGAGGCAAGGCCCGCCATCACGGCATTGAACCGTTCGGCATAGGGCCGGGCCATTTCGGCAGATTCCTGTGCCCGCCGCAATTTCGCGGCGGCCACCATCTGCATGGCCTTGGTGATCTTGCGCGTGGATTTCACGCTCTCGATCCGGTTTTTCAGGTCCTTCAGAGAAGGCATGGGCCTGTCTCCTTAGTTAGGCGTAGGTCGATGCAAAGCCGTCGAGGACTTCTTTCATCTTGTCGACGTTCTCGCCCGACTTGAACTTGGGGTCCTTGTCGGAAATCCAGTCGAGGAAGTCCGCCTTTTGCGTGCGCAGGTAGTTGAGCAGACCGCTTTCGAACTTGCCGACCTCGTTCACCGGGATGTTGTCGAGATAGCCGTTGGTGCCCGCGAAGATCACGCAGACGATCTCGGCATTGGTGAGCGGCGCGTATTGCGCCTGCTTCATCAGTTCGGTCAGGCGCGCGCCCCGGTTCAGAAGCTGCTGGGTTGCGGCGTCGAGGTCCGAGCCGAACTGCGCAAAGGCCGCCATTTCGCGGTACTGCGCCAGCGACAGTTTCACCGGACCGGCCACCGACGACATCGCGTCGGTCTGGGCCGAGGAGCCCACGCGCGACACCGACAGACCGGTGTTCACGGCAGGCCGGATGCCCTGGTAGAACAGTTCGGTTTCAAGGAAGATCTGGCCATCGGTGATCGAGATCACGTTGGTCGGGATAAAGGCCGACACGTCGCCGCCCTGGGTTTCGATGATCGGCAGGGCCGTCAGCGAGCCTGCGCCGTTGTCTTCGTTCAGCTTGGCCGAGCGTTCCAGCAGGCGCGAGTGGAGATAGAACACGTCGCCGGGATAGGCTTCGCGGCCCGGCGGGCGGCGCAGCAGCAGCGACATCTGGCGGTAGGACACGGCCTGTTTGGACAGGTCATCATAGATGATCAGCGCGTGGCGGCCATTGTCGCGGAAGAACTCAGCCATGGCTGTGGCGGCGTAGGGGGCCAGGAACTGCATCGGCGCGGGGTCCGATGCGGTGGCGGCCACGACGATCGAGTAATCAATCGCGCCGCTTTCCTCGAGGCGCTTCACCAGCTGTGCCACGGTCGACCGCTTTTGGCCGACGGCGACGTAGACGCAGTAGAGCTTTTTGCTTTCGTCGTCGCCTGCGGCTTCGTTGTAGGATTTCTGGTTCAGGATCGCGTCAAGCGCCACGGCGGTTTTGCCGGTCTGGCGGTCGCCAATGATCAGCTCGCGCTGGCCGCGGCCAATCGGGATCATCGCGTCCACGGCCTTGAGGCCGGTGGCCATCGGTTCGTGCACCGATTTACGCGGGATGATGCCGGGCGCCTTGACGTCCGCAACCGAGCGGGTCGAGGTTTCAATCGGACCCTTGCCGTCGAGCGGGTTGCCCAGCGCGTCCACAACGCGGCCCAGCAGCGCGTCGCCGGTGGGCACGTCCACAATCGCGTTGGTGCGCTTGACGGTGTCGCCTTCTTTGATGTCGCGGTCGGAGCCGAAAATCACCACACCGACATTGTCGTTTTCGAGGTTCAGCGCCATGCCCATGATGCCGCCGGGGAATTCGACCATCTCACCGGCTTGGACGTTGTCGAGGCCGTAGACGCGGGCGATCCCGTCACCGACGGAAAGCACGCGGCCCACTTCGGCCACTTCTGCTTCCTGACCAAAGTTCTTGATCTGGTCCTTCAGGATCGCAGAAATCTCTGCTGCTTGGATACCCATTTATCCGACCTCTTTCATTGCATTCTGGAGGGAGGCGAGCCGCGAGCGGATCGACGTGTCGATCATCTTCGAGCCCACCTTAACGATCAAACCGCCGATGAGAGTTTCATCGACGGATGCGGTGATGGTGACATTCTTGCCCATGCGCTCTTTGAGCGTCTTGGCGAGTTTGTCGGATTGTGTCTTGGTCAGGGCCTTGGCCGAGGTCACTTCGGCGGTCAGTTCACCCTTGTCTTCGGCGATGATCGCGCGCAGCGCACCGATGAGATGTGGCACAACGAAGAGGCGACGCTTGTCGGCCATGAGCGCCAGCGTATTGCTCATCAGGCTGGTCAGGCCAGCCTTCTTCGCGATGGCGGTGATCGCGGCGCCCTGTTCCTCGCGGCTGTAGATCGGCGAATGGATCAGGGCGGAAAAGTCGGCGCTGTCGGCGATGGCGGTGCTGAGCGTGTCGAGATCCTTTTCCAGGTCCTTGATCGCTTTAGCTTCCTTGGCGAGGTCATAGACGGCTGTGGCGTAGCGGGCCGCAATGCCTGTGGAAATCGAAGCTGGTTCGGACACGTCCACCCTTTCGATGTCTGGCCCCGGGTTCCCCGCACGCATTGGTGCCCCGAAGGCGTGGATGCGCCGGCCGCGAGCGGGGAGGCGCGAAAATCAGGGGGGATGTAGCAGAGGGTTTGGCACCCCGCAACATGTGTTAGCGCACTCTTTTTTTTCCACTTTTGCCTTTTTTTCATGGCGTTAGGCCAAGTGCGACCGTTTGGCCCGCCGGATTTATTTCAAAACTGGCATCAATTCCGCCGCATATGTGCCTGATTCAGAGCTGTTTGTGGAAAATCGGGGTGCGCCGATGGTATGGCTTGACTCGTGTTGGCGTCAGTGCTGCGCTTATCCCGTTGGTTTTTGTATGCGTCGGGGGGATGCAGCATGGGTTTGTTTGCGCTTTTGAGCCTGTTGTCGGCGTCCGTAATGTACGCCGTGTACGAGGCCTTTGATGATGACGGCGATCCGATGGACCGGGATATCGAGGTCGACGACCCGGCCCCGATCGAACCGACGCCGCCGGAGGTCAGCTTTGACTACGATCCGGGCAGTGACACGATCGCCATTGATATCGGCGCGGATGAAACCGGATCGGTCGCGGTCATGCGTTATGTCGACACGCAGGACGACCCCGACAATTTCGTCGCCGTGCACGAGGCGCGGTATTATTACGTGCCCGAAGGCGTTGATCTGGGCACCACCGATTGGGAAACCGCGGCCAACATTCCGGGGCAGGACCAGTTTGCCGGTGATCCGTTTTCCTATGACCTCGCCGACATGGAACAGACGCTGGACCTGACCCTGCTGGGCACGGTCGATCTGCTGGGCGCGGATCCCAGCGGTGCCCTGCCCGCGCCGGGCAGCTTTTCCGACGATCTGCCCACGCTGCGGGTGAACGGGGACAGCGCGTACTACTACCTCGAGGCGACGACAGACGGGGACGAACTGGTGACCTTCCTGCCGGAGGATTACACCATCACCCGGGGTGGCGTGGCCGAGCAGGTGGTGACCGGGGACACCACCGGGACGGCGGGCGCCGACTGGCTGTCGACGGCGACGGCGGGGGTGCGGATCGACGGGGGCGATGGCAACGACACGCTGTGGGCCGAGGCCGGGGACGTGACGGTGACCGGGGGCGACGGGGCGGATCAGCTTCGGGTGGCAGATGGGGGCCTTGCGCAGGGCAATGATGGCGACGACCGGATCATCAGCTATGACGAACGCCAGACCCTTGTCGAAGACATCGCCGGGGCGACCATCTCTGGCGGTGCGGGGGACGACGTGATCACGATCTACGGCGACGGGAACGAGGTGCATGGCGACGTGGGCAACGACACGTTGCGCGGCGGCGGCGCGTCCAGTTTCCATGGCGGGCCGGGGGACGACACCGTTTCTGGCACCGGCCTGACCCTCGACGGTGGCCCGGGCAATGATTTCGTGGGCGTGGGCACCGGATCGACCGGCACCGGAGGTCCGGGCGACGACCATATGCAGGTCGACAGCGGCGGCACCGCCGATGGCGGCGACGGCGACGATCTGTTCACCGTGTGGAATTTCCAGAATGCCGAGGAGGGCGGCGCGCTGCTGACGCTGGGCGCGGGCAGTGACACGGTCGACGCGCAGATCCGGGGCGCGTTCAACGGCGCGGCCCCGGCCGATTACATCCGCATCACCGATTTCGTGCCGGGCGAGGACGTGCTGCAGATCGCCCCCTATGACACCGGCGCCCGGATCACCGATATCGACCTGATCGAGGACGCGTCGGGCGGCTTTACGATGGTGCAGGTGACCATCGCCAAGGACACGCTGGCGCCCGGGATCTCGGTCATCCGGCTGGACGGGGTCACGGGGCTGGAGCTGTCGGATCTTGTGATCGCCGCCTAGGGTGCGGCGCGCACCGGCCACCGGGTGCGCAGGTCCTGCAGACCCGCGGCGATCAATTCGCCCAGCACAGCGCTGTCCACGCGCGCCAGCCGCGTGAGATAGAGGCACGCCTTGCCCATCTTGTGCGGTCCCAACCGGTCGAGGATGTGCCCGAAATCGGCATAGCCCGGCATGATATAGACGCTGATCCGCGCCTTGCCCGGGGCAAAACCGGTGGCCAGCGACGTGCCCGAATGCCCGCTGTGATAGGTATAGTCATAGGCCCCGTACCCCACCATGCGCCCGGCCCAGATGTGCGGCGCATACCCCGTGATGTCGCGAAACAGGGAGTCGAGGGCGCGGGTCTCTTCGGTTCGGTTGGGCGGCACGCTGGCCAGCCATTTGTCAAAATCGATGTCGGTCAACGGCAGCACTCGCGCAAATATGAACAGGGGTCCGCGCGCCCAAAAACGGACATGCCGCGCGCGGGCGCTATGTTGTGGCACCCGACAGAGAGGATATCACACATGTCTTTGCCAACACATATCTCCCGCCGTGCCGCCCTGACCGGGGCCGCTGCCCTGCCGCTGGCTGCGAGCCTGACCACCCCCGCCCGCGCGGGCGCCCCGATGATGGGCGCGAGCCAGGCCAATTTCAAACGCGTCACGCTGGGCGGGTTCGAGGTCACCAACCTTCTAGCCGGCAGCGCCGTGCGCGAGGACCCGCAGTCGATCTTTGGCATGAACGTGGATCAGGCCACGTTCGAGGCCGCCTCGGCCGAAGCCAGGCTGCCCACCGACAAGACGCAGTTCTTCTTTACCCCCGTGGTGGTGAACACCGGCGCGGAGCTGGTGCTGTTTGACACCGGCCTGAACCCCGCTGGCACGCTGAGCGCGCTTGAGGCCGCGGGCTATACCGCCGATCAGGTGGACAAGGTGATCATCACCCACATGCACGGCGATCACATCGGCGGGTTGCAGACCGATGGCACCCCGACCTTTGCCAATGCCGAACACGTCGCCGGCGCGGTCGAGATGAACCACTGGTCAGGTGCCGGCAACGAGCGCTTTGACGGCATTGTGCGCCCGCTGATGGACAAGTTCACCATGGTCGATGACGGCGCGTCGGTCGCGTCCGGCATCACCGCCATGGCCGCCTTTGGCCACACGCCGGGGCACATGATCTACATGATCGAAAGCGATGGCGCGCAGTTGCTCTTGGGGGCCGATTTCGCCAACCACTTTGTCTGGTCGCTGGGCTACCCCGACTGGGAAGTGCGGTTCGACATGGACAAGGCCGCCGCGGCCGCCACCCGCCGCCGCCTGCTGGACATGATGGCCGTCGATGGCGTGCCGTTTACGAGCTACCACATGCCGTGGCCCGCCTTCGGCTTCGTGGAAACCGCAGGCGACGGATTCCGCTACATCCCGCACAGCTACCAGCTGACGATGTAACGCAGTGCTCCCCGGCTCTAACCTCGGAGCCGGGGACCTCCCGCACAGGCGCGTGCAACCGCGCCGCACGGGTCCCCTTTCTCTGTTTCAAAAAAATCCCCCCCGGAGGGCCGATTTGCCCCCCGCGCCGCCGCTTTATCCGCTGGCGCCACTGCCATCGCGAAACCGGTTCACGATCGGATAGCGCCGGTCGAGCCAGAAGGCCCGGGCCGATAGGCGCGCGCCGGGGGCGGATTGGAAGCGTTTGTATTCGCTGAGGTAGACCAGCTTTTCGACCTTGCGCGCGGTGTCGGCGTCGAACCCGGCGGCGACGCAATCGGCGATGGAGCCGTCGTCGTCCACCAGAATTTCGAGGATCGCGTCCAGTTCGGGATAGTCGGGCAGGCTGTCGCTGTCTTTCTGATCGTCGCGCAATTCGGCCGAGGGCGGTTTCGAGATGATGCGCGCGGGGATTACCTCGCCTGCGGGGGCGCGCATCCACGGACGGTGGTGGGCGTTGCGCCAGCGGCAGGTCTCGAACACGCGGGTCTTGTAGAGATCCTTGATCGGGTTGTAGCCGCCGGACATGTCGCCGTAGATCGTGGCGTAGCCCACAGCAACTTCGGATTTGTTGCCGGTGGTCAGCAGCATCTCGCCGAACTTGTTCGACAGCGCCATGAGCAGCAGGCCGCGGATGCGGGACTGGATGTTTTCTTCGGTCAGGCCCTCGTCGGTCCCGGCAAAGAGCGGCGCGAGGGTCGCGGTGACCGCGGCGCGGGTGTCGGCGATGGGGACGTAGTCATAATGACAGCCGAGTGCTGTGGCGCAGGCCTTGGCATCCTCGAGACTGTGATCGGAGGTGTATTCCGAGGGCAGCATGACGCAGCGCACGTTTTCCGGGCCCAGCGCGTCGGCAGCGATCGTGGCGACCAGCGCGGAATCGACGCCGCCGGACATGCCAAGGAGTACCTTGGAAAAACCGCTTTTGGCGCAGTAGTCGCGCAGTGACTGCACCATCACGCGGTAGTCCTGTTCCCATTCGTCGGGGCGCGTGGCCTTGGGGCCGTCGTTGATGCGCCAGCCCGCGTCGGTGCGGGTGAGGTCGATCTGGGTCACGACCTCTTCGAAGCAGGGCAATTGGGCGGCGAGCGCGCCGCCGGGGTTCAGCGCAAAGCTGGACCCGTCAAAGACCTGATCGTCCTGCCCGCCCACCATGTTGAGGTAGATGAGCGGCAGCCCGGTCTCAATCACGCGGGCCACCATCAGGCCCATGCGGATGTCGAACTTTTCCCTGTCATAGGGCGAGCCGTTGGGCACCAGCAGGAATTCGGCCCCGGTTTCGGCATGGGTTTCGGCCACGTCCGGGTGCCAGGCATCCTCGCAAATCGGCGATCCGATGCGGGTGTTGCCCACCGAATAGGGCCCGCCAAGGGGACCTGCATCGAAAATCCGGACCTCGTCAAAGACGGTGTCATTGGGCAGGTGGTGTTTCAGTTGGCGCGAGGCGATCTTGCCGCCCTTGAGGATCAGGTAGGCGTTGAAGAGCTCGGCCCCTTCGGCCCAGGGACAGCCAATGGCGATGGCCGGGCCGTCGGCGCAACCTGCGGCCAGATCGTGCGCGGCCTGCATACAGGCGGTGTGAAAGGCCGGTTTGCGCACGAGGTCCTGCGCGTTGTAGCCCGACAGGAACAGTTCGGGAAATGCCACAAGCTGCGCGCCCGCGTCGCGGCCCTGTTGCCAGGCTGCGCGCGCCTTGGCCGCGTTGCCCGGGATGTCGCCGACGATGGGGTTCAACTGGGCGAGAGTGATGCGGAATGTGTCGGCCATGCCAAGTCCTTGGTCGCTGTGCGATGCGTGATGTAGCAGACTGTGCGCCAGAGGGAAGCGGGGTGCGACGTTCGGAGACGGATGCGCGCGTGGCACGGGGGGGACGTGTGCCCGCAGCGCGCCGCACGCGCATCAATCATGCATCGCCGCGTTGACCACGTTCGAAATCAACGCGCCTGTTTCCCCGGGGCGCATCAACGGTGTGTAGTGGCCGCACCCTTTGATGACGTGCAGATGTGCCCCGCGGTTCATCGCCGCGAGGTGTCGTGCGTAGCCGAGGCCCGGAAGGTCATCGCAATCCCCGGTCACGACATGCGTTGGGCTTTGGGTCTGCGCGACCACGTCCTCGCGGCTTGGTCGGTTGTGAAAGGCGGTCAGGCCGCGGATCAGATCGTCGGCGGACTGTTCCAAAGCGATGTGTTCCGCAGTCTCGACCGCCTGTGTGCTTTTGTCATTTGAGAACAGTGGGCGCCAGTATGTCTGCCATGCGGCCGCGACGCCTTGGGTCTTGACTACACGTCGGATGGCGGCGGCGCCTGCCGGGTCGGGATCATGCCGCGCCTTGGTGCCGATCAGCACCGTGGCTGCCACACGTTCGGGCGCAAGCCGCAGAATTTCCAGCGCGCACGACCCGCCGACAGAGCATCCGACCACCACGAAACGGCTGTGCGGCATGTCCTTCAGGCACCGGACAGCCCACTGTGTGACGCTGTTTCCATGGCGGTACAGCGTGGGGGTGTAGCTGTGTTCGGGCAATATCCAGCGCTGATCGTTCCACATGCGCCCATCAAGAGGCAGGGCGTGAAGAAACAGCAGCCCGAGGTCGGCGGGGCGTGTCATTGGGCAAGTGTAAGCGCTGTCTGGACCTGTGTCAGCGGTGAAGCGCGCGGCGGACCGGTGTTCTGCGGCGCCACCGGGACAGTTCGACGCCATCGCGGTTTATCGGGGGTGTGATGCGTCTGTGCGTGCGCGGGTTTGTTCGGTGTGTCGGGCGAATCTGCGATCTGGGACAGGTCCGGATGATCGGTGTCCGTCTGCGCGATGGTCCCACGTGCACCCCTTCGGCGGGGCGGTGTCACCGGCAGGCTATTGGCTGGCCGCCCCGAGCCTGCGGGCAAGGACAGCGGTCAGGATCACGGCAATGCCGAGGAACACGGCACCGACGCTCCAGGCTGTCGGGGTGGCGTACAGCTCTGCAAGCGCGCCCGCCAGTATCAGGCCGAGGGCCGCCCCGAGTTGCTGGATCAGCGATCTCAGCGACAGCATCGTGGACCTCTGGTGGTCGTTGACGCAGCGATGCAAAATACTGCTGGCGGGTGTCTCGGCAATGCCGAGCACAACCGAATAGACGATAAAGAGCGTCGCAAATCCGGTCACGCTGCCTTGCCACGCCAGGGCGATCTGGAGGCCGGCCAGGGCAGCAAAGGCCGCCGCGAGGGTCACGGCGTGCCGCCGGTTGAACACACGGCTGATGCGCGGAGACAGCCATGCGCCAAAGGCAATCGAAAAGAAATAGCTTGCGGTCAGGACACCGATGATCGTGTTTGCAAAGCCTTCGTCCAACATCGGCCTGGCATGGGTCGGCCAGAGCACCTCGACCGGGTTTGTGGCCATCAGGAAAAACGCAAGCGCCGCAAGCAACAGTGACAGGGACGGATGCCGCAAGGCGAGCAGGCTGGCGTCTCGGATCACGTGCGGAACCGAAATGAACCCCTGTTTCACGGCGTCCCGGTTCACGGCACGCGGCTGTTCCACGATGAATACCGATGTGTAGGCAAATACAGCCAGCATCACGGCAAAGCTTGCGGCATAGGAGACGTCGTAGATGCTGATCCCGCGCAGCAGCGCTGATGCGCCGAAAACGTCGGGCAGACCCCCTCCCAGAACGGCGCCCACAGCGAGGCCCATGGCACCGGCCCATTGCGCCCGCGCCAGCGCGGGCTGCACATCCACGTCCGGTGCTGCGGTCTTGAAGGTTTCGACGAACCAGGCATCCAGCGTGCCGGAGCGCAGCGCACGGCCAAAGCCGATGAAGGCAAACGACAGTGCCAGCACATGGAAATCGCGCGTCGACAGAAAAAGGGCAAGCGAGATCAGGCTGGCGACGACCGCCGCCAGAAAGACCGGTTTGCGCCCAACGGTGTCAGCCAATCCGCCAAAAGGGAGTTCCAACGCCATTGTCGTGACGGAATAGACCCCGAACAGCAGCGAAATCTGGAACAGGTCCATGCCGCGGTCGGTCAGCGCCAATGCAACAACCGCAACGGTCAAACCCATGGCAAAGCGGTCCAGAAACTGGTGTATCTGAAACACCCGGATGTGCCGCCGCACCGCAACGGTCAGCGTAGCGAAAGAGAATTCTGTTTCGGCGACCATGTCCGGACCATCGGTGTTGGCGCGCAAATGCACAACAGTTTCGCAGCACATGCGGATCAAACCCGGCCCTGCCGGCTGCGCATACCCGCCTGTTGGACGCAAACGCACCAAACGCCTTACAGTCGATGCGTACCGAATGGGCGGGGCTGATGAGATGATCGCGACGAGCCAACCAGAAACGACCCCAAAGGATTTTGGCCCCGAGGCCAAGCTGAGGCAACGCGTGATGGCCCTCGACATCATCTGCGCCGTCAGCGCCGTCGGGATCGTTGCGGGCATCCTTTACATGATGCAGTGGGACGGGCCGGGGTGGCGGTTCAGCATTTTGGCGAACTCTGCGGTTCTGGCCGTGCTTGCGATCGGGTTCTTCGGGTTTCGCCGACACGTCATGGTGCGGACGATGATGCTGCTGGTCAGCATGTTTCTGTGGGTTCTGAACGAACTGGCTTTCGGTCAAAGCAGCGGTCTGCACTATCTGCTGATGGCGGTGCCAGCGATCATGTTCTATTCGCTTGGTGCCGCGCGGTGGTGGCTTGTCCTGATTTTCTCGGCCGCTGGTGTCACAGTGTTTCTCTTCGCGGAACTCTTTGTGCCTTGGGCGACCGGTTGGGCGCGTACCGGTTACGTCGACGCGTTTAACAACATCCGGAATTCGGATCTGTCAGCGGATGACATCCTGTTTGCCATGAATGTCATCGGGACACAGGCGGCCATGTTTCTAACCGCATTCAGCGGCTTTTACCTGTTGGAAAAGACGGAGCGGGCGTTGCAAGCAGAATATGCCCGCTCGGAAGCCTTGTTGCTCAACCTGTTGCCGTCGGAAATTGCGGCGCGGCTGAAGCTGGAACCGGACAAGACAATCGCCGACAAGCTGCCAAATGTCGCCGTCCTGTTTGCCGACATTGTTGGTTTTACCCCGCGCGCGGCCTCATTGGCCCCCGATCAGGTCGTCGGCTTTCTGAGCCGGGTCTTTACGGTCTTTGATGAGTTGGCCGAGCGCCATGGGTTGGAAAAAATCAAGACGATTGGCGATTCCTACATGGTGGCGGCTGGGATGCCTTCCCCGGTTGGTGATCCGGCGCACCGCGCCGCCAATATGGCGCTGGATATGTTGCGTGTCGCAAAAGACCTGTCGGACGAATTTCCCGAAGGCTTGGAATTGCGCATAGGCTTGCATGCAGGTCCCGTCGTCGCAGGCGTCATTGGCAACAGAAAACTGTTCTACGATGTTTGGGGCGAGACGGTGAACACGGCCAGCCGGATGGAGAGCCATGGAATGCCGGGCCGCATTCAGGTCACCAAAGCCGCATTCAACGAGTTGAAGCGCGACTATACATTTGCGGAACGCGGTATGGTCGACATCAAAGGCGTCGGGGAAATCGAGACCTGGTGGCTGACGGGAAAGGGGCACAGCGGTTAAGCCCCCATCAAATTCCGGTCAAAACCCGTCGCTCCCCGTTGCTCCCCGCGCGCCCCTGTCTTAACCTTTCGGCATTCACATGCTGGAAAGGTGTCCGATGCTCCGTTTTGGACTGATCTTTGCGCTCGTTCTGAGCCCTGTTGCCGCCCCTGTCTTTGCGCAGTCTGCGCAGGTGCAGACCAAGCAGTATGACGATGGCGGCATTTACGAGGGAACGTTCCGTGGCGGTTTGCAGCACGGGATCGGCACCTACAAGCTGCCCAACGGCTATGAATATTCCGGCGAGTGGGTCGACGGGGAGATCAAGGGTGAAGGTGTGGCCACGTTCCCCAGCGGGCACATCTACGAGGGCACCTTTTCCAAGGGCAAGCCCGACGGGTTCGGAAAGATCACCTATGCCGATGGCGGCACCTACGAGGGCATGTGGACCGCTGGCGCCATCACCGGCGAGGGCGTCGCGATCTATGCCAGCGGCGTGCGCTACGAGGGCCAGTTCCGCAATGGCAAGCACCACGGCAAGGGCGTGATGCAGACGCCCGAGGGCTACGAGTACAAGGGCGATTGGCTGGACGGCCAGAACACCGGCATCGCCACCATCACCGAGGCTGACGGCACCGTCTATGAGGGGGCGCTGGTTGACGGGGTCCGCAACGGTCAGGGCACACTGCGCACCGCCGATGGGCTGGTCTATGAGGGCAACTGGAAAGACGGCAATTTCCATGGGCAGGGCAAGCTGACCCAATCCAACGGCGACGTGTTCGCAGGCAATTTCGATCAGGGCCAGCGGGCGGGTCAAGGCAAGGTCACCTATGCCAATGGCGACATTTACGAGGGCACC
>JBCBAV010000113.1:0-12831 GCA_038532285.1 Pseudomonadota bacterium | reverse complement strand
GCCTGCGGTTCGAGTTGGAGGAAGCGCAGCGCAAGGTGCGGATCAGCGAGGACGTGGCCGAGGACGCCCCGGTGGAGGTCGATGCGCCTGCGGCGCCCATCCCGCTGCCCGACGTACCGCCCGCGCTGCTGCAGGCGATGGGCGAGGGGCGGGCCATGGTGGGGCTTGGGACGGGCGTGTCGGCGCAGGCGGGGCTGCCCACGGCCTATGAGCTGGTCTTTGAACTGGACCAGTCCATGGGCGAGACGCTGAGCACCCGGTTGCGCGACAACATCCGGCAGTACCTCAACTCCGATGCGCGCGGACGCGACGCGGAATGGTTTGCCGCGATCCTGAGCGAGATTGGCGAGCAGCGCAGTCTGGGCGAGTTGATTGTCGAGATGCAGCGCATCTTTGGGGCGCGCACGTTGCGCACCGACACCCTGTACGAGCGGCTGGCCGGTCTGCCGTGGCGCGGGGCGCTGTCGCTGGTGTGGGACGATCTGGGGCTGGACGCGTTTCGCGGGGCTGTGCCCGATCTGATTCAAATCCGCGCCGAGGATCACGACGCGCTGCGCCGGTCGCTGAGCGACGAGTCGCCCGTCTTTATCCGCGGGTGGGGCACGCTGGATCTGCGCGAGGAATTTGTCCTGTCCTTTGACGATCTGCGGCGCCAGCTTGAGACGCGGCCCGAGTTTCGCGAGCAGTTGGTGTACCTGCTGCAGGACCGGTGTTTCCTGTTTGTGGGGACCAGCCCGTCATCGCTGCGCGAGTGGTTGTTCACGCTGGACCCGTATCTGGACATCCGCGAGGGGCAGCATTTTGCGCTGGTGCCTGCGTCGTCGGAAAACGTGCTGTTCGAGCGGCAGTTGCGCCAGTACGGCGTCGATCTGATCGAATATGACCCGCGCGAGAACCACGCGCAGGTGGGCGAGTTTGTCAGGGCGCTGGCGCGGGCTGCGCCGGCGCGGGTGCCGCGCCCGCCCGAGGCGATTTCGCTGACCCGGTGGGAGCCGGTGACCCGGCTGGTGCTGAACAATATCGGCCCCTTTGACGCGCTGACGGTCGATCTGGCGCAGCACTATGGCACCGAGCGGGACACGGACGGGTTTCCATGGAGCGTGATCACCGGCCAGAACGGGGCGGGCAAGTCGATCATTCTGCGCGCGCTGGCGGTGGGGCTGTCGGCCCATGACGAGCGCATCCGGCGGCAGGCGGGCAGCCTGCTGAAGATCGGCGAGCGGCGTGGAAAGATCTCGGTCACGGTGGGCGAAAAGACCTATCACGTGGACATGATCCGCGACGATGGATCGGTGGACGGGGTGCGCGTGACCTCGCGCCAGCGCACGCCGCTGGCGGTGGGCACGGCGCTGACGCTGGGCTTTCCGGCGCTGCGGGGCGCGCCCAGTGACGACCCGCGCGGGCCCAAGGACATGACGGTCCGGCCTGCGGGGGCGCGCGATGTCTATCCGCTGGCGCTGGATCTGGTGGACGAGCGGCTGTTGGATTTCAAGCAGTGGGTGGTGAACGCGTTCCAGATGGCGCGCAATGGCGATCCGGGCAACCAGCGGGTGCTGGATGTGCTGGATGACATCGTGCGCCAGATCCTGCCCGGTGGCATCGTGGGCCTGCATGTGCCCAAGGACAGCCACGCATTGCGGGTGCGGATCAAGAACCCGCGCGATCCCGAAGGCCCGGTGATCGAAGTGCCGTTCAACCAGATGAGCCAGGGCATGTCGTCGATCTTCAACTGGGTGGGCGTGTTCCTGCAGCGGGTGCACGAGACCTTCGAGGACGTGGAAGACCTGACCAAGGTGCCCGCCACCGTGATCGTGGACGAGATCGACGTGCACCTGCATCCGGCGTGGCAGCGGCGGGTGGTGGAACTGGTCAAGACGACCTTTCCGCAGGTGCAGATCATCGCGTCGACCCATTCGGCGCTGATCGTGAGTTCGGTGTTTCGCGAGGAGGTGCGGGTGTTTCGGCAAATGGGGGCTGCGTCCTTTGAATTGGCGCAGCCGGCGCGTGAAACCTTTGGCCGCGATGCGACCGAGCTGATTCAGGGCGAGACGCTGGGTGTGGATCACGCGCGGGCCATCGCCTTTGACGCGATGGTCAAGGAGTACAACCGGCTGAACGGGCTGCCCGAGCGGGACGAGACCGAGCAGGCCGATCTGGACGCCCTGCATGTAAAGCTGCGCGAGGCCGGGTGGGACGGCATTCTGGATGCGCCCGCGCGCACGCTGAGCAGTGAAGACGTCGACCGTTTGAGCAAGAAGTTTGCGATTTGAGGCATTAGGGATGCATTGGATCAAGGATACCTACACCAGTGACCGGCTTGAGGCGCTCAAGCAGAGAGGTGCGGAACGCGAAGCCAAGTTGATTGACGCGTTCAAGGCGAACCCGTCGGGCGTGAAGCTGACCGATTATCATACCGAGTTCAAAGAAGACCTTATGGCCTGCCACCATGGCAATTGCGCCTATTGCGAAGCCCCGGTGGAAAACCAACCCGGTGATGTCGAGCATTACCGGCCCAAGGGGGCGGTGAAGATCGGTGACAACGAGAGGGTCAAGATCGTCCATCCCACCCACGGCGAGATGGATCACCCGGGCTATTTCTGGAAGGCCTACAGCTGGGACAACCTGCTGCTGGCGTGCCGGCATTGCAACAGCGACCACAAGCACAGCACCGAAACCGGGCAGCAGAAGTTTGGCAAGCTGGACCGGTTCGAGTTGATGGACAACAGCGTGCGCGCGATCGATCCCGATGACGACCTGACGCTGGAACAGCCCAAGCTGGTGAACCCGCGGGCGGAGGATCCGACCAAACATCTGGTGCTGGAAACCGTGCTTTACCGCGCGGTGACCGAGGTTGGGCGCTATACCATCGCGCTTTTGGGTCTGAACGAACGCGCCAATCTGGTGACCGCGCGCAAGAAGGCGTTCAGGGCGGCCAAGCAGGCGATGCTGAGTTTCTCGGGCGACCTGATCTATCTGGAGGATGGGCGCAAGGTGAACCAGCAGATGTTCGACAAGGCCGTGCTGCTGGGGGCGATCATCGACGGGTCGGCGCCGTTCCTGACAGCGCATCGGCGCGGATTGCTCGAGGCGTTGGCGATCATGGACGAGGTGATGTTCAAGGAAAAGGACGGCGTGAACGTGCGACACATGGTGTCCTATACGATCGAACGGGGCCGCGAGGCGGGGTACGTCTGACGCGGTAATTGTAGACACGTTGTATAATCGTGCTCTACACCTGTGCCAGGACCAGCGATGCGGGGGCAGATGGACGGCGCAGGGATCAGCAACAAGGCGCGCTGTGCAGACGATCTGCGGCGGCGGATCCTGACACTGGATCTGCAGCCCGGCGCGGATCTCGATGAGGCGGCGTTGGCGCAGGGCTATGGCATCTCGCGCCCGCCCTTGCGCGAGGTGCTGAACCAGCTGGCGGGCGAGGGCTATGTGATCCTGCGCAGCCACAAGGGCGCGCAGGTGGCGCCGATGACGCATACGACCTTGCGCAATTTCTTTCTGGCCGCGCCGATGATCTATGCGGCGACGGCGCGGTTGGCGGCGGGGCATCGTACCGCGGCGCAGCTGGACCAGTTGCGCGACATTCAGGTGGAATTTCGTACAGCGCTGGACGACGGCGATACAGCGGCGCGGGCGCTGACCAACCAGCGCTTTCATGCCTTGATTGGCGAGATGGCGGGCAACGAGTACCTTGCCCCCAGCTTGCGGCGGCTGCTGATTGATCACACGCGCATCGGCATGTCGTTTTTTGATCCGGGCAAACCCGACCTGGCCACGCAGCGCGACACGGCGGCGGCGCAGCATGACCGGCTGATTGACCTGATCGACGCGGGCGATGCGGACGGGGCGGCGCAGGTGGCACTGGATCACTGGGAGTTGAGCCGCGCGCAGATCGAACGCTTTGTCACGCCGCGGGGCATGGATATTCCGCTGGGCGAGGCCCCGGATCAGGTCCGGGGCGGGCACCGGGGTCAGGTCGAGCTAGAGGCCCCGGATCAGGTCCGGGGCGGGCACGGGGATCAGGTCCAGCAAGAGGCCCCGGATCAAGTCCGGGGCGGGCACGCGGATCACGTCCGGGGCAGGTCCGGGACGGGCGGTTGAAAGGGACGACATGAAATTTGATGGCATCTATACCCCCGTGATCACGCCGCATGACGATGCGGGCGGGATCGACCGCGCCGCGCTGGCGGCGCAGATCGAGTTCCTGATCGGTGCGGGCGTGCACGGGCTGATCAGTGGCGGATCGACCGGCGAATACTATGCCCAGAGCCTTGAGGAGCGGCAGGAGATGGCGGCGTTCACCCACGAGGTGATCGCGGGCCGGGTGCCGCTGATCGTGGGCACGGGCGCGATCCGGTTGCCGGATTCGATTGCCATGGCCGAACATGCGGCCCGGATCGGGGCGGATGCGCTGCTGGTGAGCACGCCGCCCTATGCGGTGCCGACCGAGCGGGAGAATGCGCTGAATGCGCTGGCCATCGACCGGGCGGCGGACCTGCCGATCATGCTATACAATTATCCCGGGCGGATGGGCGTGGCGATGGGCGAAGAGTTCCTTGACCGCGTGGGGCGCAGCCGGAATTTCGTCGCGATCAAGGAAAGTTCGGGCGATATCAACCGGGTGCATCTGCTGGCGCGGGATTATCCGCATATCCAGATGTCCTGTGGCATGGACGACCAAGCGCTGGAGTT
The DNA here is from genome assembly GCA_038532285.1 of Pseudomonadota bacterium. Lineage (GTDB taxonomy): Bacteria > Pseudomonadota > Alphaproteobacteria > Rhodobacterales > Rhodobacteraceae > Tateyamaria. Next base: position 8,127 of record JBCBAV010000113.1, on the reverse strand, counting down.
CTTTGCCTGGGGCGCGCGCAGCTGGGTCTGTGCGGGGTCAAACTTTCTGCCCGGCGAACACATCGCGCTGTGGCAGGCGTGCCGGGTCGAGGGTGACTTTGACCGCGGGCGGCGGATCATGTCGGCGATGATGCCGCTGATGCGTGTGCTGGAGCAGGGCGGGACGTTCATTCAGTGTGTGAAATACGGCTGCGAGATCATGGGTCAGCGCGCCGGGCCACCGCGCCCGCCGCTGCGCCCGCTGAACAAGGATGACCGGCGGCAGATGGACCAGGTGGTGCGCGTGCTGCGCCGCACCGTGGCCGAGATCGTGGGCGAGGGGCAAAACGTGGAGGCGGCGCAATGAGCGATCTTTTGACCCGTGAGGAATATGCGGCCATTGCGGCGGGGCTGGATTTGCCCGGTGGGGCCTTTGTCGATGGCGGATTTCGGGCGGCTGTATCCGGCGCGACGTTCGAGACGGTGAACCCGGCCACGGGCGATGTGCTGGCGCATGTGGCGGCCTGCGGGGCCGAGGACGTGGATTTTGCCGTGGCGCGTGCGCGCGATGCGTTCGAGGACGGGCGGTGGTCGCGCATGGCCCCCGGCGACCGCAAGGCGGTGCTGATCCGGCTGGCCAAGCTGATCACGCGCAATGCGCGCGAGCTGGCGGTGATGGAGAGCCTCGACAGTGGCAAGACGATCTATGATTGCGAGACGGTCGATGTGCCCGAGACGGTGCAGTGCCTGATCTGGCATGCCGAGTTGATCGACAAGATCTATGATCAGGTCAGCCCGGCCTCGGACGATCACATCGCCATGGTCGTGCGCGAGCCTGTGGGCGTTGTGGGCCTTGTGCTGCCGTGGAATTTTCCGCTGCTGATGCTGGCGTGGAAGATTGGCCCTGCGCTTGCGGCGGGCTGTTCGGTGATCGTGAAACCGGCGGAGGAGACGTCGCTGACCGCGTTGCGCGTGGCGGAACTGGCGGTGGAGGCGGGTGTGCCGCCGGGGGTGTTCAACGTGCTGCCGGGGACGGGGCCGGATGTGGGTGCGCCGCTGGGGCGGCACATGGATGTGGATGCCGTCAGCTTTACCGGGTCGACCGAGACGGGGCGGCTGTTCCTGCAATACGCCGCCGAATCGAACCTCAAGGAAGTGACGCTGGAGATGGGTGGCAAGAACCCGGCGGTGGTGCTGGCGGATGCCGAGAACCTTGATCTGGTGGCCGCACATGTGGTGAACGGGGCGTTCTGGAACATGGGCGAAAACTGTTCGGCGACGTCGCGGTTGATCGTGGAGCGCGGGGTGCGCGATGCGTTGATCGACCGGATCGCGGCGCATGTGCGCGAGTGGCCCATGGGCGACCCGCTGGACCCGGCGCACCGGGTGGGCGCCTTGGTGTCGCGGGCGCATTTCGACAAGGTGTGTGGCTATCTCGAGGGCGACGCGGAGGTGCTGATCGGCGGTGAGGCGCGTGACGGGTTCGTGGCGCCCACGGTGCTGGCGGTGGACGCAGGTGCTGCGCAGGCGCGGGACGAGATCTTTGGCCCCGTGCTGTCGGTGCTGACGGTGGACAGCTTTGATGCGGCGATCGCGCTGGCCAATGAGACTGACTATGGCCTTGCCGCGTCGATATTTACCGCCAACATCAAGCGGGCCTTGCGCGGGGCGCGGGCGCTGCGTGCGGGGACGGTCACGGTCAACAGCTATGGCGAGGGGGACATGTCCACGCCCTTTGGCGGGATGAAGACCAGCGGGTTTGGCGGGCGCGACAACGGGGTGCATGCGCATGACCAGTACACGCAGCTGAAGACCATCTGGGTCGATCTGAGCGACGATGCGGGCGAGGCCGTGGGGTGACGCAGCTGCGCGCCCGGACCTTGCCGGACCTGCCGGGGCCTGCGGCGTGGAACAGCATTCTGGGACCTGCGCCGGAGCGTCCGGCGCTGGAGGGGCGCGTATCGGCAGACGTGGTGATCGTGGGCGCGGGCTTTGCCGGGCTGTCGGCGGCGCGGCGGTTGCGGCAGCTGGAGCCCGGGGCCGACATCGTGGTGCTGGAGGCGGGTGGCATTGCCGAGGGGTCGGCGGGGCGCAATTCGGGGTTCATGATCGACCTGCCGCATGACCTGATGTCTGACGATTATGCCGGTGGTGCCCGGGACCGGGCGCAGATCGCGCTGAACCGGGCCGCGATTGCGTTCGCGCGGGAGGCGGTGGCCGAGTACCAGATCGACGCGAATTTCTTTGATCCTGCGGGCAAGGTGAACGGGGCTGTGCGTGCGCGGGCGCATCAGCAAAACCTGAGCTACGCCGCGCATTTGGAGAGCCTGGGCGAGGCGTCGGAGATGCTGGATGCGCAGGATATGGCGGCGCTGACCGGCTCAAGGCATTACCGGTCGGGGCTGTATACGCCCGGGACGGTCATGCTGCAGCCTGCGGGCTATATCCGCGGGCTCGTGGCGGGGCTGGTGCGCGCGGGCGTGCGGGTGCATGGCCACAGTGCGGTGACCGGCGTGACCCGCGAGGGCGGTGCGTGGCGGGTGGACGCGGCGCGGGGCGCGGTCAGCGCGGGGCGGGTGATCCTGACGGTGAACGGGCATCTGGCGAGTTTTGGCATTGAAGCGGGGCGGCTGATGCAGCTGTTTCTCTACGCCGTGATGACGCCGGAACTGGATGCAGACACGCTTGCGCGGTTGGGCGGGCAGGCCCGCTGGGGTGTGACGCCCAGCGATCCGATGGGCACGACGATGCGGCGGATTGATACCGGGCAGGGCGGCAACCGGATCATCACGCGCACCTGTGCGACGCTGGCGCCGGGCTGCCGGGTGGGCGCGGGCCATGTGCGGCGGGCCGCACGGGTGATGCAGCGCCGGTTTGACGCGCGGTTTCCGCAGCTTGCGGGCATGCGGATGGAACACGCCTGGGCCGGGCATCTGTGCCTGAGCCGCAACGGGGTTGCGGTGATGCGACGGCTGGATGACGGGCTGTTTGCAGGCTGCGTGCAGAACGGGCTGGGCACGGCGCGCGGTACGTTGACGGGGATCGGGGCGGCGGAACTGGCCTGCGGGGTCGAGAGCGCGATCACCCGGCATTTTGGCGCCGAGGACGCGCCCGCGCGCCTGCCGCCTGCGCCGGTGCAGGCGCTGGGCGGCAACGCGGTGCTGCGGGTGAAGGAGTGGCGCGCGGGGGTGGAGTAGCGGCTCCGGGTGCTGGCGCGCACGATGGTGGGCAAGCGGCGGTGCGCTGCCTAGTGCTCCGTGTTCAGCGCATCTGCCGCCGGGATTTCGCGTTCGCGGCGGGCGATGTAGGCGCGCAGTTCTTCGTCCTTGGCGGGGTCCAGCGTCGGTTCCTCGTAATCAGCCAGCAGGGCGCGGGCGTGGGTGAGGGCGCGTTCGGTGATTTCTTTGCTGCCTTCGGCGGTCCATTGTTCGATGGAGTTGTTGTCAAAAAGCTCGGGCATGAAGAACGCGGTCTGAAAGTTGTCCTGCGTGTGCGGGTGGCCGAGGTAGTGGCCGCCGGGGCCGATGTCGGGGACCGCCGAAAGTGCTGCGTCGAAATCATCCCATTGCGGGCCTTGGGCCATGCGGTAGGCCATGGCGCATTGTTCGGCGTCAACCACGAATTTGGCGACGGAACAGTGCATCCCGGCCTCGTTCCAGCCTGCGGAATGCCAGATGTAGTTGGCGCCTGCGTGCATGACCGAGGACAGGGTTGTGGCACTTTCATAGCCTGCTTGGGCGTCGAATGTCTTGGCCCCGCCCAGCGTGTTCGAGGTGCGCCAAGGCACGCCGTAGTGCCGCGCCATCTGGCCGATCATGAAGTTCATCAGGCTGATCTCGGGCGTGCCTGCCATGGGTGCGCCTGAGCGCATCGACACGGTCGACAGGTAGTGCCCGTAGATTGCGGGCGCGCCGCGGCGGATCACCTGCGTGTAGGCCAGCGCGCTGAGCGCCTCGGCATTGAGTTGCGCCACGGACGCCGCAACAGACGCAGGCGTATTGGCGCCGCCCAGCACGAAGGGCGAGCACAGCACCGGTTGGTTGCGGCGTGACAGGGCGCGCATCGCGCCCAGCATGGTTTCATCCCACACCAGCGGCGAGTTGCCGTTGCAATTGCCGGTGGTGACCGGGTGGGTGTCCAGGAACTCTTCGCCAAAGAGGATGGCGCACATGTCCATCACGTCCTCGGCGTTCTTGGGGCTGGTGGTCATCGCCATGAACGTCTTGTCCGAGTGTTTCATGGACGAATAGGTTATCGCCAAGTGCCGGTGGCTGATCGGGTGGTCGTAGGGTTCGACGATGTGGTGCGCGGACGAATGCATCGCAGGCAGCATGTGGCTGAGCTTGTGGAACATCGCCAGATCGCCCAGCGTGGGGTTGCGGCGCACGTCGTCGAGGTCGCGCAGGTAGGGCGCGCCGGTCATGGGCACGAACATCGCGTGCCTGCCGCCCAGACGCAGGGAGCGCGCGGGATTGCGGGCGGTGTAGGTGAAATCGCACGGGATCGTGGCGATGAGATCACGCACGAGGCCGCGGTCGAGATAGACCATCTCGTCCACCACCTTGGCACCGGCGGCGCGCCAGTCGGCGAGGGCCACGGGATCGCGGAACTGCACGCCGACGTTTTCGAGGATGTCCATGGAGGCGGCGTCGATCTTGTCGACTTGTGCCGCGTCCATCACCTCGCAAGGGGGCAGCGTGTTTTCGAGGCCCGGCAGCATAGTGAAATCGCGGGCAGCGCGTAGGGCGCGGCGGGCGGAGCGTCCACCGGCGCGGGCGCGCGGCGGGGCGGTCGAGGTGGTGTCGGTCGGGCTCATGCACGAAGCGTGGCGTGCGGGCGGGCCGCTGTCATGCAGGTTTGCGAAGCGGGGCGGTTTGCAAACGACCTGTCGGAGCGGTGCGGTTTGGCCGGGTGGGCGTGGGCTAGCGGGCCGGGTTAGCCGTCGTAGGGCTTATGTGATGGTTAAACGTGGCTATTCAATATGCTGATTTTGCGCCAATTTTATTGGAAGTGATTGTCTGTGGCTCGGCGCCCGTGCTGGGCATGTCGGCAGAGAAATACTGGCGCAAGCCCCCGGACATTGCCGGATTGCGGCGTGAATTTGCGCGGATCGTGCGATGCGAGGGTGACTTGAGGCTTGATCACCGAAACCGGTTTCGGTTAGCGTTCACGCTCAGGGGAGGCTGTCGATGCCCGTTACGCAAAAGGCGCTGGCCACGCATCTGGGGCTGACGGTTGGCACCGTGAGCCGTGCGTTGAACGACTATCCGGATATCTCTGCCGAGACCCGGGCGCGGGTGCGTGCGGCTGCGGATCGGTTGGGCTACCGCGCCAATCAGACGGCGCGGCGGCTGTCGATCGGGACGCCCGAGACGGTGTGTTACCTGATGCCGCGACAGTTGGGTGCGCATGTGCCGCCCTTTGTGGCCGAGTTGCTGGCGGGGCTGAGCGATGCGTTGGCCGTGCGGAACTGGGACCTGTTGGTGGTGCAATCCGAGGCTGGCGCGGGCGATGAGGAAACGCTGGTCAAGCTGATCCGGTCGAACCGGATTGGCGGCGTGGTGCTGTCGCGCCCGCTGAAGACCGATCCGCGCATCAAGCTGTTGACGGAGATGGGATGCCCGTTTGTCGTGCATGGGCGCACGGCATCCAGCGATGCCTATGCGTGGTATGATGTGGATGGGCAGGAGGCGTTTGTCACGGCGGTGAACCATCTGGTGCATCTGGGGCATCGCCGCATCGCCATGATCTGTGCCCCGTTGCAGAATGCCTTTGCGCAGCAGCGGCTGGATGGCTATCGCCGCGGGCTGCGATTGAATGCTTTGCAGGTGCCCGAGGGGTATCTGCAGGTGGCGGAGTTTTCAGATGCGGGGGGTGCTTCGGCAACACGGATCCTGATGGATCTGCCGCGACCGCCCACGGGAATTGTCTGTGCCTCGGACGAGATGGCGCTGGGCGCGTTGGCGGCGATCCGCGACCGCGGGCTGGAGCCGGGGCGGGACGTGTCGGTGATCGGCTATGACGGGGTGCATTTCGGGGTGCATGCGAACCCGCCGCTGACCACCATGGCGCAGCCGCAGGCCCGCGCGGGGCGCCGGTTGGGCGACATGCTGTTGTCGCTGATCGACGGCGCGGACCCGCGCACCGAACAAGAATTGCAGCGCGCCCATCTGGTGCGGCGCAAGACCGATGGACCACCGCCCAAGAGCGTGGCCATGACAGACGTTTCAATCAGGGAGGAAACAACATGAAACGGACAACGAAACTGATCGGCGGCCTGCTGCTGTCGACCGCGCTGATGAGTGCGGCACAGGCCGACACGATCCGAGTGTGGACGATGGAAGTGCAGCCAGAGCGCATGGCGATCCAGGAACAGATGGCAGCGGCGTTCACCGCGGCCACCGGCCACGAGGTCGAGCTGATCCCGGTGGAGGAAAGCGACATCCAGACGCGCGCCACCGCCGCCTTTGCTGCTGGCGATCTGCCGGACGTGCTGAACCATACCGTGCAGCACCTGCTGCCCTATGCCGAGGCGGGCCTGCTGGACACCGCGGCCGCGGACGAGGTGGTGAACGATCTGGGCATCGATACCTTTGCATCGGGTCCGATTCGCATGGCGTCCGCCGATGGCGAGATCGTTTCGGTGCCGACCGATGGCTGGACCCAGATGGTCGTCTATCGCAACGACCTGTTCGAGGCGAACGGTCTGGCCGCGCCCACGTCGTTTGACGCCATCCGCGCCGGTATGGCTGCGTTGCACAACCCGCCGGAGATGTACGGCTTTGTCGCGGCGACCAAGATCGACGAAGGCTACATGATGCAGCTGATCGAGCATCTGTCGCTGGCCACGGGCTACAGCCCCGTCAACGCAGACGGGTCGGTGAACGAGGACACCACGAACCTCAAGCAGCTGCTGGAGATGTACAACGAACTGGTCGCGGCCTCGCCCGACGGGGACCTCTACTGGTCGCAGTCGCGCGAGCTGTATCTGGACGGCAAGGCGGCGATGGTGATCTGGTCGCCCTCGATCCTCGATGAACTGGGCGGTCTGCGCGACAGTGCGCCCGTGACCATCAACGACGATCCCACCACCCGCGAACTGGCCGGCAACACCGGCTTTGCCACCATGGTGGCAGGTCCCGGCAATGGTGACGGTGCTGCGTGGTCCGACGTGCGCTACATGGGCATCACGGCGGATGCGAACACCGAGGTCGCGCAGGAGTTCGTGAAATTCCTGCTGTCCGAAGGTTATGGCCAGTGGCTGAGCCAGGCGCCCGAGGGCAAGTTCCCGGTGCGCAAGGGTCCCGAGGCCGGATCGACCGAGTACGAGGCCACCTGGGCGGGCCTTGATGTCGGTGTGGACCGCAAGGCACCGCTGGGCGACATCTATCCGCAGCAGGTCATCGACGACATCGTCGCGGGCCTGTCGGTGGGTGATCGCTGGGGCGTTGAGGACGGCCAGCTGGCCGCCGCATCGACCATCATCAACAGCCAGATCATGTCGCGGGTCATCCGCGAGATGACCGATGGTGAGCTGTCGGTGGACGAAGCCGCGGACAAGATCGTGGCCGAGCACAAGGCGCTGATGGGCGGCTAAGCCGCTTTGGGATCGGGGGCCGCGCGCCCCCGGTCCCGTTTCGATCCGGGCACATAATGTCGACACCGACCCCACCCAAAGGCCTTGGGCCGCTGGCTAAGCGCGAGATGCGCTTTGCCTATCTGCTGCTGCTACCAACGTTTCTGGTTGTGCTTTCGGTGGTCCTGTTCCCATTGCTGGCCAATGTCTGGATCAGTTTCAAACCGGTGACGCTGGGCGATTTGCGCGCGCCTGCGGTGCTGGTGAACGAGCGCCTTATGGGCGATCTGGATGCGGTGGGGGACACCGCACAAATCCGGTACCGGGCGCGCAATTCCTCGCGCAAGAGCGAGATTGCCGACGTGGTCATGCGCGACATGGTGCCCGCGACGCTGACGGTGCTGAGCGCCGATCCCCGCTGCGTGCTGGAGGGGCAGGCGCTGACCTGTGATCTGGGCGATTATCCGCCCGGGCAGCGCGAGGATATCTTTGTCGAGGTGTCGGCGACCCAAGGGTTCATCGACGCGCCCGATAACATCAAGGACACCAAGCCCGCGTTTACTTTTGTGCCG